>PKTW01000182.1 GCA_002868955.1 Desulfobulbaceae bacterium
GATGCATCTCTCTTGTCAATAACAGTAGCATTAAAATATTTCCCATTAATGTAAGGAGAACGTTATGCATACATTTAAAACAATACCTTTACTCTGGATACTGATCTTTAGTTTTGGAATAGGCCTGTCACAGGCTCAGGCCCGTGATTATATCGCTGTTGTAGGGTCGTCAACTGTTTATCCGTTTGCTACGGTCGTCGCTGAACAATTTGGCAAAACGACACAGTTCAAGACACCCAAAATTGAGGCAACCGGCTCCGGAGGGGGGCTTAAACTTTTCTGTTCAGGGGTTGGTGTAGAATTCACGGATATGACCAACGCTTCCCGCAGAATAAAAAAATCCGAAGTTGAACAGTGCGATAAAAATGGCGTCAAAGACATAATTGAAATCAAGATCGGCTACGATGGCATTGTTTTGGCCAATTCAAAAAAAGTTAAACCTTTGCAAGTAACACGCAAGGAGATTTTTCTGGCTCTCGCCAAAGAAGTTCCTGACCCCAAAGGCGGGGCCTCCCTCATTCCTAATCCCTACAGCAAATGGAGTGATATAAATGCTGGACTGCCGGACATAAAAATTGAAGTCTTGGGTCCACCCCCCACTTCAGGCACCCGTGATGCCTTTATGGAGCTCGTAATGGAGACAGGCGCAGAAGATTTCGGCTGGATCAAAGCCTTAAGCGACAGTGATAAGTCAGAATTTAAGAAAATCGCCCACACCATGCGGGAAGACGGTCCCTTTGTCGAAGCAGGTGAAAACGACAACCTGATCGTGCAGAAGCTTGATGTCAATCCTGATGCCGTAGGTATATTCGGGTTCAGTTTCCTCGACCAGAATACGGACAAGATCCAGGGCGCTTTGATTGATGGCGTTGAACCGACCTTTGAAGCCATTGCCGAAGGGCAATACCCGGTTTCCAGACCTCTTTATCTCTATGTAAAAAAAGCCCATGCCGGGGTCATCCCTGGTTTCAATGAATTCCTGAATGAATTCACCAGTGAAAAGGCATGGGGCGAGGATGGCTATCTTGCAGACAAGGGCATGATCCCCATGCCGGATGAAGAGCGGGCAGCATTTCGTGAAGATGCGCAAAAACTGAATCCACTCACTCTGAAATAACAATACCCTGAACTCTCGACAGGTTTCTTGCCATGGTAACACATAAAAAATATACCCGGGAGCACCGAAGCACGGTAGGCCGGATCGAATCTGACAACCCCCGCATGACCTGCCGAAAAGTAGATGTCTTTTACGGCGACAAGCAAGCAATCATAGATGTTTCCATTGATATTGGCCGTAATGAGGTTATAGCCATGATTGGCCCATCCGGCTGTGGAAAGTCGACTTTTCTTCGCTGTTTGAACAGGATGAATGACACCATCCCAACCTGCCGGGTCACCGGTGATATTCGCCTCGATGACCTGGACATCTATGATAAAAATATTGATGTTGTTCCGCTCCGCGCCCAGGTGGGCATGGTTTTTCAGAAACCAAACCCTTTTCCCAAATCCATCTACGACAATATTGCATACGGACCCCGCATTCACGGCCTGGTAAGCAATAAGCTGGAAGAAGATGAGATTGTTGAAACATCACTTAAAAAAGCAGGTCTCTGGGAGGAAGTTAAAGACAGGCTCAATCATTCAGGCACAAGCCTTTCGGGCGGGCAGCAGCAGCGTCTCTGTATTGCCAGGACCATTGCGGTCAGCCCCGAAGTCATCCTCATGGATGAACCGTGCTCTGCTCTTGACCCCATTGCAACAGCAAAAATTGAAGAATTGATCGATGAACTGCGGGCGCAGTATACCATTGCCATAGTCACCCATTCAATGCAGCAGGCTGCCCGGGTGTCACAGAGAACCGCCTATTTTCATCTGGGAGATCTCATAGAGGTTGGCGAGACCAAGAAAATCTTCACAAACCCGCAACACACCTTGACGGAAGACTATATTACCGGTCGCTTCGGTTAGTGAAGCAAATATTTTCAGGTAGTGCGTCCGTAATCAATTAGATTTTCAAGCCCGGATAATGACCGCGAGTTTTTTGAAATTTATACCCATTTACGAAGTCATCAATTTCAGCTTTTCATGAGTATGCGGCTGAAAAACTCTCTCATCCCTTTACGGATGGCATCCCGCACTTCCCTGAATTGCTGCAGGTTTTCAGGGGTTGGATCATTGGAGTGGGGCGGATCGGGAAACCCCATGTGCAGCCTGTTGACGCCGCCGAAAAATACCGGGCATTTCTCGTTGGCGTCATCACACAGTGTAATGACATAGTCAAAGTGCATGTCCTTATACTTGTCAAGGGGGTCTGAGGTCTCTCCGCTTATATCAATGCCGAGCTCATCCAAGACCATGACGGCAAGCCGGCTCACCCCCTTGGGATTTGTGCCGGCCGAATATGTCTCTATCCTGTCGCCGAAGTCATGCTGCACAATCCCGGCTGCCATCTGGCTGCGGGCAGCGTTGGCCGTGCACAGGAACAGGACCCTGATTTTCTCATTTTCTGGCATGGACACCTCAATTTAATTATGGAATAGTGTTTTTTTAGTTTACCGCAGCTTTCTGCCGATGCGAGAAAATAATGGTCTGTACACGTTTTTAACAATGGTGAAAGTGCTTCTGGAGAAATTCTCAGATGCAGGTAATTCCCGCGCGGAATGAACATTTTATTAAAATCTTCAAAGGCTTGTCAATCACCTTCTGATCTGCATAGAATATAAACATTAATCTGAATACAATTTGTAACCACGATGATAAATGAAGGCTATGGCTAATGATATTCTGATCACCAACAGCACCCTGCTGCCGCTGGCCCCTGGTTTGCCCGAACTTATCCGGGATGGCTATGTCTCCATCCGGGCTGGAAAAATTGTGGCTCTGGGAGTCATGGCCGATCTCACCGGCACAGGTACGGCCGATACTATTATTGACGGCAGCGGCCACCTCGTCATACCCGGCCTGATCAACACCCACACCCATGCACCCATGACCCTGTTCAGGGGAATGGCTGATGACCTGCCCCTCATGGCTTGGCTTCATGAGCATATCTTCCCGGCTGAGGCCAAAAGCGTCAACCCTGAGATGGTCTACTGGTGTACAAAACTTGCAGCTGCTGAAATGATCCTCTCTGGAACAACAACTGTAGCGGACGGTTACTTCCTTGAAGACAAGGTGGCGGAGGCCTTTGCTGAGTGCGGTATTCGGTCTGTTGCGGCCCAGGGTATCATCGACTTCCCGGCTCCTGGTGTTCCGGATCCAGGCCGAAATGTTGCTGCTGCAGAAGAGTTTATTGAACGCTGGCAGGGTAAGAACAGCCTGCTCACTCCCGCGGTTTTCTGCCATTCACCGTATACCTGTTCGCCTGAAACCCTGCAGCGCGCCAAGGAGCTGGCACGCCGCAAAAACGTAAAATTCTTTATTCACCTGGCGGAAACCAGGGCTGAAGTGGAGCAGGTTCGAAAACAGCACGGGACAAGCCCGGTCCGCTACCTGAAAAACCTTGGCCTTTTGGATAGGGACACCATCTGTGTCCATTGTGTCTGGCTGGAGCAGGAGGAGATAGAAATTCTGGCCCGAACCGGGGCAAAGGTTGCAACCTGCCCACAGAGTAACATGAAGCTCGGCTCCGGCATTGCCCCGCTTAAAGAGATGCTTGATGCCGGCATATCCGCAGGCCTGGGGACCGATGGCTGTGCCAGCAACAACCGGCTGGACATGTTTTTCGAAATGGATATGTGCGCCAAGATTCACAAGGTGAAAGATCTTGATGCGACGGTGCTGCCCGCTGCCAAGGTCCTGCAGATGGCCACAATTGATGGGGCGCGGGTTCTGGGCCTGGAAGATGATATCGGCAGCCTGGAGCCAGGCAAAAAGGCTGATGTAGCCCTCATTGATTGCCGGCAGCCGCACCTGCAGCCCTTTTACGACCCCGGCATTCTGGTCTATGCTGCAAATGGCGGAGATGTCGCGACAGCCATCATAGACGGGAAACTCGTGATGCTGGACAGGAAGATACTCACCTTTGATGTTGAGGAAGTAATGTTAAAGGTGCGGAAACTGGTTAAGAAATTATTAGGCCCTTAACGCCTCACGGATTCAGAATTTTATAAGGCGATAAAGTAAAGTGCCACCAGGACCAGGATAAAAAAGATACCGACTTTTACGCCGATGCTTTCATCCTCAGGTTCATGGTGGGCGTGTTCACTGTCATCTACTGACATGCTCATTCCTCCAAAGTAGTTTAACAAGCTCCAAGGTTTACCGCATAATTATTCCGCGGCAAACTCTAGCCGATTCAAAAAAAAATCGCACCTCAAAAAAACAGCTTGACCACGAGAAAACCGCCAA
>PKTW01000037.1 GCA_002868955.1 Desulfobulbaceae bacterium
GCAGGTCTCCAGAAGCCTCTCCTGCGATTATCATTACACTTTTTAACACGGGTTTAATTATCTTTTCGATTATCTGGAAATTTTAAAACCGCGGGATATTGCCGTCTGCCCCATGATCTCAAAAAACAGTTTTACAGCGCAACAGAGTAAACAGGTAACGCCCTCATTTACTAAATTAAGAGTTCGTCTTCTTCCGGACTATGCCGCCGTTTCAATTTTTCTGCCTTCCAGGGGACAAAGGCTAATGCCAATGCCACAACAAAACAGACAAGCATCCACCCTACACCGTAAAGGATAAGCTGGTCCGTCGGATAGTCGCTGTAGTTTTCTGCCAAGTCACCTGCAAGGGATAGATATAGAAGATAGATAAGAATTGCCGGGGTGATAAATTTAACCAGAATATCCCAGAGAGGCGGAATAGCTGTTCCGAGACGGCTGACATGTTTTCGCAGCACAGAAGCCTTTAGTATCCAGCCGATAATTAGGCATTCCAGAAGTCCACCGCTAACCAGGCCGTAGTTGGTGATAAAATGGTCCGCAATATCAAGAAGGTATAATCCCCCCCGGGTCGTGAAAATAAGACTGCCCAGAAAACCTATAACACAGACGGCTGTTACCACTTTGCCGCGTGGCCAGTCAAATTTGTCAGTGATGGCGCAGGCAAAGGCCTCGATCAAGGAGATGCCGGAGGTGAGTCCGGCAATAACAAGCATGAGGAAAAATATAACCCCGAACAAAACATTCATGCTCGGTAGTAGGGAAATTGCCTGCGGATAGACCACGAAAGCAAGCTGCGGCCCCCCCTTGATCGCATCTTCAAATGGGACGCCCTGGCTATGGGCCATAAACCCTACTATGCCGAAAACGGCAAAACCTGCAACAAATGAATAGAAACAATTTACCAAGCAGGTAATAAATGCATTCTTGCCGATGTTTGTTTTTCGGGGCAGGTAGCTGGCATAGGTTATCATTATGCCGAATCCAAGTGACAGCGTAAAAAATATCTGCCCAAAGGCAGCGGCCCATACCTTGCCGGCTTCACTGCGAACTGCCGCATCAGAACTGAACAGGTTAATTTTTGACCAGTCTGCATGCAGGTAATGATTGAAAATGGCATCGGATGCCCCTTCAAGGAAGAGACTCCATATAACAAGAATTATTGTAAGCAAAAAAAGAATCGGCATGAAAATGACACTTGCCTTTTCAATACCATGCCTTATATCGCGATAGCAGATAAGCCAGCACAGAACCCAGACAAACAAAGTGGCAGCAGCAATCGGAATACGAATTCCTCCAATTGCTGCAGCAGAATCGGATAACTGCAGAAACTGGCTGAAAAAGAAAGCCTGGGTGTCGGCGCCCCAGGAAAGGTTGAAAGAATAAAAAAAATAGTTGATGCACCAGCCGATTACTACTGAATAGTAAAGCATAATACCGAACATGGCGACTACGGGCATCCACCATCCGAGCCATTCGAATTTTCTGTTTATGCGGACAAAACTCAGGGGTGAGGAGCCTTTTTCACGGTGCCCAAGACCATATTCAATGATCATGATAGGCAAACCGGCGACTATGAGAGCTACCAGGTAGGGTACCAGGAAAGCACCGCCTCCGTGCTGGTGGGCCATGTAACTGAAACGCCAGACATTGCCCAGTCCAATTGCTGAACCAATTGCTGCAAGGAGAAATCCAATATTTGATTTCCAACTACTCCTTTGCTGGCTCATATATCCCCCTTACCCCAAGATGACCATTTACATTGTATTATCCCAGGCGCCGTGCTTCCAGGGCCAATTAGTTGAACAGGCTGCTGCGCAAAGTTACATAACAGATCAACAAGCCCAGTCCCACCGCAAAAAGCCCTACTACCCGTAACTGGCCGGGCCTCATTTCCATAAGCTGCCGCAACCATCTCTGCATTGCCTCGGGAAATGTCAGATAGGGCAGCCCTTCCAATATGAAAACCAGGCCGATAAGCGTGAACAGAAATTTCATAACATTGATATGCTACCAGGAATATTAGACTATTTCAACGCACAATACCTATATGCAAAAGTTGGGACAATCTGCAGAATTTCGGCGTTTCTCCACCAAAGTACCTGCCTGCTGGAGACATGCAATTCAGCATGAATTTTATTGACTTTTTGGGGGCCCAAAATTATAAGTATTGGTTTTCGGACGAAACGGTCAAGGCTTAATTATTCCACTGAAGCAACCTGTTTGCTTCCTAACTGACATATTGAGTTTATTTGAAAAATATAAAAATGGGCAACTTAAAAACCTCTAGATACAGCGAAGCTGGAGTTGACATAGACAAGGGCAATGAACTCGTATCCAGGATAAAAGAGATCGTCACGCCAACTTTTGGCAGGGGCGTACTCACCGATATAGGAGGATTCAGTGGTTTATACGCCATTGGCTCAGACCAGTTTGATGATCCTGTCCTTGTCTCTTCAACAGACGGTGTTGGCACCAAGTTAAATATAGCCAAACAGTGCAACAAGCATGACACCATCGGAATTGACCTTGTAGCCATGTGCGTTAATGACATTGCTGTCGGGGGTGCCAAACCGCTCTTTTTCCTTGATTATCTTGCTGTCGGCAAATTAGACATAAATGTTGCCAGTGATATAATCAAGGGTATTGCCGATGGATGCAAAATCTCCAAATGCTCTCTTATTGGTGGAGAAACAGCTGAAATGCCCGGCCTGTACGCGGAAGGTGATTATGATCTGGCCGGGTTTGTTGTTGGTATTGCAGAACGCGATAAAATAATCGACGGTTCCGATATAAAAGTCGGCGACCAGATTATAGGCTTGGCCTCTTCCGGTTTGCACAGCAATGGGTATTCCCTGGTAAGAAAGATATGTTTCGAGGAACTGGGCCTGTCTGTGGATCAATATATGGATGAGTTTGGCTGCACATTGGGTGAAGAGCTCTTAAAACCGACCCGGATCTATAGTGAATCACTTCTGAATCTCAGTAAAAACTTCCAGGTCGGCGGCTATGTTCATATTACAGGCGGGGGATTTATCGATAACATCCCCAGAATACTGCCCCAGGGAAGCAGGGCCATCATCCACTCTGGGAGCTGGAAGATACCTCCTATTTTTGACTTCCTGAAAGAAAAAGGCAAAATAACGCCAAAAGAGATGTGCCGGACCTTCAATATGGGTATCGGCATGATTGTTATAGTTGATGAAGATATTTTAGAAGACGTCATGCAGCAGCTCAAAGCCCTGGGGGAAATGCCCTACCACCTGGGAGAAATCGCTGCCCGCCGGGATAAACCAGGCTCATCGCAGATTGAAATAGATTGCTACTGAGTTTTATTCCCAGGGAATAATAAAAAACCTCGCCTGCGTAAAATTTTCAGGCGAGGTTTTTTTATTTGCGGGGCAACTGAAACAGCTATTTACAAAAGCCAATACAAATCATTCTTCTTTCCTGGCTGCCTCTATAATCTTTTCTGCCAGTTGTGCCGGGACTTCCTCATAATGGGAGAAGCTCAAGGTAAAAGACCCCCTGCCGCCGGTAAATGAGGTAAGGTCACCAGCATACTTCTGGATCTCCGCCATGGGCACCTGGGCATTTATCACTTCATTTTTTGCCTCAGAATCCATGCCCATGACTCTGCCACGACGTGAATTCAAATCACCCATGACATCACCGACACAATCCTCGGGAACCCGGATAGTAATATTCATAATCGGCTCCAGCAGAACAGGATTTGCCTCCTGGGCCGCTTTCTTGAAAGCAATGGAACCGGCAATCTTAAAAGCAAGTTCCGAAGAGTCAACAGCATGAAATGACCCGTCAACGAGCCGGGCCTGAACGTCAATCACGGGATACCCGGCAAGAACACCTTTCTCCATGGCTTCCTGGATACCTTTATCAACAGCCGGGATATATGTTTTGGGGATTGCACCACCAACAATCTTATCGATAAATTCGTAACCACCACCTCTTGGCAGTGGTTCAATCTCTACCCAGGTATCGGCAAACTGCCCCCGGCCGCCGCTCTGTTTTTTATGCTTTCCCTGGACACGCGCCTTGCCTTTCAATGTTTCCATATATGGTATCTTCGGTGTATGCAATTCCATTTCCACGCCGAACTTTCGCTTAATTTTTTCACCGATTACTTCCAGATGAACCTGCCCGACACCGGAAATAAGTATCTCCTTGGTCTGGTTATCCCTGGTGAGCTGCAAGGTCAGGTCTTCGTCCAGCATCTTGGTTATGGAGCTGAAGAGTTTTTCTTCGTCGCCCTTTTTGGCCGTCACGGCATAAGAGATAACCGGTGAAATAGGGATAAGGGGGTCATAAATGATGGGCGCATTTTCAACACAGAGCGTATCTCCGGTAACGGTCTCCTTCAACTTGGCAACAGCAGCTATCGTTCCTGGGCCAACGGAGTCAACAGGCTTCTGGTTTTTGCCCTCCATTATAAATATCTGACCGAATCGTTCACTGACCTCTTTGGTTGAATTATAAAAATGATCTCCGGATAACGTGCCGGAAAAAACTCTGAATATGGTTAACCTCCCAGCAAATGGGTCTGCCATGGTTTTAAATACCTGGGCCGAAAAGGGCGCATCAGGTTTTGGCTTTCTTTCCGCGATATCCTTACTCTTCGGGTCCGTTCCAACCTGGGAAGGGCAATCACCTGGAGAAGGAAGCAGATCGTTGATCATGTCAAGCATAAGATCAGCGCCTTGATTCTTAAAAGCCGCTGTTACACTCACAGGGCTAATCGTCCCGACCCGTACCCCTGCTTTCAGGCCTGCAAGCAAATCTTCATCGGTCAATTCACCTTCTTCCAAAAACTTTTCAATCAGTTCGTCATCTGTTTCGGCAACCTGCTCCATCAAGCCTTCCCTGTATGCTGCAATTTCATCTACCATTTCCTCCGGTATTGCAGTTTCCTTAGCTTTACCCTTATCATCGAACATGTATGCTTTCTGGTTTATAACATTAACAACGCCCTTGAAGCTTTCTTCGGCTCCGATTGGCACATAGGTTATTGCCGGTTTTAAGGGAAGATTTTCCTTGATACCCTGAATAACACCGGCGAAATTCGCGCGCTCACGATCCATACGGGTAATACATATGATTGTGGGGATCTTCCGTTCTTCAATAAAATCCGTAAATTTCGTTGTCTGGTTTTTTACGCTGGTAGCGGCCCCTATACAGAACAAGGCACAGTCGGCGACCCGGGCTACATACTTCGACTCATTGATGAAATTATCGTCCCCTGGAGTATCTGCCAGGAAAACCTCATGCTTCTTCCAGGTATAATGATTGAATGCTGCCCCAATCGTAATATTGCGCTTTATCTCTTCCGGCTCATAATCCATAGTGGAAGAACCATCGTCTACCTTGCCCAGGCGGTTTATTTTACCTGCACTAAAAAGCATGGCCTCAACCAGGGTGGTTTTACCGCAATTGCCATGTCCTAAGATCGCCACATTTCTAACCAGCTTAACGTCCGTCATGTAACCCTCCAATTTGTATCGCAAACAAATAACTGCACCCGGGAAATCCGTCCTTTACAACGTAAACCCCATCATTCAATTCTTTTCAAATCATCTATTTTGGGTCGTTGAATTACCGTCAACATTACTATTACGAAATACGAAGCAATCCATACTATTCATAAGGTAACTTCAAAGTCAAGCAAGAACATTGTCTTCTTTTCTTCAGCCTGCTAAAGTAGCAAAAAAATTATGTTTTTGTAATAATTGGGCACTCAACCATCTCAGGATAATAACTTACTCGTATGCAGCACCCCGCGGAAGACACAGGAACAATAGCACGCTCAGCCTCAAAGGTGAGTATTGCCGTTATGTGCAGCAGGGTGCTCGGCCTGGTCCGGGAGCAGGCATTTGCTATCATGTTCGGTGCCGGATTTGCCTTTGATTCTTTTGTCGTTGCTTTCAGAATTCCAAACCTGTTGCGTGACCTGTTTGGCGAGGGCGCACTCAGCGCAGCCTTTGTAACGGTATTTTCAGATTACGATGAAACACGCGGCCGGGAAGCCACCTGGAAACTGGCCGGGAATGTTATTGTCTTTATTACCATCCTGCTCAGCTTCATTACCCTTCTCGGTATACTATTTGCCGATAAGATCGTCCTGGTCCTGGTGGATGCAGACTTTGAAAAAATTCCTGACAAGGTTGCTTTGACACATCTTCTCACCATGATCATGTTCCCTTTCCTTATTTTTATCTCGCTTTCGTCCGTGGTCATGGGAATCTTGAACACCAAGGGCAGATTTTTTATTCCAGCCCTCGCCTCTAGCTTTTTCAACCTCGGGTCCATCATCGGTGGAGTGAGCCTTGCATTTCTGCTCGGCAAGAACGGACAACCCTCCATCGTGGGTATGGCCATCGGCACGCTCATAGGCGGCATGCTGCAGCTCGGCGGCCAACTTCCTTCCCTTTTTCGCACTGATTTCAGATTTATGCCCCGTCTTAACCTCAAGGACCCCGGCCTGCATCGCATCTTAAAACTTATGGCTCCGGCTGTGTTTGGCCTTGCCGCCCTGCAGATTAACGTTTTCATCAATACCTATTTCGCCTCCTCCCTCCAGGAGGGCAGCATCTCCTGGCTGAACTATGCCTTTCGTTTTTTCCAATTCCCGGTAGGTGTTTTCGGAGTCGCCATCTCTGTGGCCGCCCTGCCCCTTTTGGCCCGCCAGGCTGCAACAAAAGATTTTGCTCGCCTGAAGGAAACATTCACCTCTTCCCTTACAATGGCTTTTTCGCTGACCATTCCCGCAACAGTAGGACTGGTTCTGCTTGCTGAACCAATCATCAGGATAATATTCGAACACGGCAACTTTAGTGCTGCCGACACCTTCAAAACAGCTGAAGCTCTGCGTTTTTATGCCCTTGGCCTCTTCGCCTATGCCTCTGTAAAAGTCATGGTGCCGGTTTTTTACGCCCTTGACGACACGCGCTACCCTGTTGTCGGCAGCTTCCTGGCGGTTGCTGCCAATATCCTCATTATTTTTCTGACCATTACACACATGCAGCACAAAGCCATGGCCCTGTCAATCTCAGGCGCCATGACAGCTAATTTTCTTTTCCTCGGTGTCATTTTGTACTGGAAGCTTGAAGGTTTTTCCCTCTCGTACCTGACAACCGGGCTCGGGAAAGTGCTTGCAGCAGCCATTGTAATGGGGATATATCTTTACGTGATGGGTGTTGTTCTTCATGCGTGGATGCTAAAAGGATTTGTCTATGAACTCCTGGGAATACTATTTTTTGTGGCATCCAGCGCTGCAGTATATGGTATCACGCTTTACATGCTCAGACTGCAGGAGCTCAAGATGATGGTGGATAAAGTCTTAGGGAGGGTTAAATAGAAAGGTTTAATGTTTCAATACAAATCGGCAGCAGATTTATTTTAAAAACTCAAAAATCCTCCTGAGATAGATAAACGCCAGAAACGGTCAAATCAATTTAAACTATGGCAAGCTACACATAATAAATTTACGTTTTTTCTTTTTATATTAAACCGCTCCACCTGAGTGCCTGAGTAATGCCAAAAACACCCGCAGAGACACTGAGCCAGATCTTCGGATATAAAGATTTCAGGCCATATCAGCAGGAGGTCATCGAGGCCCTGATTGACGGTCATGACCTTTTTGTTCTAATGCCCACCGGCGGCGGCAAATCCCTCTGCTACCAGATTCCCGCCCTGCACCGGCCTGGTGTTGCCATTGTGGCCTCTCCTCTCATATCGCTGATGAAAGACCAGGTTGACGCCCTGAATGCAAATGGTGTACGGGCCGCTTTCTACAATTCTTCCCTGAAGGCGGCAGAGGCCCGCAAAACACTGGCTCGGCTGCACGACAACAGCCTTGACCTCCTTTATGTCGCCCCTGAACGGTTGATGAGTGACTCCTTCATCGAGCGGCTGCAGGATATTGAGATTGCTCTGTTTGCTATTGATGAGGCTCATTGCATCTCCCAGTGGGGTCACGATTTCAGGCCGGAATACCGGCAGCTCGGTCGATTGCGCCAACTTCTGCCCGGCCCGCCGATCATTGCCCTTACCGCCACTGCCGAACCCCACACCAGGGAAGACATCCTGAAAGGTCTGGGGCTGACAGGAGCCCGGACCTTTGTTACCGGCTTTGACCGCCCCAATATACGGTATACCGTGGTTGACAAGATAAAAGCGGCTGCCCAGCTCAGGGATTTTCTGGCCGCCCATCCCGGTGAAGAGGGTATTGTTTATGCCCTGAGCCGCAAGCGGGTCGAGGCCATTGCCAATGATCTCAACAAGGCCGGTATAAGTGCCGCCGCCTATCATGCCGGTCTTTCCGATGATGTTCGCCAAGAGGTGCAAAACGCTTTTCAGCATGACGATATCCAGGTGATAGTCGCCACTGTTGCTTTTGGCATGGGGATAGACAAGTCCAACGTCCGCTTTGTGGTCCATTATGACCTGCCGAAAAACATCGAGAGTTATTACCAGGAAACAGGCCGGGCCGGACGGGACGGATTGAGCGCCGAAGCCCTGCTGTTTTTTGGTTATGGCGATATAGTTATTGCCAGGAGCCTTATAGAGCAAGGCTATAACCAGGAACGCAAACGCATTGAGCTCCATAAACTCAACAGCATGGTCGCCTTTGGCGAGGCCCAGTCCTGCCGGCGCCGGATCCTGCTGGGCTATTTTGGCGACAAACTGGGCCGGGACTGCGGCAACTGCGATATCTGTCTGAACCCGCCCCAACAGATCGATGTTACTGAAGAGGCGCGCAAGGCCCTGTCCTGCGTCTACCGAGTCGGGCAGCGCTTCGGCATGGGTCATATCCTTGAAGTATTGCGGGGCTCAAAGAATCAGCGTCTTATCCAGCTAGGGCACGACCGGCTTTCCACCTATGGTATAGGTGCGGACCGGCCCCGTGAATTCTGGGCGGCCCTGCTGCGCCATCTTATTAATCAGGGCTTTCTTTTGCAGGATATTGCCAACTATTCGATACTCAGCCTGACCGGGGAGGCAGGGCCGCTGCTTCGGGGAGAACAGGCATTTATTATGCCGGAGCCAAGGCTCAGGGCCCCTGTCAAAAAAGAAAAATCCAGACGTAAACCTGTTGGCGACCGAGAATATGACCAGAACCTTTTTGAGAAATTGCGGAAATTAAGAAAGGAGATAGCCGTAGAACAGGGGGTGCCTCCCTTTGTGGTCTTCAGTGACACGAGCCTGGTGGAAATGGCTGCGCTCCGCCCCCGGAACGATGGGGAAATGCTCGATATCACCGGCGTCGGCAAATACAAGCTGGAACATTATGGGCCCCGTTTCCTTAAGGTATTTCAAGATTCAACGATTGGGGAGGAAACCCCGCGCCCCCGCTAAAGATAGGGGGTAAGTCTTCTTTTGACTTTATTTAATTATTCCCGATCAGGTTCACAGGCCATCGCTTGAAGCCCTTTTTGATCGACTGTTCAGTAATTTTTCCGGAAGAGAACAGACCAAAGGGGAGCGTCCCGAAAATCTCTCAGCAGTTATAACATTGACACCAGAACAAGCCTTCCGTGGAGGACATGTACGGATTTATGCTCCTGCCAGGTTCGGTGCCCACGGTGTTTTTGAGTATATATTTCTTGCCACAATCTTGAGTTTTGTCAGACAAAATCTGACTCAACATGTTAACGCGATTGTTAGGTGCTATCTTTGACTTTTTTTGTGTTTCATTACTGTTTTACAGTGTTTTCCAAACTGCCTGTCCTTTTTCCTTTTCTCTAAATATGACATTTCATTGTAAGTAGACTCTTTGGACATTTTTAAATAATTATGATAACGATCAATAGACAATAAGTCTTTATCAACTGCATCCAAAACTGCACATCCTTTTTCCTTAACATGTGTACAATCGTTGAACTGACATTTTTCAGCCAGAGCCATTATTTCAGAAAATGTCTCTTCAATCCCAGTATCAACTGAAAAATTCCCTAGTTCACGCATACCTGGCGTGTCTATTACCATGGCTCCACAATCTAGTTTAGTAAGCTGTCTATGCGTTGTGACATGCCTTCCTTTACTTTCTTTTTTGCTTACAGTTTTAGTTTTATAAGTTGATTGTCCGATGAGGTTATTGATTAGTGTTGTTTTGCCAACACCCGATGATCCCAATAAGCAGTATGTTAGTCCAGGTTGCATGATTTCTCTTACAGAGTCCAAGCCAGATTCATTTTCGTTGCTGAAAGGAATTACTTGTAGGTCCGGCATAACTTCTTGAATATCATTGATTTTGTCTGCAATATCTTCCGAGGCAAGCAAGTCACTTTTGCTCAACAATACAATCGGTTGGATATTGCTTTCGTTGACCATGACAAGATAGCGTTCAAGGCGACGAAGGTTAAAATTCTCATTCAAAGATTGAACGATGAATGCCACATCGATATTGGCTGCAATCAACTGAAAATCAACTTTTTTCCCAGGTGCTTTTCTTTTTAGCAAAGATTTACGATATGCGACTTCGTGAATTATAGCGAATGTATTTTCATCATAAAAATTGACAAAAACCCAATCTCCTACTGCTGGATAATCAGTTGGCGATGAAGCACTAAATATTAGTTTGCCAACCAATTCCGCTAAAATA
Source organism: Desulfobulbaceae bacterium (assembly GCA_002868955.1). Taxonomy (GTDB): domain Bacteria; phylum Desulfobacterota; class Desulfobulbia; order Desulfobulbales; family BM004; genus BM004. The sequence goes on from PKTW01000037.1 coordinate 10,616, forward strand.
TCACTCTCACCATTGCTTATAGTATAGCTTTCTTTATGAACAGCTACTACTCGTGCTAAATCATATTGTTCAAGGGTCTCAGGGCAAACTGATGACTGTACTGATTTATTAAATCCTATTTTTTCTAAATTGTTCGACATGTTATTTATGTAAAATTAAAACACCTAACAACTTATTAGACATCGTTTTTGCAATTATATCCATTATAGAGGGGATATAACTGCAAAAATGCAGTTTTATACGGTACAGCTTTATCCAGTATATCAAGATAGAGCTACATTAAACAATCCTTGCCATTGTTTGTAGTGATTTGACCGCCCAGACCACTTAACAATAGTAGTAGTTATATTAACTCATTCAATAGTCAACAAGTCTTGCCAACATATGGACTTTTGTTAAAAAAAAATATTAACATACCTTATGGATATGTTAACCTGGACTTTCAATGGCCGGCTCATCTAAAAAAGTCATCTACGCAGCCCTGGCAGGCAACGCCCTGATAGCTGTCACCAAATTTGTCGCCGCAGCAATTACAGGCAGTTCAGCTATGTTCTCCGAAGGTATACACTCGCTTGTAGACACCGGCAATCAGGTCTTGCTCTTGCACGGAATTCGCAGAGCGCGCAGGCCCCCCAGCAGCCGTTTTCCATTCGGCCATGGGAAGGAAATCTATTTCTGGAGCTTTGCTGTGGCCATCCTTATCTTTGCAGTAGGTTCCGGCGTATCGTTATACGAGGGCATCATCCACACACTCCATCCTGAACCAATTGATAATCCCCTGGTCAATTACATTGTTCTCGGCCTGGCAATCATCTTCGAGGGCATTGCATGGTTCTTTGCCCTCAGAGAATTCACCAAAGCCAAAGGCAAATGGGGTTACATCGAGGCAGTGCAGCGCGGTAAAGACCCAATCTTGTTTGTTGTCCTGTTCGAAGACTCTGCCGCCATGTTGGGTATCATTGTTGCCTTTTTGGGTGTCCTCCTAGTTGACAAATTTGAACTCCTGGTCTTTGACGGCATCGCTTCCGTAATAATCGGTCTCATCCTCGGTGGCACAGCCGTCTGGCTGGCTTATGAAACAAAAGGCTTGCTCATCGGTGAAAGTGCCAACAAAACGGTAGTAAACGGAATTCGCGAGATTATTCTTAAATTTGAAGGTATTGATAACATCAACGAGGTACTGACCATGCACATGGGCCCTGATTTTATTCTGGTAAATATCAGTATAGACTTTCGGGATGAAATACCAGCCGGCGATCTTGAGAATATAATTGCCAAGATTGATATGCAAATAAAGAAAAATTTTCCCACTGTCAAGCGTGTCTTTGTGGAAGCGGAATCAAGGAGGATGCTGGCACAAAGTGTCTGATTTGTGAAAATAAGATTCACTAAATTGAAAATGCATCAATCACTAGGGGCAGATCATTAATACTTCCATGTCTCGAATCAGTCTTTGCTGGGCAAACAATCCATTTATTTTTTATAGATAGACATATCAGCAGTCATTTGGACTGTTAAAAGGTATGATTCGCAGCGTAGATAGCACATCGTTTGAGAAGGTTGGGCCGGCAGTTGCTTTAACCAGAATATCCTCAATTTATTTAGCAACCGAATTAATTCATTAGTGTAAGACTATGAGAAGGGCGGATTCTGTTATGACGTTCCACTCTGATTTTCATAATTAGTTGTTTTGCCTACAGTATTAGGGGTGACCACAATGGCTGCCTTTTTATTAGCACTTTAAAAAAAAATCATAATTGGCAAAATCTATACTTTTTAATATCAAGCATTAATCGACATAATAATTACCGAATTGTGCTGCTCAATCATGATTATTGACGAACCTGTTTATCTATTGGATAAACAGGTATTAGCTACAATGCAATTGGATATAATTAACGCAATAAAATAGGGGTGCTGCCATGTACTATGATAAAAGAACAACAACCAGAATGAAGAAGATATCTTCCCGCATTCTGTTTATGTTCATGTTGCTGCTTGTAATGGTCCCGGCAGGATTTGCCCAAGATAAAACCAGTACAACGAAAAACGAAACAGAGTCACAAGAAGTTTTTATAGAAAACCGTGTTGCTGAGCTTGAAGCCAAGCTCCAATCCGTTAAAGAACAAATTGATGAAGTCAAACAGCCAGAAACAGAGAGTGTCAGGCTTCAGTATGGAATTTCTGAGGATGAACTGAATAAATATGCGCAACTTCTGGAGGAGACCGAAGCAGTCATTCAACAGCAGATCACGGCTATAAAAAAGCAGGCCTCTTTACAGCAATTACAAAAGCGGATGGAAAATGTTCTGTCAAGCCCCCAGAATTTGGCAGTCCCCTTGCTGCCTCCATATTCGTTATCAGTTCTTGATGAATATCTCGATGAACAGGAAGCTCAGAATCTATTAGATGAAACCGCAGAACTTGCCCGGGAGGTCGCCCAGAAAAACCTTGAGGATGCCCAGCTCAATTATGACAAGGCTGAGCAAAACTTACGAAAAATAAAGGAAGACGCAGACGCACAGGTTGGCAAAGAGAATCAGGTCGTTTATGAGTTTACAAAAATAGTTGCACAACTGGAATTCGATCTTGCCGAAGCAGCGCTGAATCTGAACCAAGTCTACCTGCAGAATGCTGAAACAGAGGTGAACCTCAACAAGCAACAGAGCAGTATTCTCAAGAACCAGACAGAGTTGATCCGTGACAACCTGGAATATGACGAAGAGGATTTACAGGAAAAGCTCAAGAATACTGAGACCATCAGGCAGCAGCACAACGAACGTATCCAGTCTCTTGCCAGTGAACAGCAGGAGGTGGAGGCAAAATGGCTGAAGGCGCAGGAGCAGTTTGACTCCATAAAAGACAGAGATGAAAATACAAAACTGATTGCCAAGGCATGGCTCGATGAGCGTGAAGCCTGGAAAAACACCTACCAGCAGGCCCTGGTCCAGACGGAAAACATATTCCGTCTTCTCTCATATGGTGATGAAATATGGCACAGGCGTTATGCGCTCCTGCAGGGGAATTATAACCCTAACCAGCTGGTCGAATGGCTGCAAGAACTGGAATCATCACAGAAGAACATTGACCGGCTCAGTTCCCTGGTGAGCAGTGCGCAGAATAACCTGCCGGCGCAGATACTGGCATTGCAGGTAACGTTGTCTCAGAAAAAGGACTCCCTGCCGGCAGAAGCCATAAACCATATGCTTTCCCAGCTGAAGGCAATGGAGAAATTATCTGCCAACAATCTTGAATATATATCAAAACTGCAAATCATTAAAAAATTCGAGAGCAGATACATCGACGAGATTCATGAAAAACGAAAAAATATCCGGTTCATTGATCTCGTAAAAGGTGTAGCGCTGGAAATGAACAAAAAGCTCGAATTTGAACTCTATGTCATTGATGACCAGTCCATTACAATAAGGAAAATAATACTTGCCCTGTTTATCCTCTTTGTCGGGCTGTTCCTGGCTAAACTGTTTTCCCGATTCGTCATGAACAGGTTAATGGCTAAGACTCAGCTTGATGAAAGCGCCAAGGCCGCTATCCACAAGGTCACTTTTTTCATATTAACAATTATATTGGTGCTGTATGCCCTGCACACCGTTAATATTCCCCTCACCATCCTGGCACTCCTTGGCGGTGCCGTGGCAATCGGTGTGGGATTCGGCTCCCAGAACCTGATAAACAATTTTATAAGCGGCTTTATTCTCATGTTCGAGCGGCCCATCAAAATTGATGATGTCATTGAAATTGACAACATCATCGGCAGGGTTCAACATATCGGCACCCGCTGCACCCAGATCCGCACCCAGGCAAACCTTAATATCCTGGTGCCGAACAGCAGTTTACTGGAAAAGAACATCATCAACTGGACCCTTTCCGACGATGTTGTCCGCTGTAACATCAGCGTCGGCGTGGCGTACGGTTCTTCCACCCGTGATACGGTTAAGGCCCTGGAAAGAGCCGTGGAAGAGCATGAATTAATATTAAAGAAACCGGAACCGATCATAGTATTTAAAGATTTTGGCGATAATGCACTGATTTTTGAAGTCTACTTCTGGATACGGTTGGGCAAAGGGCGCATGGTAAAGATACAGACTGAAAGCAATGTCCGTTTTTTGATTGAGAAGCATCTCCGCGAAGCAGATATCGTTGTGGCCTTCCCGCAGCGGGATGTGCATATGGATACATCCAAGCCCCTTGATCTGCGCATCATAAATGTGGATAAAAATGATGTGTCCAATACGGCAAGATAAAGTGAAAGCGCGATTTGTGAATCAAATTGTAATGCAAGCCTGACATTTCCTCTCTGCACCTATTGCACGATCAATGCAGCAGCCGCCCTTTCTGCTACCTTCCTTATATGTGAAAGACCAAAAGGTTTTTCAATGAAGGCAAAAGCGAGTTCCTCAATCTGCCCCTTAATTGCTTCATCCAAAGAACTCCCCGACATGATGGCCACTTTCGTGTGCGGAGATCGTTCATTAATTATCTTCATTGCTTCCAGCCCCGTCATGCCAGGTAGGATGACATCAAGAAAACAGAGATCATATTCGACAGCAAATACATTGTTTTGATACTCCGGTATGTTGAACACTGCAATTATATTAGCTGGTTCTTTTCAATAAGCCTTTTCTCTTTGTGTCTTAAATGCGAATGCCCGGGCAACCAGACGCCCGGCCCACTGCGGGGTGGAAAGGGCATGGATATGGGTATAGAGAGCCAATACATTCTTGTATACAAGACCATCCCGGCCATCCATAAAACCGACACCGCGCTGCATATCAAAGATCAGGTCCGAAGGATTACCCTGCCACGCGAGCACAGTACTGTAACGGAACTCATGCCCTTTAAAATTTTCCCCCACACTGAAAAACGGATTTATGGCTCTTGCTGTCAGTTCCGTGTAACCATGCGCCTGGGGTTTTTTGTGCAAGCCGAAGCGTACCGGAAATACTCCGGCAAGGGGGTACACCTCTCCCGCCAACTGTATACTTTCACCGAGGTAAATCAGACCACCGCATTCAGCATAGATTGGTAAGCCCGACTGAGCTGCATGTTTCACAGACTGCCTGAAGGCACTATTATCTGCCAGGCGCCTGGCGCCGGTTTCCGGGAAGCCACCGCCAATGTAAAGGCCATCAAGTTCCGGTAGTTTCGCGGCTGACATGGCGTTAATTTCGAGCAATTCAGCTCCCTCATTTTCCAGGGCCTCTAAGTTTTCAGGATAATAGAATTGAAAGGCAGCATCCTTGAGAATCCCGATGCGGACGTTGCCGACCGTAATATCATTGACTGTCGATGTAGCGCTTGCCGCATGTAACTGAATATCAGCCATGAGGCTTTCTATTTTCGGCAGGTCAAGGTATTCATTGGCCATGTCGGCGAGCATAAAGGTCGCCTGGTCAGAAGTATCATGTTCCTGGTGCGGGATTACACCCAAATGGCGCTGCGGAAAAATATCAGTTTTGGACCGGGGTAATGCCCCCACAACCGGGATTCCGGTATAGTGCTCCACAGCTTGTCGCACTATGGTTTCATGCCTGGCTGTGCCAAGCCTGTTTAAAACAACACCCTTGATCATGACCCGGGGATCAAGTCTGGTGCAACCCAAAACCAGGGCGGCAATTGTCCGTGTTGCCTTTGTACAGTCAACTACAAGCAGTACAGGGAGTTTCAAATGCACGGAAAGCTCCGCCGTGCTGTACGCGCCTTCCATGTTGACACCATCGAATAATCCTCGATTCCCCTCTATGATTGCCAACTCAGCATTGCGGGAATGTTCTGCAAAAGAGTTGCTGATAGTTTCATGGTCCATCAGGTATGGATCAAGGTTATAACAAGGCTGCCCGGCCGCCAATTGCAGCCAGCCGGCATCAATATAGTCTGGCCCTTTTTTAAACGGCACCACCCTGCGTCCCTGCCCGGCATAGGCTGCGACCAGGCCTACTGCCACTACGCTCTTACCTGAACCGCCGCTTAAGCCGGCAACCACAATTCCTTTTGCCATCTATATTACCTTTGTCTATTTACAATCAAGCTAAACAACGATTTTCTCATTGTATTTATATAGTTTTTCTTCATTCAAATGTTCATTTTCTTTACTCGCCTAAAGAAAACGAATCAAATTAGATAGCACTTGAAACAATGTCATAAAATAAGACTCAACAAGGAACCTAACCCCCAAACCGTCAGCAGTTTAGTATGCTGACAAAAGAAAATGCAGCCAATCACTTGGTCAGCCTTCGGCTGACTGCCCGAAATTTATACCCCCTTGGGTACTGCTCGAAAAATCAGGGCGCTGCGAAACTCGCCACTTGCAGTGGCTCAGACAGTCCTCGCGCTATTCCCTCTTTTTCTGCGCTGCTCGGCTGCGTGAAATGGCAAAAAGGATAATACCCGTTGATTATAAATTTTTGAAAATTTTTCATCCTTATCCCTTGAAACCTCGACCCCTTGAACCCTATTTTTCCCCTCTTCTCAACCCATCTCCAGCTCAAGCTGCCGCAATTCCTTAATTTCATCACGCAAGCGGGCGGCCTCTTCAAAGGCAAGAACCTTGGCGGCCTTGTGCATGTCCGCCTCCAATCTCTTAATATCGCGGCGCAGATCCTGCAAGCTGTGATATTCAATCTCAACTTCTGCAGTCTGGACCGGTACGGTGATATAATCCTTATCATAAACCGAAGCCAGGATATCCTTGATGCTGGAGCGGACCGTGGCCGGGGTTATGCTGTTATCCATATTGTACTGTTGCTGGATTTTTCTTCTGCGTCCGGTTTCATCAATGGTTCTCTGCATGGACCCTGTAACAGCGTCGGCATAGAGGATCACCAGGCCGTCAATATTTCTTGAGGCCCTGCCACAGGTCTGGATCAATGACCGCTCACTGCGCAAAAAACCCTCCTTGTCCGCATCCAGTATTGCAACCAGGGATACTTCAGGGATATCAAGCCCTTCGCGCAGGAGATTGATACCCACCAGCACATCATACTCACCCTGGCGGAGCTCTCTGATCAATTCCATGCGTTCCAGGGTTTTAATGTCCGAATGCAGGTATTTAACCCGTACACCCAGGTTTTCATAATATTCAGTCAGGTCTTCCGCCATTCTCTTGGTAAGGGTTGTTATCAGGACAGCCTCTTTCTTTTCAGCCCGCAAACGTATCTCAGCTAAAAGATCATCCACCTGGTTTTTGGCAGGACGTACTTCAATTACAGGATCCATAAGACCGGTGGGCCGTATGATCTGTTCAGCTATCCTGCCGTCTGCATGATCCAACTCAAAATTTCCAGGGGTTGCCGACACATAAATTACCTGGCTGGTTCGCTCTTCAAACTCGTCAAACCGCAGGGGCCTGTTGTCCAGGGCTGACGGCAGCCTGAAGCCATATTCCACAAGTGTTTCCTTGCGGGAACGGTCCCCGCGATACATGCCGTGCAGCTGCGGTACGCCTATGTGGCTTTCATCAATAAAGAGGATGTAATCATCAGGATAATAGTCCAGCAGCGTTGGTGGCGGCTCTCCCGGAGCAGCTCCCGTCAGGTGGCGGCTATAGTTCTCTATACCGTTGCAGTAGCCCAACTCGCCGATCATCTCCAGGTCAAACATTGTCCGTTGCTCCAGGCGCTGGGCCTCAAGCAGCCGATTTTCCTTCTCGAAAAAAGCCAAACGTTCCTTAAGTTCCTCCATGATTGTGCGCCGGGCGATCTCCAGCCGTTCCGTAGAAGTGACAAAATGGCTTGACGGAAATACCGTTAATTCCGACATCTGGGCCAGGACCACGCCGCGCAAAGGGTCAACGATCGAAATGGAATCAATGGTATCGCCGAACAGATCAACGCGCACGGCCCGATCCTCTTCGTAGGCAGGAAAAATCTCCACCACATCTCCCCGCACCCGGAACGTGCCGCGGTGGAATGAAATATCATTCCGTTCATAGAGCATATAAACCAAGCGTTTCTGCATCTCCTCCCGGGGATACTCGTCCCCTACTTTCAGAAAAAGGTGCAGTTTTTTATACTCATCGGGTGAACCAAGCCCATAGATGCAGGAGACCGAGGCTACAATGAGCACATCGCGCCGGGTCAATAGCGAACGGGTTGCCGAATGACGCATCTTGTCAATGGCGTCGTTAATGGAAGAATCCTTTTCAATGTAGGTATCTGATTGCGGGATATAGGCCTCCGGCTGGTAATAGTCGTAATAGGAGACAAAATATTCCACGGCATTCTCGGGGAAAAGCTCCTTGAACTCGGAGTAGAGCTGGGCTGCCAGGGTTTTATTGGGTGCAATGACCAGTGTCGGTCTCTGCACCTGCTCCACGATCTTTGCCATGCTAAAGGTCTTGCCGGAGCCGGTAACACCTAATAAAACCTGCTTGGGGTATGCAGCAGCGATTCCCGCAGATAAAACCTCAATTGCCCTCGGCTGGTCTCCGGCCGGCACGAAGGATGATTCTATTTTAAATAAATGCTCCATATTAGAATAAATCAGCTTTTTTTCCAGGGGATGAGCATTGGCACTTTTTTACGGTAGGCTCTGTATGGCTCTCCTATCTCGCGTATGAGTTTCTGTTCCTCCAGCAGTGTACCGATAATTATGTATACGCTTAGAACCAGTTTACTTACAAGCGACACATCAGTTACAATACCAAAGGCCCAGACAAGAAGAATTGCGCCGCTGTACCACGGATGCCTTACATATCCCAGGATGCCTTCTGTCGTAAACCCCATGAGCTCATCTTTCCCTCTGTGTTCCATTTCATGAATCTGCCTTATGCCAAGCATATATTGTATATCGTAAACACGGTACCCACCGTAAAATAATAGGAAGGCAACCGCATATGTGCCATATTTCACAACAAACCAGGGCCAGGGCCAGGCAAAAATAACCTTTTCCTCAAGACCCAACTGAAAATAAATAACAGGAAAAAGAGAAAAAAGACTGAAAATTGCATATAGCAGCCTGTAGTAATTATGCCTGCTGCCCAAAATTTTCTTTATCCAGGCTGCAAAAAATCTGCTGATTAACAGGCTGTGCAAAAAACACCAGGTGGCCCATAATAAAGCCAGAATAGAAATTGAATGTATCCGGGTCATTTCACATTATCAGCATAAATTAATCATTTTCTCTTTAAAATATACGTATATTCAAAGTCATTCCTATACGCTGAGAATATCGTTAGTCTTATTAATAAATTGACTTCTTGCTTCATACAACATAATTATTTTACTACTATTTTTATTGAGATTATTAAGACAAATAGAAAAAAACGCTGAAACAGGTTTAGGATAAAGGAACATCCATGCTGACCATAAGCAATAAAAGCAGATATGGCATTACCGCACTTCTAGCGCTCGCCGAATTTTACAACTCCGGCCTCCTGCCCATAAAAGACATCGCATCGCGCTGTGACATTCCGCACCAATTCCTGGAACAGATATTCAACAGGCTTGGGAAAGCGGGGATAATAAAAAGTACCCGGGGCAAAAACGGGGGATATGAACTTGCGAAACCCCCGGAACAAATCTCTGTGCTGCATATCGTCAATGCCCTTGAAGGTGATATCGAGTTTGTAAGCAAATCCGAAGATAAAAACGATGTCATTGTAGAACTTTTTCACGAAGCCGAAAAAAAACTGCAGAACATCCTTTCCATAAGTCTCGCAGCCCTCGTCGCAAAGCAGCAGAAATTGAGGAAAAACGTCATATACGACATTTAGATTCACCTAACCCACCGACAACTCATCTCCGGCCCATTGGCGCCATCGCCGACAATTCTTTCTTTTTTCCTTGACATGTGCTGCACGATGTTTTATTAGTTGACTAAGTTGATCAGAATAGTAATATTTAATAGTTCCAGAATCCAGAAAGCACTTTTTTGCAAGTTAATGAAACTGACTGAAGGAGACATCATGCAGATAACTGTAAACGGGGAGGCAAACGAACTCCATGAGGCTGAAGTCAACCTTTTAAAGCTTTTGGAAATTCGCCGGGTTGAATCACCGGAGATGATAGCGGTCCAACTCAACGGCGAATTTGTTGATATGGAGCGCTACCCTTTCACCTTTCTCAAAAGCGGCGATGATATAGAGTTTCTTTATTTTATGGGTGGTGGCTCCCGGTGACCGGGTTTTCCACATATGCCATTCATGGCTCGCGTTCCCAGCAGAAGGATTTACATGGCGCCCTGCGTACTCCTGTTTACGACAGCGTTGCCTTTGAACACGAAAGCGCTGAAGATCTCTCCCAGATTTTCTCAGGCAGAAAGCCTGCGCACGCCTATTCTCGCATCACAAATCCCACTGTAGAAGAATTCGAGAACAGGATTAAGCTCTTGAGCAATGCCTCTGCAGTTATTGCTGTTTCTTCAGGCATGGCGGCCATATCCAACATATTACTTGCCCTGGCAAGCAGCGGTACAAACATTGTCGCCAGCAGACACCTGTTTGGCAACACGCTGTCCCTGATCGAAAAAACTCTGAAACCCTGGGGCCTGGAGGCACGATACGTATCCATGTCTGACCCCCTTGAGGTCCAGGCAGCCATTGATGATAATACCAGAGCCGTGTTCCTTGAGACTGTAACCAATCCCCAATTAGAGGTTGCCGATATAAAAATGATTGCGGGCATAACCTCCCAGAAAGGAGTGCCGCTTATTGTGGACAATACAGTCACGACCCCCTATCTTTTCCGCACTAAAGATTTCGGTGTTAACATTGAAGTAATCTCCAGCACAAAATACATCTCAGGGGGCGCTACATCTGTCGGAGGCCTTATTATCGATAACGGTAATTTCGACTGGCGCCAAGCACCTCGCCTGGAAGACTGGGCCAGAAAAATGGGACCCATGGCTTTACTCGGGTCCTTAAGGCGAGAGGTATACAGAAATATCGGCTCCTGCCTGGCTCCCCATCATGCCTACCTGCAAAGCCTGGGGCTTGAAACCATGAGCTTACGCATAGAAAAGAGTTGCGCCAATGCTTTTTCGATTGCCCGCTTCCTCCAGAAGCACAAAAAGATTGCTGCAGTAAACTACCCCGGTTTGAAGGATTCCCGGTATCATGAAGTTGCCGCACAACAGTTTGCCAAGCGTTTTGGAGGCCTCCTGACCTTTGACTTGCAGAGCCGGGATGCATGTTTCGCTTTCATCAACAAGCTGAAACTGATCAGAAGGGCCTCAAATGTGAATGACAACAAAACCCTGGTCCTGCATCCGGCCTCAACCATTTTTTGCGAATATCCTGAAAAGCAGCTGGAAGAAATGAACATCAGGCAAACCATGATCCGGTTATCCGTTGGCATAGAAGACGTAAATGACATTATACAAGACCTGGAAGGGGGATTAACAACATTATGATTGTCGGCATCGCAAAAATCAAGCTCAATAAGCAGGAGAGTTGCCCCCTTTGCGGCCCACGTCCGGAAAAAACCGAACTGCTTTATGCTGAACAGGCTGTTTGCGGTCTGCATTAAAACGAACAGGAAGTGAAATGCTGAAAATCACCCGGAATATAGTTGACGAAATGATCAGACACGGCCGGGCCGCGGCGCCTCTTGAGGCCTGTGGCTATCTGGCTGAAAAAGACGGTGTGGTCTGTAAATGTATTGCCATGAAAAATATCGACGCCTCACCTGTCCACTATTCCATGGATCCGGCGCAGCAGTTTGCAGCGATAAGGAGCTGCCGGGCAGAAGGACTTACCATCAGGGCGGTTTACCACAGTCATCCTGAGACTGGTGCCTACCCTTCTGCCGAAGACATTAAACTCGCTTTTGACCCTGCTGTGAGCTATGTCATTGTTTCTCTGGCAGAATCCACTCCCTGCATAAATTCCTTTACCATCAGAGATCATGCGGTTTTCTCAGAAAAGATTGAAATAATTGGCAGCACCGCAAATGCACGGTGCGGAGGGGTATTACGTCCATAACATTTTGATATCACCAGGCCCTGTTTATGACAACGCAACTCTTTACAATTGCAGCAAATTAGGAGCAAAAAATGACGACAACTACAACAGCAGATGTCTTTCAGGACTTAAGAGGCGTCGGCTGCCCTATGAATTTAGTGAAAACCAAGGTTGCGTTTTCTAAAATGCAATCCGGTCAAATCCTGGGCTTAATTCTTGATAACGGTCCGCCGATCAACAATGTGCCTCGCTCGGTTGTCCGGGAAGGCCATGAAGTGCTTGCGCAGGAACAGCTGGGCGATGGCGCCTGGTCCGTATTGATCCGTAAAGCATAAAGACAAAAATCGCACTTGAGCCTCCTCTCGTTATCCTACCCCCGAGGGATAGTATAGAGTTGCCCCAAGACCGGTGCCGGCAATGGCCGACACCGGTCTTGGAATTTTTTTATAATGATATTCCTATGTAAAGGGAATAGGATGGGTGCTGTTTATTTTTCGGCGCGAATCAAGGTTCTTGAAAAATTCGCAAATTATCACTAAATATTCTCGTAGAATACAATTACCTGTTAACACTGAAATTCAGTTATTTCTCGGTACAGCGATTTATTTAATAGTATATGACAACCGGAATTCCCACCCTCATCTGGATTATCGGCAGCAGCCTGCTGATGTGCCTACTGGCTCTGGTCGGGATATTTACCCTGTCTCTGAGCGACAAAGCCCTGCATCGGCTGCTCCTCCCACTTGTTGCTCTGGCTGCCGGGTCACTTCTGGGTGGCGCCTTTTTTCACATGATCCCGGAATCAGTTGAAAAGACCGGGGCTGACACAGCAGTATATATATATGTAGTAGCCGGGTTTGCTTTTTTCTTGCTGCTTGAGCAGCTGCTGCACTGGCACCATTGTCATCGTGAAGAAACGCACTGCAAAAAACCTCTGACCTATCTCATCTTAATAGGAGACGGTATCCACAATTTTATCGGCGGCATTGCCGTGGCTGGAACTTTTCTCATTGATGTCCGTCTTGGCATCTCCACCTGGCTGGCTGCAGCGGCCCATGAAATCCCTCAGGAGATAGGAGACTTCGGCATATTGGTGCATGGAGGCTGGTCAAAAAAAAAGGCACTGCTGTTAAACCTCTTATCCGCATCAACATTTCTTCTTGGAGGGTTGCTTGCCTATGTATTCTCTTTCAGCGACTGGATCTACTTTTTGATCCCGTTTGCCGCGGGTTCTTTTATCTACATAGGAGCCTCAGACCTAATTCCTGAAGTAAACCGGCATGAAAAATTTTCGAGAAATATCCTGCATTTCTGTTGTTTCTGTAGCGGGATACTTCTCCTTCTTGGTCTGCGCATCATTTTTAGTGACTAACAGCGAGTGTCCCAAATTATTACAATGAAACCGACATTCCGTTTTCTTATTTTCCTCTCCGTACTGGCAGCAATTATATCACCCCAGGCTGTTCACCCTCAGGAGACCTTTAATGAAGTCTTTCTCCTTGAAAGAAATGACAAAATTCTGGCATTTTCCGGGCTGCGGAACAGCTGGTTTGAAAAAGATCTGCGTCCTGGAGAAACAGTTGTCAAAAGTGGGCATGGGGGCAATGTTGCCGTTGCCTGCACCACTGAACGAGCTCTCGCTTTCAGTGCTGTAACCGGCAGGTGGACCGAGGAAGGCTTACGCATACGTGAGTCGGTGCTCAGCATCACCGCTGAAGGCAATGTCGCTACTGTAATCACCAATATACGGGCCCTGGGTTTCAGTTCCCAGAGCGGGGTCTGGGTTGAATCAAAATTTAATATTGGTAAATAGCGGTTTTATTAATGTTACCCTGTATACTAATAGGGTCTGGATATCTGGCCCTGGGCTTGTTTTTTTCATAAAATTATTGTCTGCATACTATTTACTATGCGCAAAATCTTCCTTGTTTTTCTTTTAGCTATATTTCTGGTTGTGCTCCATGAAAAGATCCTCATCGGGATAGGCTCATTCCTCGTTGTCCAGGATATTCCTGCAAAAGCAGATGCTGCCGTTGTCCTTTACACCGGAGTTGATATTTATCCGCGCCTCATTGAGGCGGCCAATCTCTATAAACAGGCAAAGGCGGAAAAAGTTGTCATAAACGGCAACAGGAAGACAGACATATTGCGCAGCCTTGAAAACAGCGGTTATGAAGCGCCCTGCAAATGGTACGCCGCAGAAATAGATGTGTTGACCCACCTGGGTATCGCAAAGGACCATATTATAGCTATCAGCGCTGAGGGTGCCTACGATACCATCAGCGAAGCAAAAATTGTCGGAGAAACCCTTCTCGACAACGGCATGACAAATGTGATCATTACAACCAGCAAATTCCATAGCCGCAGAGCCCGACATATCTGGAACAAAATGTACCGGGGCAAATTAATCATTCATGTTGCCCCGGCCCAAAATGATCCCTTTAATCCTGAAGCCTGGTGGAAGACTGGCCGGCAGATACGCTGTGTTTTATCAGAATACGGTGCCTGGATGTATTACTACTGGATAAAGATTGTTGACTGAAATTTATCCCGAATATATTTCCAGCAAACTCTTTCCATAATTAATCTGCCAATTTTTTCGTCTGGGTTTCTTTATATCTTTAGTGGCAACAGGCCTAATCGCCATTTTCTTGCAGGTTCTGCCCGGTGCCGGCGCCCTTCCCTCCCTCTTCTTTAATAGTGCGCCAGACAGATCAATGAGCCCTTAACTTGGCGCAGCAGCAGGCGCCATGCTTTTTATCATCAGTGATGAAATCTCTCCTGCTACACATGCCAAGAGCAGATCACGCCTGGCACCTATCGGCATCATTGCTGGATTTGGTAGCATGATGTCACTGGAAAATCTCCGAAGATAACTATCCTTTTCTCAAGAGTACCACCACATGTCGCTCTTGATTTTTATAATCTATTTGTGTAAATTTATATGTTAATGATACCATTTCATTGAAATTTTCAGTTATTGGTGAATGCCTATGAATTGTTCTCAAACTCTGAGTGAGCCAAAGAATGAATTTCACAGCCGCATTGATCAGTTTTTCACCTATGCTGACGTTGAAACCCGACAGCATCCCTGGCAAATCCATGCCAATCTTGATATTCTTAAAAACAAAGATCGTACTAGCTCCATTCTGAGAAAATATTTCGCGCTCAATTTTTTCTTAAAAATGCTGGAGTCTCATGGCAAAAGGGTTACTGTGCGCATGCAATCATTTTAAACCAGGCTGAGTGAGGGTAAAATGGAATTAAGCAAACAGAGTACTTCGGAGCGGGTTCAGAAGTCGCAGCACTCTATCGGGAACCTGTTAATCAAGGATTTTGCCAAAGATAGAATTACAAAAATTTTGCATGATGCCGGCATCACGGTACAGGGAGAAAATGACTGGGATATCCTGGTGCATGACGACCGGTTTTACAACCGGGTCTTATTAAAATGGTCACTGGGGTTTGGCGAATCATACATGGATGGCTGGTGGGATACGAAGGCCCTGGATCAGTTAGTCTTCAAGCTGTATACATCAAGTGTTGACAATAAAAACAACAATTTGCCCAGCATGGTTGACATGTGTAAGGCACGGCTTATCAACCAGCAGTCAAAAAATCGGGCCCATAAAGTCGCACATGTCCATTACGACCTGGGAAATGATATGTACGCCATGATGCTGGGCAACACCATGCAATATACCTGTGCCTATTGGAAACAGGCCAAAACATTAGATGCGGCGCAAGTTCAAAAGCTCGATCTCATTTGCAGAAAAC
>PKTW01000189.1 GCA_002868955.1 Desulfobulbaceae bacterium
ACAGGTCGCCATCCTGTACGCAGGCGCCAGAGGCTTCCTCGATCCCATCCCGGTAAACATGCTGGCTGACTATGAGAAAGAACTGTATGCCTATATCGAACAGAGCGCACCGGCCGTTTTTGATGATTTGAAAGAAAAGCAGGAAATTGACAGCGAACTCGAAGAATTGATGAAAAATACGCTGACGACCTTCGGAGAAACGTTCAAAAGTTCGAGAGGCCTCAATTAAACAGCAGGTATAAGGCAAAGCAATGGCAAGTCTGAAGGATGTAAAAACAAAAATTGGTGGTGTGAAGAAAACTTCACAGATTACCAGCGCCATGAATATGGTTGCGGCTGCCAGGCTGCGCGGTGCCCAGCAGAAGATGGAGGATTTCCGACCATACACGG
Organism: Desulfobulbaceae bacterium; assembly: GCA_002868955.1. Classification (GTDB taxonomy): domain Bacteria; phylum Desulfobacterota; class Desulfobulbia; order Desulfobulbales; family BM004; genus BM004. The sequence continues at coordinate 391 of PKTW01000189.1, forward strand.
AAAAATTCAATGGGGCCATGACCAATCTTTCCGCCAACATGGAAAGCGGCCAGTTTCCGCTCATGGAAGTCCGTGAGGTCCAGACGGTCGAAATTGTAATTATCACTTCTGATCGTGGACTCTGCGGCAGCTTTAATGCAAATATATTAAAAGCAGCTGAAAAACTCATGGGCCAATATGAGGCTGAAGGCAAAAAAGTCTCGCTGGTCTGTGTCGGCAAAAAAGGAAATGCCTATTTCAAAAAAAGAGGAACCGTCAGGAAGGCCTATACAGACATCATGGGGAGTTTCCAGATGTTCAATGCCAGGTCCATTGCCCAGGATATTGCCGCCAATTTCCTGGCCGCTGAATCTGACAAGGTCCATGTGATTTATGGAAAATTCCAAAGCGTTGCCGTGCAGAGACCCGAGGTCGAAGTGTTGCTGCCGGTGCAGCCTGAAGCAGGCGGCTCCGATGAGACTGCTGAAGCAGGGGCTGCTGCCGGGGATTACATCTATGAGCCCAGCCCAACTGAAATCATGGATGTACTTCTGCCATTGTACATGAACGTCATGATCTATCATGCCATGCTGGAGACAGGAGCCAGTGAACATGCAGCCAGAATGACTGCCATGGATAATGCCACAAGGGCCTGTAGAGACATGATACATGATCTTACCCTTCTATATAACAAAGCAAGACAAGCTGGCATTACTGCCGAGCTTATGGATATTGTGGGTGGGGCAGAGGCCCTGAAAGGATAAGAATAAAACCGAGAAAAAAACTCTTGGCAAATAATACACCCTGAGGAGGCTTATTTCAGATGAGCGCAGAACAAGCAGTTGGAAAAGTAGTACAAGTAATCGGTCCGGTGGTGGATGTCGAGTTTGAACACGGCAAACTTCCCAACATCATGAACGCTCTTGCGGTCAGCAACCCGGCTATTAATGACGTGGAGGGCAACCTGATCATCGAAGTCGCCCAGCACCTGGGAGACAATGTTGTCCGTTGTGTTGCGATGGACCAGACCGACGGCCTGGTGCGCGGCATGGCTGCCAAGGATACCGGAAATCCCATATTGATTCCTTGCGGTCCAAACGCCCTGGGACGGATCATGAATGTTGTCGGCCGGCCGGTTGACGGTTTGGGACCGATCGAATCCGACAAGATGCGGCCGATCCACAAACCCGCCCCTGCTTTTACTGAACAGGATACCGAGGTTAACGTGCTGGAAACAGGCATCAAGGTTATTGATCTGCTCGTACCTTTCCCCCGCGGCGGCAAAATGGGCCTCTTCGGCGGCGCCGGCTGCGGCAAGACCGTTGTCATGATGGAAATGGTTAACAATATAGCCATGCATCATGGTGGTATTTCCGTGTTCTGCGGTGTTGGTGAGCGTACCCGTGAGGGCAACGACCTGTACCACGAAATGAAAGAGTCCGGCGTTCTGCCGAAAGCTGCCCTGGTTTACGGCCAGATGACCGAACCGCCAGGCGCCCGGGCCCGCGTCGGGCTGACCGGCTTGAGCGCTGCTGAGTATTTCCGTGATGAAGAAGGCCAGGACGTGCTTCTATTCATTGACAATATCTTCCGTTTCACCCAGGCAGGTTCAGAAGTTTCCGCTCTGCTCGGCCGTATTCCTTCGGCCGTTGGCTACCAGCCGACGCTTGGAACCGACCTTGGTGAATTGCAGGAGCGCATTACCTCTACAACCAAAGGCTCCATTACTGCAGTCCAGTGTGTTTACGTCCCGGCCGACGACCTGACAGACCCCGCACCTGCCACGACTTTTGCCCACCTCGACGGTACCGTTGTTCTTTCACGGCAACTGGTTGAGCTGGGCATCTATCCTGCCGTTGACCCGCTTGACTCAACCTCCAGGATCCTGGATCCCAATGTACTTGGCGAAGAACATTACCAGGTATCCCGGGGAGTGCAGGTTACCCTGCAGAAATATAAAGAGCTGCAGGATATTATTGCTATCCTCGGCATGGACGAACTTTCTGAAGAAGACCAGGTCACTGTTACCCGGGCCCGTAAGATCCAGCGTTTCCTGTCGCAGCCATTTACCGTTGCCGAGGTTTTCACCGGCATGGCGGGTAAATTCGTAAAAGTTGAAGATACAGTCCGCGGTTTCAAGGAAATTCTCGAAGGCAAGCATGACGAACTGCCGGAAAGCGCTTTCTATATGGTTGGCACCATAGAAGAGGCTGTTGAAAAGGCAGCAAAATCAAAGGCTGAAGCCTAAACTGCAACTCCTAAAGACATTGCGGATGTAAGGAATTAACATGGCTGAAAAAATTACACTCGAAGTGGTTACTCCCAAAGGGGCAATTGTCAGCGATGATGTTGATATTGTCTCCGCTCCCGGTTTTGCCGGTGAATTCGGAGTGCTGGCCAATCATGCCCCCTTTTTGAGTACTATAAAAGTCGGCACTCTCCGCTATAAGAAAGACGGCAGCGAAGTAGAGCTCATGATCAGCGGCGGGTTCTGCGAGGTATCCAACAATAAGATCACTTTTCTGGTAGAATCTGCCGAGCATGGCCATGAAATTGATGTTGACCGGGCCCTGCGCGCCAAGGAAAGGGCAGAAAAGCGGCTGTTGCAGGCCCTGGAAAAGCAGGAGAAATTTGATAGGACGAGAGCAGAAGCCGCCCTGCAGAGAGCCATGGCCAGGTTGAAAATCGCCCAGCGGCAGCAATGATAAAATTGACTTGAATTAGCCAGCCTATTGTTATAAATAGAGGAGCATATAAAGGCCGTCCCCTGGGGCGGCCTTTTTCCGCTTATTTGCACTAAAACTGGAGAAAAAAATGAAGCCCAAAGAACGACTGGCCATCCCGAGGCAGTACCCAAAGGAACTGCAACCACAGGAGCGCATCACCAACTTTGATGAAGTGGTGTTTGGTTTTGACGAAGAAACCGCAATCAAAGAGGCCAATCGCTGCCTCCAGTGTAAAATACCAAAATGCAGGGATGGCTGCCCCATCCATAATGATATTCCAGAGTTTATCCGGTTACTGCGCGAGAAGAAATTTGAAGAGGCATATTGGAAGGATCGGGAAACCAATTCCATACCTGCTGTCTGTTCCAGGGTCTGCCCCCATGAATTTCAATGCGAGGGATCCTGCATCAGGGGCAAGAAAGGCGATCCGGTGGCCATTGGCATGCTGGAACGTTACCTGGTTGACTGGATGGTGCTGAACAAAAAAAATATGCTCAAACCCTGCGCCATGCCGAAGGGGAAAAAGGTGGCCATCGTGGGTTCCGGTCCTGCCGGCATGTCCTGCGCCTTTTACCTGGCCCATGCGGGCTATCACTCTACCATTTATGAAAGCCTGCCGGCCTTCGGCGGCATGCTGACTGTTGGCATACCTGCCTACAGGCTGCCCCGCGATATCATCAACGCCGAGTTCGATGCCCTGGTCAACTGCGGGGTAAAAATCGTCAATAATGTAACCATCGGTAAGGACAAAACCCTGCAGGATCTTAAAAAAAATGGCTATGATGCTGTTTTTGTTGGCATCGGCGCCCATGCCAGCCGTAAACTGGGCCTAGAAGGCGAAGACCTGGACGGTGTCATGCACGGTGTAGACTACCTGCGTCGGGTCAACCTGGGAGAGCCCCTCAACCTTGGCCGTAATGTTGTCGTGGTCGGAGGCGGCAATGTCGCCATAGATGTTGCTCGAACAGCCCTGCGCACGGGCTCAGACAAGGTATTTATCCTATACCGCCGCACCAAGAAAGAAATGCCGGCCTCACAGGCTGAGATCCATCACCTGGAAGAGGAAGGAGTCAAGATCGAGTTTCTTGCTGCTCCTGTGAAAATTCATGGCGAAAACGGCAAGTTAACGAAAATTGAATGCATCCGGATGGTATTGGGAGAATGTGATGCCTCAGGCCGCTGTCGACCTGTGCCTGTAGCAGATTCGAACTTCATGATTGAGGCGGATTCCATAATCCCGGCCATCAGCCAGGATGTAGAGCACATGACTGACGCTGAGACCAAACTGGCCCTTTCACGCTGGAATACCTTTGAGGTGGATGAGATAACTATGCAAACCTCTGTAGATTGGATTTTTGCCGGCGGCGATGCGGTTCTGGGCCCGCAGACTGCTGCCAAAGCCGCTTACCAAGGTAAAGAGGCTGCCGAATCCATCATCCGCTACCTGGAGGGAAGGGACTTGACAGAGGGCAGGGTCCCTGAAGTCGAGGAGACGAAAGAATAAACTTCAGATTTTCTCATGTTAAACAATTAAAAGGCCGGGCACTTTATGTTCGGCCTTTTTTGATTTCATATATTTGGGGGACTGCTAATCGCTGCAGCCACAATTCTCCCTTTCCCCCCGGCAGTCATGGCAGCAGATGAGGCCATCATCATCTTCCTGCCAGCTGCATCCCTCGGCTTTCCCCATTCTGCCGCATAGCTGGCATGCCAAAGACCCTTGCCCTTTGACCTGCTTGTCCTGTTCTGTCTCTTTCTGCTTTCTGTAGGTCATTACCGCCTGTAGGTCCCCAACTCTTTTCTCGCAGTTTATACAAACAAATTTACTGCTACTATAAAAAAAGTATAGACAATTTGCAGTCAACAATTATTATGCTAATAATAAATATTTAAGGAGAACAACCATGATAGAAAGGTCAGAATATCACGAGCGACGTAAGCACAAGCGCTCACCGGTTTCAAGTGGTATAAGCGCTGTTCTCATCGCTTCATCGCCGGAAATCATTGGCTCGGTCAGCGACATTTCTTTAGGCGGAGCAAAAATTACCTATCATAACCCGATAAACAGCGCGCGCGATTCTACCAGCTTCAAAGTTGATCTCATCGCTGACGACCGTTTTGTTGAAGCCATTCCATGCAGCAATGCCTGGGACCGTGCTGTTGAAACCGATTCCTTTCTTGCTGCTGGAGAGTTGCGGCAGTGTGGTATTCATTTTGCCGACCTGAACCCGAATCAACTCTTTCTTTTGCGCAGTTTCATAAACCGTTGTGCTGTAACGGGGACCACTTCACCTCAAGTTGATATTTCAACTGTTCAAGAGCGGTAAGGTTTTTGTCCCTCCTCCGCCTTCCCGTGTAAAGAATACTCACTTTGGGGGGGTATAGATAGTTACCTCGTCACCTATGCCAGCATCAAGAAGCGTAGCTGCATTTCCCTGATTGACTGCAATTTCAAGAACCCCTCTACTTCCGACTATAGCAAGTATCTCCCCTGGCGCTTTGTGGACATAAGCGGTTTGAATGCCTGCAATAGTCTCGTTCCCGATGGTTACAAGTGCTTTAGATTTCTCTTTGCCGCAGAGCTTGTTCAGGCTGCTCGCAGTTATATTTGTCTGCAGATTTCCGAAATGATCCTTGCCTGTTATTTCGCCTGTTATTGTGGCCTGTATGCTGTCAATTCTTGCTTCGGTAAACTCAGATTTTTTCAATGTTTGGCGTGCGATGACAGGCCCTACAGCCGCAGGATCAAGCCCTGCAGCAAGGTGGGCCGCAACCGGCGCCAGTATATCCCTGCCGTGAAATGTGGCACTCATTGGTGCTAAATAATACTGCTCGCATTGCACCTCATAGGCGGCCTGAAAATGCTCCGCCTCCAGAAGCAAACCCAATACGCCGTTGTCAGGCCCCAGGAAAAGGTGCCTTTCTGTCTGCAGCAGAATAAGCTTACGATTGCTGCCCACGCCTGGATCGACAATTACCAGGTGGATTGTTTTATCCGGGAAGAACCTGTAGGCTGATTTGATGAGTAATGCTGCTTGACGGATATTCTGTCTTTCGATTGCATGACTCAGGTCAACAATTGTTGCCTGCGGGGCCCGCGCAAGTATAACTCCTTTCATCACACCTACATACTCATTTACAAGACCGAAATCCGTGGTAAGGGTAATAATCCTAGACATGCTCCCTCCTCGCTGCAATAACAACAAAGCCGGCCTCTTCATCAGGAGATTCCCTGGGGGGCTCTTCGTGTTCCACGTGCTCCGGGAATTGATATAATGTTGATCTCCACTCAATAACACTCATGTTGACCCCGCGAAGCCACTGTCTGACAGTTTCAATCGTATAAAAATTGGCCTGCTTATAAAAGACATGGGCTGCTTTTTTCTTCGCTGCAAGGTGTTTTCCCCATATACTTCCAGACGGAATCATACTGATAACAAGATATCCCTCATCTTTGAGAACTCTGGCACATTCTGCTATTATTTTTTGAGGCTCAAAACCGATTCATGCAGCCCATTGTCCTTTGCTGCCAGAATTCTCTGTACCCGCTGCGTCAACGGCGGATGACTGTAATGTAGCGCCGCAAACCATGGATGAGGATGCAGGTTGGCCAGGTTATCTTTGCCCAGCTTTATGAGTGCATTTGCCATGGGGACAGGCATTTGCGTTAACTGCACAGCAAAGTTATCTGCCTCGATCTCGTGCCGGCGCGAAAGATATGCCCACAGTGGCTTCAAAGGAAACAGCACCAGTGTCCCTATAAAGCTAACCAGCAGAAGTTTTGCATGCATGCTGGGGATGTCAAGCCTGAAAAGGACGGTGAGGAAATCCCCGGCTGTAAGCCGGTAAGCCGCATAAAATCCGATAAGAGCAACGACCTGGCTGAAAGCCAGCATTTTAAAGACATGTTTTTTCTTCCAATGCCCGGCTTCATGGGCCAGGATGGTTATTATCTCATCATCAGAGTGGTTGGACAGCAGGGTATCAAAGAGAACAATTCTTTTCACGTGCCCGATACCTGTAAAATAGGCATTGCTGTGGCTGGTCCGCTTTGAGGCGTCCATGCTGAACACCCTGTTAATCTTGAGGCCAATCCTGGACATTATCTGCTTGATGCGCTCTTCCAGCGCGGCGTCTTCTATGGGACTGAACTTGTTAAAAAGTGGCTCAATAACATATGGTGAAACATACAGCAGAAAAATGGTGAAGAACAGAATGAAAACCCAGCCTGCCAGCCACCACATATCCGGCAGGGCCATGACCAGCCACAAAATTCCGTAGAGGAGAAAAACCGCGAGCAGGGTGTTTACAAACAGTGATTTCAGCAAATCCTGAACCCAGAGGCTTAATGTCTCGTTGGTAAAGCCAAAGCGCTTTTCCAGGGAGAAGGTGCTGTAAATGGAAAAGGGTATTTTGAGGAGTGTGTTTGTATAGATCAGTATCATGAAAAATACTACCCCTGAAATAACCGGCGTCCAACCCCGTGTTGCAATGAGATTGTTAAGCCAGTTCAAAAGCCCGCCGAATAGAAATAAAATTGTAATGCCTGTTGAAAGGACTGCTTCTATCCTGCCAAAACGGCCACGCGCAACAGTATAGTCCCGCATTTTCGATAATATGGCAGCATCCACATGCGCTTTAAAACCTGGAGGCATTTCAGCCCCATGCCGGGATAGATGCTTGAGGTTGAGCATGAGCAGAAACTGTTCGACTGCCTCAACCGCCAGATATAGTATAAGTATGACAATGAGTTGTGGTTCCAAAAGCATTAAAGTCCTATATTGAGTATCTGTTTCATCTTTGCTTAAGTGATATTATGGTATATGTATAAATACCCATCAGGAAAACTTGCAAGAATTGTTTTCAGGCTAATAGCTACTGAATACTGGAATCAAGAATCAAGTTCAAGTTCTAATCGAGGCCGGCCAACCGGAAGAGTCTCATGGAAGATCATAATTCAAGGCTACGCAGCTCCCTCAAGGATCCTGCCGAATTTACCCTGACATTTGAACTTGTTCCTGGCAGGGGAGGCAGAACCCAGGAAATCAGCAGAATCGTCAACCTTGCCAAAGATATTGCTGCCGACGGACGCTTTCAGGCCCTCAGCATTACAGAAAATGCCGGCGGTCACCCCGCTCTATCACCTGAAACCCTGGGCACAGAAATTTTGGCCATGGGCTCCGAGGTCGTTATCCACCTCTCATGCAAGGATAAGAACAGAAACCAGATGGAGTCGCTGCTTTTCGGCTGGGACAGGAATAATCTCCACAACCTGCTCGTCATTGCCGGCGATTATCCCAAAGAGGGATACTGCGGCTTTCCCAAGCCAGTATTTGACCTTGATACTATCCATGTCCTTGATCTGCTCTCCACCATGAATCGTAATGGGCCGATTTATAAGGATTATGATGCCAGGGGCGAACTGAAAAAAAACATTCCATTTCTCAAAGGCGTTGTCGTCTCTCCTTTTAAACTACTTGAGTCCGAGTTGCTTCTGCAGTATTACAAACTGCACCGCAAAATTGCAGCTGGTGCCGACTTTGTCATAACCCAGATGGGATACGACGCCCGGAAATTCCATGAACTCCTGCAGTATATGCAGCATAATCAGCTTAAAATCCCGGTCATGGGCAATGTTTTTATCCCAAGCCTGAAGGTGGTTGAACTCATGTACGAAGGCAAGCTGCCCGGCTGCCTCATACCAGATGTTTTGTATGAACAGATCCAATGGGAGGCACGAACTGCTGATAAAGGCAAAAAGGCACGTTTGGTGCGTGCAGCAAAACTTCTCGCTGTTTTAAAAGGCCTTGGCTATGCCGGGGCTCATATCGGGGGTCCAGCGCTTACCTTTGAAGATCTCAATTTTGTCCTCACTCAGGCAGATGAATTGGCATCAGACTGGCAGAGTCTCATTCCCGATCTTTCATTTTTCCCGCCGAAAACATTTCACTTCTATGGGCGGGACAATGCAACGAACCTCAACTCCGAAAAGGCAATGCTACGGCCGCCTGCAACCCCCTCCTGGATTTCAGCCTATTCTTTTTCCCACTGGGTGCATGAAGCAGCTTTTGAGCCGGAGGGCCGTTTTTATGATTTCTGTAAAAAAATCTGTCTGCAGCTTGGCGATACCCGATTGCGTGGCCCTCTGGCCACCTTTGAACTTATTAGCAAGGTTGCTCTTTTCGGTTGCCAGAACTGCGGAGACTGCACCCTGGAAAAACTAGGTTTTCTCTGCCCCCAATCCCGCTGTGCAAAATATTTACTCAACGGTCCCTGTGGGGGCAGCCACAACGGCTGGTGTGAAGTTTATCCAGGCAAAAAACGCTGCCTTTATGTCTTGGCCTATGAACGCCTTAAACCTTATGGCCTTGAAAAAAAATTCAAAAGCGGCTTCATTCCCCCCAGGGACTGGTCTCTGAACAACACCTCTTCATGGGTAAATTTCTATCGGGGGCTCGATAATTTTGCCAAGTCAGAAGCCCCCTCGGACACCTGCACAAAAAAATAAATTGTCGGCATCATAAACAGCACGATGCGGACAGGTATTACACCTCTAACTTAAGGATATTCTTGGGCCCCGTTGATGACTGAGTGACATTTTCCGAATGTCTCAAATTGATAGATTGAACATTCTTGAAAAGTGGTTATATTGATCCCTTTTCAAAGATGAATCACTTTATTAACCCTTATGCGGAATATGGACGAGATAGCAAAAGATCGCCCCAGAGATGAATGCGGAGTCTGTGGCATTTTCGGCCACCCGGATGCTGCCCGGCTCACCTATTTCGGGCTTTATGCCCTGCAGCATCGCGGCCAGGAAAGTACCGGAATCGTCACTTCGGATGGCAGCAGAATATCGCAGCACAAAGCCATGGGCCTGGTGCCCGAGGTGTTTACCGAAGAGATTCTCAACGGGCTTAAAGGTCACCTGTCGGTTGGTCATGTCCGCTATTCCACCACCGGTGCATCCCAACTTATAAATGCCCAGCCCTTTACAGTTTCCCACAAGGGGGGCACTTTGGCAGTTGCCCATAACGGCAACCTCGTCAACACCATGACGATACGTGATGAACTGGAAGAAAATGGCTCCATATTCCAGACCACCATGGATACCGAGGTAGTGGTCCATCTTCTGGTCCGTAACTCTCCAAAAGGATTGGAAACAGCCATAACGGAAACCTTTTCCAAGGTCAAGGGCGCCTACTCCATGGTCCTGATGACTCAGGATCAGCTGGTGGCTATTCGAGATCCGGGTGGATTCCGACCTCTTTGTTTGGGACAGCTTACGAACGGGGCATATATCGTGGCATCAGAGACATGTGCCCTTGACCTGGTGGAAGCTCAATATGTCAGGGACATTGAGCCGGGAGAGGTCTTGATCATTGATAAAAACGGCTTGAAATCACTGTTCCCCTGGCCCAAACAAAAACATAGCTTCTGCATTTTTGAACATGTCTACTTTGCCCGTCCTGACAGTGACATCTTTGGCATGAATGTTTACCAGAGCCGCAAGCAGATGGGGAAAATCCTTGCCAGCGAATGTCAGCTACAGGCAGACCTGGTCATGCCGTTTCCTGATTCCGGCAACTACGCTGCCATCGGCTATTCACAGGCATCGGGCATACCACTGGAGATGGGTGTTATCCGTAATCATTACGTGGGCCGGACCTTTATTCAGCCCACCCAGTCCATGCGTGATTTCAGTGTCAGGGTAAAACTCAACCCGGTTCGCTCCTTCCTTGAAGGTAAACGGGTTGTAGTCATTGAGGATTCGATCATCAGAGGAACCACAGGCCGCAGCCGGATCAAGTCTTTACGCGCAGTCGGGGTCAAGGAGGTGCACATGCTGATCAGCTGCCCCCCTACCCGCAACCCATGTTATTACGGTATCGACTTCCCTTCCAATACGGAGCTTATCGCTGCAAAAAAAACTATAGAGGAAATCCGTGATTATCTTGATCTTGATACCCTCTACTACTTAAGCCTGGAGGGCATGGTCAAGGCAACCGGTGTAAGTTCAGACTCCTTCTGCAAGGCCTGCTTTGACGGCAAATATCCTGTTCCGCCCGATCCTGCTTTCAACAAGCTCTCTTTTCACAAATAAAGTCTTTCGCCAACCACACCCTCAACTGCGGATCATTTCTGCAATCTGAAAGGCCAGCTCCAGGCTCTGCTCAGCATTGAGACGTGGATCACAGTTTGTCTGGTAGTTACGCTGTAGCTGTTCATCAAGGATATTGCGGCCGCCGCCAGTACATTCCGTGACGTTTTCACCGGTCAATTCAAAATGAACGCCTCCCGGCACTGTCCCTTCAGCCCAGTGGATCTCAAAAAAGGATCTGATCTCCTGCAGGATATTGTTGAAATTCCTTGTCTTGTGGCCTGATTCAGCAGTATAGGTGTTGCCGTGCATGGGATCGCAGCTCCAGACAATCTGAAAACCCTCTTTTTTCATCTCCCTGGCCAGCTGCGGTAGATATTGGCCAATCTTGTCAGCACCAAAGCGGTTTATAATGGTCATCCGGCCAGCTTCATTGTCAGGATTTAAGCGGGTAATAATTTTCTTTATTTTATCTATGTCATGTTTAGGCCCGACTTTCATGCCCAGGGGGTTTAAAACGCCTCTGAAAAATTCAACATGGGCACCGTCAAGCTGCCTCGTGCGGTCCCCTATCCATAACATGTGGGCGCTGCAGTCATACCAGTCACCGGTTGTAGAATCTTGGCGGGTCAGAGCCTCTTCGTATCCAAGCAGCAGGGCTTCATGGGAGGTGAAAAATTCAGCCTGGTTGAATTGCGGGGTGTCTGTATCAATACCGACAACCTGCATGAAGTTAATGGCATCAGCAATATGTTTTGCCAAGCGCTCGTAGGACTGGCCCATGGGGGTAGATTTGACAAATTCCTGGTTCCAAGCATCTACCCTGTGCAGGGCTGCGTAGCCGCCACGGGTAAAGGCCCGCATGATATTCATTGTTGTAGCAGCAAGAAAATAGCCCTTGAGAAGCCTTTGCGGGTCCGGTCTGCGCTTTGCCAGCGTGGCTTCCGGGCTGTTGACCATATCGCCGCGGTAGCTCGGAATCTCGACACCGTTAACATTCTCCGTGTCAGAGGACCTTGGTTTGGCATACTGTCCGGCAATGCGCCCTACTTTGATAACGGGCTTCCCGCCGCCATAGGTTAGGACAATGGCCATTTGCAGGATGACTTTCAATGTTTCCCTGATGCTCGGCGCTGTGCAGTGCTGAAAATCTTCGGCACAGTCTCCTCCCTGCAGAAGAAACGCATCTCCTGTAACGGCCAGGGCAAGTTTCTTTTTGAGATTCCTTATCTCGCCGGCAAAAACCAGTGGCGGCAACTGTGATATGGATTCCAGGACTGCCCTGTGTTCGTCAAGATCCGGCCAATTCGGCTGCTGCAGAACCGGGAAATTTAACCAACTGGATTTAGTCCATTCTTTTGCATGTTGTGTCATTCTCCTGCTACTCCTTGCATCATTTAATGTGTTGAATCCAATACAATAGCCTGCCTGCCTGTTATCCTTCCGGGGCGCCTGGAAGGGCGCAGGGGCCTCCAGCGCAGCAGATCTCAACGTCATATGCATTTAAAATACGGCGCTCGCGATCCTTTTTTGTTTCATCATCAAAGGGCTCGAAACGCAGCGACTTCACCAGATACTCTGCTGCCTTTTTGTCCGGTATCTTATCAAGTCCCTGCCCGATAACCTTGCCTGTGCCAGTATCAAGCACTTCTGCATCCCTGCCGTTCGTGACGACTGCCAGGGGGATCCGGTATGCAGGCTCCAGAACCCTGGCAGCTGCAATGGCTGAGCGCTCCCGGGTCACGATGGAGCCTGGTGCAAAGCGCAGTAACATAAATCTCTTCCCAGCTTCACGTACCGTAATATCTATGGTTGAAGCGACAAACTGTCCGTTGTACAACGTTTCAATACTGAGACGCGGCTCCAAGTCTTTCTTGGCATAGCCCTTCTCCTCCACCAGGAGCCTGGCAAGATCCTGCCGGCAGCGCTCATCATCCGTGTCAACTATGGTTTCCCCTGTTATATAATCGGCACAGGTACCATAAATATAATGATGTGATGGAATATCTGCCATACGCGCTTCACCTTAAACCCGCTCTCTTGGCGGAGGAAAAAGCAATTGCCATAAAGGCAACAGGGGGCCGACTCCGGCCCCCTGTCACGTTTCGAATATGCAAAAACCTGTAATCGGATCAAGCTGCGTGATTACAAAAATATATTAGAGTTCCAGCCAGGATTCGGAAAATACCGTCTGTCCCGAAAGGGCCTTATATGTCTTGTAATGCTCCAGCTCCGCACCGGAGAGTGACGCAGGATCAGGATCATTGCCATCCATCATCCCATGCACCAGGTCAACCAGGTTCTGGCGTTCTCCCTTGCAGATGGCCATAATCTCATCATCATAGGCATTGACTATCGCTGTGGTCAGGCCATGCTTCATCAGCATAATGAGATAGGTGCGGTCCAGATATTTTCTGAGATGCTCAGCCACGCCATTAGACACATTGGAAAGACCTATGGTTGAGCCGGCCCCAGGCGCAATATCCTGCAGCATGCTTAAAAATTCAAGGCCGGCCAGGGTCTGGTCCGCTCCCAGGGTAATGGGGGATGCAATGGGATCAAACAGCATTTTCTCATTCGGAACACCCGCCTCTGTCAAAGCCATCAACAGGTCAACCGCCAGAGCCGCCCTTTCGTTCGAGTCCCTCGGCATGCCTTCCGGTCCCCACAGCAGGGCAACCACACTGCAGCCCGCTTCAGCTGCGATCGGCACGAGCGCCTCCATCCTTTCTGGCCTGGCCATAATGGAGTTAAGCACTGCATCTGTTTTATTCTTTACTGTTTTAAAACCGGCAGCCATGGCCTCAACATTAGTCGTATCAAGGACCAGAGGCAGATCACTGACTGCCTCAACCGTCTCAACCACCCATGGCATAAGTTCCTGACCGTCTTTGCGCGCCGGCCCAATGTTCAAATCAAGATAGGTAGACCCTGCAGCTGTTTCCTCCTTGGCCATCTCCTGGATCGGTCCGGGGTTTCTCTCCTTCATGGCTGTACCGCTTCGCTTCCCCATTATATTAATGCTCTCTGCGATTGCCTTTACAGTCTGTGCCATTCCTCCTCTCCTTTATGCTTTGGTTATCAGGTGATATTCAAACCGATTTTTTAAAAAATTTATGCTACAGTTTTACAGAATATGGTGCCGTATACCTCCTTTACAAAGAAAGTACCAAGCAGCAGCGCTATAGGAAAATATACCTATAGCATGTTGTTAAATATTTTTCAAAAATAGCTTGTACCAAAAAGCTTGTAAACAAGCAACAAAGTTTAGCTTCTTGAGCCAATATGTTCAAAAAAATCCGTATAGCGATTCTCCTGTTTATCCTTTTTCTTGTAGGAGCAGACCGCTACCTCACCCACATGCGCACAACTGACTGGGACCAGTCTCTCTCCATCGTCATCTATCCAATCAATGCAGATAACAGCCCCTTAACTGCAGACTATATTGACAGGCTCACCGGAGACGATTTCAAACAAATTGCACGTTTTATGCAAAGCGAAGGGTTGCGTTACAATATCGGGCTGGCTGATCCTGTGCTCATGGATATGGCCCCCGAAATATCCACATTGCCCCCTTTGCCTCCCTCTGGCACCAATATTTTTACGATCATCTGGTGGAGTCTGCAGCTGCGCTATTGGGCCTGGAAGCATGACACCTACCAGGGGCCTTTAGCCAATGTTCAGGTATTTGTACTCTATTATGACCCGAATACCTACAGTCAACTTGACCATTCCCTTGGCCTGAAGGAAGGCCACATCTGCATGGTAAAAGCTTTTGCCTCACGGCATCAGGCTGCCGGCAACAATGTAGTCATTGCCCATGAAATGCTGCACACGCTTGGCGCCACCGACAAGTACAACCTGCAGACCCTCCAACCCATCTATCCTGAAGGATATGCCAACCCTGAACAGAAACCCAAACTGCCGCAGAAATCTGCAGAGATCATGGGGCGGGCGATCCCGCTTTCCGACTCCGAGTCAGAAATCCCGGACAGCCTTTCCCATACTGTAATCGGCCCGCAGACCGCCAGAGAAATAAAATGGCTTAGGTAAATAATTCATTATATTTAAAGAAACTTTGTATTTGACTCCGCCAGTTTCTTTTTCACTGTTGGAAAGAGGCTCATGTCCGTATGCGGCAGGAAGAGTGCGGCCATATAATGGTCCATGAAATTCGGACTTTCAGAAAGCTCCATGTTTGTCATGAGCCTGCTGACCGCGGTGCGCTCCAAGAAGCGTTTGTGATCGATGATGCTGATCTGGGCGCCCAGCAGCGAAGCATTACCCAGGTAGTAGAATTTGTCGCGCTCAATGTCAGGCAGAAGGCCTATACTGATAGCCTGCTCAAGATCAATATAGTTGCCGAAGTTGCCGGCCAGGATCACCCGGTCAAGATCTGTAAAGGTCATGGAGACTGATTCAAGCAGGGTCTGATAGCCGGCATACATGGCACCCTTGGCCCGCATCAGGTTGTCCATATCCACTTCTGTGATGACAATATCCTCGTCAAGAGCCGAGTCTTTGGCCCAGGCCAGGACATATTCGTAGCCGTCATACCCCTCCCTTATCCTGGGATGGCCGAGGTTGCGGTTGAATTTGCCCTGCTGATCAATGACACCCACTTCCAGCAGTTCCGCCACGATGCTGATGAGGCCTGAGCCACAGATACCCTGGGGTTTGGTCAGGTTGATGGTGATGATCATGGGGTCCAGAGTCACGGGTTCGATATGAAAATTTTCAATGGCGCCGTTGGCAGCCCGCATGCCGTGCTTGATGCCGCCGCCTTCAAAGGCAGGACCTGCGGAACAGGCGGCACAGACCATCCACTCCTGGTTGCCGATGACGATCTCGCCGTTGGTGCCGATATCAATGAAGAGTGTAAGTTCCGGACTTTTATGCATCAGGCAGGCATGTACCCCGGAAGTGATGTCGCCGCCGACATAACTGGCAACGGACGGATAAAGAAAAAGCCGGACAGACGGATGTGCTGAAATCCCTATGTCTGTAGCCTTGGTAACGGGGTACTGGTTACAGGTCGGGGTATAGGGCGCCTCGCGGATGAATTTTGGATTGAGGCCAAGCAGGAGATGGGACATTGTGGTATTCCCTGCGGCCAAGATGTAACTGATGTTTTCATGCACAATAGATACTTTGTTGCAAACCGTTTCAATGACATTGTTGATGGTGCGGACGACTTTCTGCTGCAGAGCCTCCAGCCCACCGGGCCGCTGGGAATATATAATACGGGAGATCACGTCTTCTCCGTACTGGATCTGGCCGTTGTACTCCGAGGCCTCGGCTATGACTTCGCCGGTATTGAGGTCAATGAGCACGCCGCATACCGTTGTTGTGCCTATATCTACGGCCAGGCCATAGAGAGCACTGGTGGTGTCGCCGGGCTCAACGGCAATGATGCGATCCGGTTCTTCAAGCCTTTTGCCGCGCAGCAGAATGGCGGTCACCTCCCAGTTGGCCTTGCGCATAACAAAGGGGAGCTCCTGCAGCAGTTCCGGGTGGTCATAGGAAGGTGTTTGGCATTCCGGACAGCCCTTGCTTATGGCCCGGGTGAGCCTCTGCAGGTCTGAAACGTTGTCTTCAATGGTCGGCCTGCTCAAAGCAAAGAAGCGCTTTTCCACCAGTGGCTCGACATCCCAGCTGCCTATGAGATCATCGAGGGAACGGGCCGAGATGGCGCGGGTTGTCTTGGGCTTACGCTTGAGTTTCTTACCATCTTTCCTGATGGTTTCCGGGATCTTCACAACCAGGTCTGTAACGACCTTGGACTGGCAGGCAAGCCGGAATCCCTGCTCGATCTCAGCGCTTTTCAACTGCGTCGCCTGCGTGGCGGCAACCTCACCCTGCTCTATCTTTACCTTGCACTTGCCGCACACCCCTTCACCACCGCAGAAGGCATGGATATAGACGCCGGCATTGGCTGCAACATTGAGCAGGTTCTCGCCTTCCTCGACAGTCGCCTTGACATCATCAGGTAAAAAATGGACTGTTTTTGCCATGTATATAAAACTCCTTGGTAGTTTGCAGCCCAATGGACCCCTTTTTCCCCTTTTTTTCAAACAAAAATATTCTTTTCCATGCACGGGATCATAAAATAAATCCGAGGAGCTAATATCAATTTATGCAGATCAACAGTTTACTGATAGATCTTATTCTGGTAAAGTTTCCAGCCTGTTTGGAGATCATACCGCTTTTCAGAAAAAAACAGATTTTCCCGGTGCCTGTTACGCTACAGTATAAATCTAAAGAATTCATTTATGAAAACCGAATACTTGCCAGACTTTGTAACCTTTTTAATGCACCCGGCTGCCTATGCACCACAGCCCGCAACTGTCAAACTGGTCCAAACACATATATCCTATGTCTTTATAACAGATGCCTTTGTCTATAAATTTAAAAAGCCGGTTGATTTCGGCTTTCTCGACTTTACTACACTTGATAAAAGGCGCTACTTCTGCGAGCAGGAACTCCTGTTAAACCGGCGGCTCTGCCCTTCCATTTATCTTGACCTTGTCGCCCTGACAAAGTCGGACGATACCTTTAGCCTGACAGGCCCTATCCAGGCAGACAGGGGACAAGTTGTTGAATACGGTATCAAGATGAAGCGTATGCCTGAAGAGCAGATGATGGCCAATGTCATCAAATCCGGACGCCTGATCCCTGAAATGATTGACGCAATCTGCGATAAGCTGGTTCCCTTCTATGCCACGGCAGACAACGGCCCCAAAATTCAGGAATTTGGCCGTCCCGAAGCAGTCAGTGTCAACATTTTTGAGAATTTTTCACAGACAGAAGCCTTTATTGACAGCCTGTCTCTCAACAAAAGCCAGTTTGAGCGTATCAAGAATTTTTCCACTGCATTTCTGAAGAAGGCTGAACTCTTTGCTGCAAGGATTTCCTCCGGCCGCATACGCGATTGCCACGGCGACCTCTATTCTGCGAATATCTGCCTGGCCGACCAGGTATATATTTTTGACTGCATCGAATTTAATGAACGTTTCCGTTACTGTGACGTTGCCAGTGATATTGCCTTTCTGGCCATGGATCTTGATTATCACGGACTGTCAGGTCTTTCAGATCGCTTTGTTGCACGTTTTATCGAGAAATCAGGAGATCCCGGCCTGGCCACCATGCTTAACTTTTACAAGTGCTACAGGGCATACGTACGCGGCAAAATAAATCTTTTTACTGTGAATGCTGCGGAAGTGGACGAGAAAACCAAACACCACTGCCAGGAAATGGCCGGGAAATACTTCCAGCTTGCCGATCGCTATGCCTGCCAGTGAACAAAAAAGAGGGAAAGCTGTTCTCTATGTATTTTTCGGCATGATTGCCACCGGCAAGAGCACTCTGTCCCAGGCCTGGGCCCGGCACAAACAACTGCGCTCCTATAATTCCGATTTGGTCCGCAAGGAACTTGCCGGTATCAGGCCGACTGACAGCCGCCGCCAGACAATTGATGCAGGCATCTACGCAAGGGACTTTTCCCGGAAAACCTATAGCGCCCTGCTTGCAAGAGCTGGGGCAGGGTTGCAGCGGGGAGAGTCGGTAATTATTGATGCCTCATACCAGTTTGCCCGAGACAGAAAGGATATCAAGACCTTGGCTAAAAGTCTTAACTGCCAGGTATATTTTATCCTCTGCCAGTGTTCTGAGGTGGAAATGAAACGAAGAATGGACGAAAGGGCACAGGATCCTGCTGCTGTCTCTGACGGCCGCTGGGAGATTTACCTGGAGCAGAAAAAAAGATTTGAACCGCCCGATGAACTGGCCGTCCCCGAACTGATCATCATTAATACGCAAGCACCCCTGGAGGATTTACTGGAAGAGCTTGACAGGAAACTGCCTAATAATTTCAAAACGCAAAAACGATAAAGAGGTACGTAACGTGTATACCAGGATCTATATTTTGAGATTCCCCAAGGACATAGTCGATCAGCCTATCATCTGCCAGCTTGTCAAGCAGTTTGACGTGGAGTTTAATATCCTCAAGGCAACAATTCTCCCTCAGCATGAAGGGGTGATGATCCTCGAGCTGCGGGGGCACAGGGAAAACATCAAGAAGGGTCTCGGTTATCTCAAAGGTTTGGACGTCAAGGCTGAAAGTATTGCCACCTCCATTCATCGCGATGATGAACGCTGTTTCCAGTGTGGCGCCTGCACCGGAATCTGCCCTACAGGTGCCCTTGCACTCAAACGTCCAGAAATGGCTGTTATTTTTGATGCTGAAAAATGCAGCGGTTGCGGTTTATGCGTGGCAGTCTGCCCTGTGAAGGCCATGGAGGTTTCCCTTGACAGGATCAGCGGTTTCAGTGAAAGCGCTTTTGATGTGCATTAATTTTTTGAAGCTCCCCGCAGCAAAGCTACGGGAAATGCACTCGCTGTTCCTGTTCAGCAGCGCCAAACAATATTATATTAGTCAACCGGTGTAAAATCTTCCCAGTCTGGCAAAGATTTGGGCAGCCAGCCAAGCAGGCTCCTGCCCGGCGGGTTGTCCTGTCTCAAATCATAGAGGAGCATTTCCGCCTGCGGTGCAATATTCGTATCGGGGTATTGACGCAGCAGATATTCAAGGCGGGCCTTGGCCTCTTCGTATGCATACGTCCTCTCATAAAAACTCGCTACGTAATATTCATGATTGGCCAAAAAATTTCGCGCTGCTATGATCCTGGCCCGGGCCTCCTCGGTATAGGGTGAATTGGGAAAGGTCCGTAGCATCCTGGAAAATGAATATATGGCATTGACTGCAGTGGAAGTATCCCGGTCAATTGTGTCTATCTGATTGTAATAACACATGGCCATTTGGTACATCACATAGGGGATGGCCTCGTTCGTTGGATGGCGCTCCTCAAAGTCCTTATACTGCAGAAATGCTTCTTCAAAATTTTTGAGGTAATAATTGCTGTCAGCTGTTTTGAGTTCGGCGAGCAGACTGTATTCACTGAATGGATATTGATTCAACAGGGTTTCAAAGGAGCGTTTTGCCTTCTCGTATTTACCATGGCTGTAATAATCCAGCCCTTTTAAAGCAAGGCCTTCAGCTGTATCCGGTGAGCTGGCACGAAAACCCAGGGATGAAAAGAATTTTTCCTTGCCGCAGCCTGCCAACGACAGAGTTAACAGAAGGGCCAGCAGAATAATATAGCATTGTTTGTTTTTGAAAAAAAGAATTTGCATTGAACTCAGTCCAACTCACTCAAGTAATGTTCAGCAGCTATTGCAGCCACGGCGCCCTCACCGGCACCATTGATAACCTGCCGAACGGTCTTGCTGCGTATGTCGCCAGCTGCCATTACCCCCGGGATTTTGGTGCGCATCTCCTGGTCGGTTTTGATAAATCCATGTTTATCGGTACCCAGCTGATCCAGGGGTAGAATTTCATTGTTAGGGATGGTGCCGATCAGGATAAAAATACCACTGACAGCAATTTCTTTTTCCTTATCATTATTATTCCGAAGCCGCACCCGTTCAACTTCCTTTTCCCCTTCAACGGCAATTACATTTGAATTCCAGATAAACGCTATACGCTCATTGGCAAAGGCCTTCTCCTGCAGTACTTTTGTGGCCCGCAGGGTGTCCCGCCTGTGGATAATTGTCACTTTACTGGCAAACTTGGTCAGAAAATCAGCCTCCTGAACCGCTGTATCACCCCCACCGACAACCAGTATTTCCTGGTCCCGGAAGAAGGGGCCGTCACACGTGGCGCAGTATGAAACGCCCTTGCCTGTGAGTTTCTCCTCGCCAGGTATGCCAAGCTTATTGGGACGTGCACCGGTACAGATGATAAGAGCCTGGCTGGTCAGCTCTTCACCGCTTTCCAGAGTCAATTTTTTTGTTGCTTCTGAGAGTTCTACCTTTACCACATTGCCGTTTCGGGTCTTGAGCCCAAAACGGGCAACCTGGGCGGCCATTTTTTCAACGAGGTCCGATCCTGACAACCCATCCGGGAAACCGGGATAGTTGTCAATCCAGTCAGTAACAAGGACCTGGCCTCCCACTACGCCTTTTTCGACCAGCAGCACATTAAGCTGATCCCTGGCAGCATATAGCCCCGCGGTCAGGCCAGCCGGACCACCCCCAAGTATAATGAGTTGGTAGTCGGTATTTGCCATTATGAAATGATTAGTGCTGGGCGAAAATTCTTCTTAAGCGACTTTATTAAGCATAGCGACCAGCTGCGTCTTGCCAACTGCTCCGGTAACCTGGTCGACGATCTCGCCCCCCTTGAACAGTATGAGGGTTGGGATGGCCCTGATACTGTATTTCCCAGGGGTAGTCGGGTTATCATCTACGTTCATCTTGGTAATCTGAACTTTACCGGCATATTCTTCGGCAAGCTCTTCAATTACTGGGCCAATAGCCTTACAAGGGCCGCACCAGGGAGCCCAGAAATCAACCAGGCTTGGCACGTCTGCTTTCAGGACATACTCTTCAAATTCTGCATCGGTTAGGTGTTTTACATTTTCTCCTGCCATGTTCACGACTCCTATTATTTCATTTTACTATTCAAACAAATTGACCAATAGTATCACGCCTGAGAGATGGCATCTTAACGACTGTGCCAGCTTATGACAAGGAAAATTCTTGTATTTATCCGGTTTTCGGCAAGCTTATATGATATTGACTATTGCTGCTAAAGTTTTGCTTTTGACAGAATAAAATTCTCCGTGCTATAGTCCTTGCTCCACTGTACAAATATCGAATTATACAGCGTTGATGACTATATAAATAATGACCACAGGAGGAAAAGGAATCATGAATATCGATAAGTCAAAATCATATTTTAAAAAGGCCCAGGAATTAATCCCGGGTGGAGTCAACAGCCCGGTCCGTGCCTGCAAGTCTGTAGGATGTGACCCCCTTTTTGTAAAAAAGGCTTTCGGTTCAAAAATTATTGATGTGGACAACAATGAGTTTATCGATTTTGTTTGCTCCTGGGGCCCCATGATCCTGGGGCATAACCATCCAAAAATCGTTGCTGCCATTGAACAGGCCCTTGCAAACGGCACCAGCTACGGGGCACCGACCCCCCTTGAGATTGAACTGGCCGAAATGGTGATCAATGCCTTTCCTGCCATGGATAAAGTTCGTTTTGTCAGTTCCGGCACAGAAGCCACCATGAGTGCAATAAGGCTGGCGCGGGGTTATACGGGCAAAAAAGTAGTGGTCAAATTTGACGGCTGCTATCACGGCCATGCTGATTCATTCCTCGTGCAGGCAGGGTCAGGTGTAATCACTCTCGGAATACCAGGCAGCCCCGGTGTGCCGGATGATATTGTAAAAAATACCATTTCCATCCCATACAATGATTTTGAGACCCTCGAAAAAACCCTTGCCGACGATTCTTTGGACATAGCCTGTGTTATCATTGAAGCAGTTGCAGGCAACATGGGGGTTGTCCCCCCGGCCGCAGGATTTCTCCAGAAATTGCGGGAGTTGACAACGCAGCACAATATAATCCTTATATTTGATGAGGTCATCACCGGGTTTCGCCTGGCGCTCGGTGGGGCCCAAAGCAGATTCGGTATTTCCCCTGACATGACCTGCCTTGGCAAAATCATCGGCGGCGGCCTGCCGGTCGGAGCCTATGGCGGCAAAAACGAAATCATGTCACAGATTGCTCCCGAGGGCCCGATCTACCAGGCTGGAACACTCTCGGGCAACCCCCTGGCGATGGCAGCCGGTGTTGCCACCTTGCAGGCTTTAAGTGAACCTGGATTTTATGACCGCCTGGAAACAAAAGCCGAAGCCTTTGCAGCCGAGCTTCAAAAACTCGCAGACAAGTACCTTGCTGGTGAAACAACCTTAAACAGGGTGGGGTCAATGATGACAACCTTCTTCAACAGGGGGTCGGTGGTGGATTTCAAGTCAGCCATGCGGTCAGATACGGAAAGGTACGGACAATTTTTCCGTGAAATGTTGCAATCCGGTATCTGGCTCGCGCCATCTCAATTTGAGGCTGCATTTATTTCCGCCGCCCATAGTCCGGAAGATTTAGCTCAAGCCCTTGAAATGACTGAATCGTCATTCAAAAAAATCAGAAAATAGTAAAAAAGCCGTTGACTTTGAGCCTACTCCATGATACGAAATGGATCGATTTTCTATTTCATGGGTCGGTTTATTTTTTGCAATTTTCGGGAGAAAAAATGTCCGACAGCCGCAAGGAAATAATGAAGCTGTTGGGTGATTTTTCAACCATCGGTCTTACCCTTGCTGCTTCTATATTTGTTGGAGTGGGAATAGGATATTTACTTGACCATAAGCTTTTCAAGGGAAAAACCGCTCCCTGGCTGACCTTGATTTTTTTAGGATTTGGCATAGTTGCAGGTTTCAAAAACCTGTACATGCTGACAAAACGTAAGGATTTATAAGAGGATTTTGGGTTTGTCCCACGCTGTTGAATATTTTTCCCTGGATAAGATGGGGCGCTTGAACTGGCTGCTCTTGCTAACTATGACTGCTGCTGGCGGCCTATTGGTCTCTCCTTCTTTTGCTAAAGGGCTTTTCATTGGCGGCCTTATCGCTAATATCAGTTTCATTTTGCTGAAAAAAGATATTACTCGGGTCCTGTCAGGACCATTGAATGCAGCAAAAGGCCGTTTTTTAATAAAGTATTACATCAGGTTGACAGTCCTGGCTCTTATACTGTTTTTCCTGGTGAGGTATAGATCTATTCATCTAGTTGGTTTACTGGTAGGGCTTTCAACAGTGGTGATCAGCATAGGAATCATGGTGGCGGGAGCTGCCAGAAAAGTTGCCCTTACTGCGAAGGAGGCATCGTAGAAAACTATGGAACATCCAATACTATTTATCTCTGTCATTCTTGAAGCTATCGGCCTGCCCGTGCCCCATGGACCGGTCGGGGAAACACTCCTGGCAAAAATCGTTTCGCCGCATCTGACTTACACCTGGCTCGTCATGGCGTTTCTCATCATCGTACCAAAGCTCACCTTGGGTAAGCTGGAGATGGTTCCGGGCAAAGGCCAGAATTTCTGGGAGTTGATCATTGGCGGCCTTGAAGGTTTCATGGCTGAAAATATGGGGGAAGAGGGTGCCAGGCTAATGTTCCCAATGCTGGCAACTTTTGCCTTTTATATCCTTACATCCAACCTTATCGGCCTCATGCCGGGATTCATGTCACCAACCTCAAACATCAATATTACCCTGGGGTGCACCTTAATCGTTTTTACAACCACCCATATTCTTGGTATCAAGTTTCATGGGGTCAAATATATTAAGCACTTCATGGGACCGATCCCCTGGCTTATTCCCCTGATGTTCCCCATTGAGGTCATAAGCCATCTGGCCAGGATTCTGTCTCTGTCCATAAGGCTTTTCGGCAATATCATGGCCAAGGAAACCCTGCTTGGCATTCTCTTTCTACTTGCCGGTGCTTTCTTTGCTCCGCTGCCGATTCTTTTTCTCGGCGTCTTCGTATCCCTGGTGCAGGCACTGGTATTCGTTCTGCTTTCCATACTCTACTT
Organism: Desulfobulbaceae bacterium; assembly: GCA_002868955.1. Lineage (GTDB taxonomy): Bacteria > Desulfobacterota > Desulfobulbia > Desulfobulbales > BM004 > BM004. Next base: position 24,696 of record PKTW01000189.1, read on the forward strand.
TTCTGGAGCCATGGAGCACGCCCATTAATCTGAAATTTGTTACTGTTTTCAAACCGTTTGTTGGAAGAAGGCCCAAATAATAAATCTTTAAGGAGGAAAAAACTGATGAAAAAGGTAAGTATTTTGACCAGCATCCTGGTCCTGGCCCTATCTGCCGTAGCATTTGCCGCGGAAGGCGGCGCAGCAGCAGCCGGTGGCAGCGTTAATATTGCCCTGGTCTGTATTGCTGCAGCACTTGCGGTAGGAATCCCTGCGCTGGGTTGTGGTCTTGGCATGGGTACCGGCATTGGCGGCGCCTGTTCCGGTATCGCCAGAAATCCTGAGGCTTCCGGAAAGATCACCGTGACCATGATCATCGGCCTGGCTCTGATCGAGTCGCTGACCATTTACGGCCTGGTTATCTCTCTTATTCTTCTGATGGCTAATCCATTTATAGGATAATTACTGCGCTTTAATCCAGAAGAACCAGTTGCATGGTGTTTGCAAGGCTGCAGGGAATCCCTGCAGCCTTTCTTTTTTGTCCCTGGTAATAGCCCATTCGCATCTTTCATAGTATGATACGCAGGATGGATGACACTGCTATGATAATCAATCCCACCAGGGAAAAAGGTGAGCCGGAACTTCCTGCAGCAGGAATACTCCTGATCAACCCAGCTGAAGCTGCAGCAGGCCTGCGCTTAGCAAAAAACAGAAATGCCCGGCGACTCTTTCTCTTCAACAGCAAACTGGCCGAGATTCCTGCAACGCCGCCGGCTGGATCTTTTTTTGTTGCCGGACCTGCTGTCGGGGCGCCAATGGCTGTTTTAACCCTGGAAAAGCTTGTCGTACTCGGTGCGCGCCGCATTATTGTATACGGTTGGTGCGGTTCTTTGCGAGCCACATTACGAATCGGCGATGTACTACTTCCGACCTGGGCCATTAGCGATGAAGGTACCTCAGCGCATTACCCCGCGAGTTCACAGCCCGAATCCCATGCTCCTTCACGGCAACTTCTCGCCGACGGTTTGATTGCACAAGGGCTGACAGTCCATACCGGGCCGGTATGGACCACGGATGCACCTTACCGTGAAAGTACCATCCAGGTTGGCAGGCTTGGTGGACAGGGTATATTGGGGGTGGATATGGAATATGCAGCCCTTGTTGCGGCCGCCACCTTCAGAAAGGTAGAGTTAACCGCGGTGCTGCTGGTTTCAGATGAACTCTGGTCCGGAAAGTGGAACCCGGGATTTCGCACGAAAGCTTTTAAGAAAAAAAGCCGCGAGATCCTTCTTTTTCTAGCAGATTTCTGCGCCGGTTTAGTCTCTTAACTGTAATTTATGTAAATAGACACCTGT
>PKTW01000113.1 GCA_002868955.1 Desulfobulbaceae bacterium
AGATAAACCTTGTAACTTTTCCCCTTCAACTTTAGATCACTTTAGGCGCTATAACTCCTCATCCCTTCCCATACAGTTTGCGTAGTTCATCCTTGGCCTGCTTCGGGATGCGCTTCTGGTCACTGTCAAGCTTGGAACCCGCCCGGTTGATGTAAAACACGAGCATGGACATGGCGGCCCTGAACGGCGGCGACTTGCGCCGGCTGCTGGTATCTGCTGAATTTTTCTGTGATTTGGCAATTTTCCTTGGGTCTTTCCAGGTAAATACTCCCTGTTCCAGGTCCAGGGCATTACTTTCCCGCGTCACCTTAGCTGTCCAGTCTCCAGGGGAAGAATATTTTGATTTGTGTCCCATTTTTATTTGTCAAAAAATGATGACGCAAGACCTGGCTTGGATTTCCCTTCACACCAGCGGCGGGCTGTGATGCACAAAAAGCCGTAAGGGCTCTGTTCCGGTGTTGCGTGTACCATGTTCGCCCTGCACCGGGATATAAAGATAATCGCCGGGCTCGATAGGCTGCCAGCTGCCGTTAACATAAGTCTCGCCATGCCCTTGGACCACAAAGACGGAGTCTGCCTGTTCTTCGTGCTTATGGATGGGGGTTTCCGAACCGGGAGCTATCTCAATCAGGCAGACACAGGCCATATTGGCCTCCTTGCTTGTGATAAACATCGCGGCCTTGACATTGTCGAATACAGGGTGTTTGGTGAAAATCATTTCCCGCTGCGGATAAAATTTTGTCTCCATGGTTCACTCCTTACCTTAAAATTTTGTCGTAGGCAGTCTCCCGAATAATATGGAAAAGAATTATGAAAAAACTATAAGGCGCAAAGGGGATTTTTCAAGGGATGGATATTCGTATCTTGGAGTAATGTCATATCTGTTTTTTCATATGCTTTGCCAGAGGTGTCTGGCCCTGCATAGTAAGCCTGGCACCCCGTATATTAAACCTTTTACAGTTATTTCTGTCTTCGTATTAATAAGTTTGAAGTTTGCATTTGAAATCTGAAATTTCCGTCGTATTCTTGTCTTATTGAACCTTATTATTTCCTGATTCTCCTTTGACCATTATCCACACAATGCATATATTATTATTTTACGAAAGCATCAGCAGGATTTGGAACGATGCCTACTATATCAGCATGCAGATTGGATTTTTTAGTTGATGATGAAACTAAGCTGATCGGTTTCATTGCCACAGTACTGCAGATTTCCGAGTATGAGCTCTTCCGGATAGCCTACCGGATATGGTTTGACCACCCGATTCCCGATAAAAGGCTGGATTCCTTGTTCAAGGAATATCTGGCGACCAGCAATGTACCTTACTGGGTCAATGATTTTGTCAGAAAAGCCCATGAGAAATTCCTGGCCGGAGAGTTGAACTATAAAGACTACGGCATTAAACGGCGGATATGCGACCGCCGGTCAAAGATAAAAGGCTGGATCATTATCTCCTCCCTGTTAATATTTTTGTCAATCTACAGCTACCTGATCTCTCGGTATGTCTCTTACTGATTGAGGGAAGCTGTCAGCACTCAGCTAAAAAAATTGAGTACTGTTTTTTTCACAGTACTCAATCATCCCTTTATCATTCTTCCATAGCCCGTGTCCGGGTTATTAAGACTATGCTGCGGTCAGTGCCTGGTCAAGGTCAGCCTTTATATCGTCGATATGCTCAAGGCCAACGGAGAGCCTGACATAGTCCATGGGAGCACCTGCAGCCTCCTGCTCAGCCGGAGTGAGCTGGGAATGTGTAGTGGAGGCCGGGTGGATGGCCAGGCTTTTGGCATCACCTATATTGGCCAGGTGACTGAACAGCTTTAAACTGTTAATGAATGATTTGCCTGCTTCAAGACCGCCCTTGATGCCGAAGCCAACCAGGGCTCCGAAGCCGTAATGCAGATATTTTTCTGCCAAATCGTGGGTGGGGTGTGATGCGAGACCCGGGTAGATCACCCAGTTCACCTTTTCGTGATTTTCAAGATGCTTTGCCACGGCCATGGCATTGTCGCAGTGGCGTTCCATTCGCAGGGTCAGGGTTTCAATGCCCTGGAGGATCTGGAAGCTGTTGAACGGCGAAATGCAAGCGCCCATGTCCCGCAGCAGGATGGTGCGGGCCCGGATAATATAGGCGGCATTCAAGACAGCGTCGCTCCAGACAACACCACCGTATGACGGATCCGGTTGGGTAAACATCGGGAACTTGCCTGAGGCGGGCCAGTCGAATCTGCCGCTGTCTATGATGACACCGCCGATGCTGGTGCCATGACCGCCGCAGAACTTGGTCAGGGAATGGACGGATATGTCGGCGCCGTATTCAAAGGGCCGGCACAAGTAGGGGGTGGGTACGGTATTGTCTACGATCAGGGGGATATTTGCATCGTGGGCTATCCTGGCTATTTTTTCAATGTCCGGGGTGTCAAGCCGCGGATTGCCGATGGTCTCAATAAAGACGCATTTTGTTTTATCATTGATAGCAGCTGCAAATGCTTCCGGGCTCGAGGCGTTCACAAAGGCTGTCGTGATGCCGTATTGAGGCAGGGTATGCAGGAACAGGTTGTAGGTGCCGCCGTAGAGGCTGGCCGCGGCAACGATGTTGTCGCCCGAACGGCAGATGTTGAGGATTGCATAAGTGATGGCGGAAGAACCTGAGCTGGTTGCCAGGGCGCCGACACCGCCTTCAAGGCGCATCATCCTCTTTTCCAGGACATCGGTGGTCGGGTTCATTATCCGGGTGTAGATATTGCCGGTGGCCTCAGGCTTGAAATCACCGGGGCGCAATCCATCCTTGTCCAGGTTGAGCCGTGGCGCCCATACTTCCGGCTTCAATGAAAAAAGCTGGGCTGCATCTTCGGTGTCTTCAAAAACATAGCTTGTGGTCTGGTATATGGGCACAGCCCTGCTGCGGGTTGTCGGATCGGGCGTATGGCCGGCGTGCAAGGCGAGAGTTTCAGGCTTCCAGGACATTTGATACCTCCATTTTTGATGAAATACTATAACCGGCTGACATCTGAACTCTTCTGTAAGCGGTTCCAGGCTTTCAAAGACTATTCGAACTGACTAGGAAAAACGAGATGTAAAGTCAAGGGAAAAGGACTGCCAGACCTTGAGCCTCTATTTTTTCTATAGTCAGTATCAGTTTTATTAACACGAACCCTTGCATTAATTACCCTACAATATTTACCTTCGCCGGTCCGCGCTGCACGGTCCGATGGTATTCCACCGCAGGTTCGCCAAAGACCATGGCATACCCCACAATGTGATCTTCGGGAATTCCGAGTCTTGTGACCAAGCCGGGATAAAGGGAAAGGGCCATCATGACCATTCCATCCCAGACCGTTCCGACTCCGCGTGCATGCGCCATCAGCTGGAAGGTGGCCAGGGCGATGTGGGTGTCCTGCACCGGGCAGGGGGCGTCTTTCGGAGCGCTTGTAATGAGCAGGTGCGGCGCGCCCCGGAAAACCATATCCTTGCCCTCCTCCTGCCATGCTTTGACTGCGCCACCGATGTACTGTGCGACCAGGCCCTCCGGCAATTTGCCTGCCGCTTGCAGTTTCGTCAGTTGTGCCATAACCTCTTCCCGCAATGCTTTCATGACCGCTCCCTCTCTCACCACGGTGAACAGGACGGCCTGGGCGTTGACGCCCGTCGGAGCATGGCAGGCTATATCCAGGAGCTCGTCGATCAAGGCCGGGTTCAGGTCCCTGCCGCTGTAACGGCGCACTGATCTCCTGCCCTTGATCAGCGTTTCAAGCCCGGCCGCATCCGGCATGTTTCCGGCCAGCTCGGTACTTGCATCTGGATCTCTGCCGAGAATAGACACTGCGCCAGTCGGGCATACAGCAAGACAGTGCTGACAGCGGTAGCACCCATCCTCATTGGTGATCCTCGGGTAGTCGTCCATGCTGATGACTCCAGCAGGGCAGTCTTCCGCGCAATCGCCGCATTGGCTGCAGCGCTCCTCGTCTACGTGAAACTGAATCATGGGGACCTCCTTATTTTTCTCAAATTATATTGCTGATCAGCAAGAGATACAATATTTTACGAAAAGAGCAAAGAAGTTGGAATATATGTGTTATATTTATGGTGTTTGTCCAAAAATAAATATATCGATGTTTTTGTTATTTTGTTGCAATTAATAGAAAATAGG
>PKTW01000084.1 GCA_002868955.1 Desulfobulbaceae bacterium
CATTGCCCCTGTTTTATAGGGGTTTTTCATACAATAACAGTACATCAGCGACTTAACCTTTCTGCTATAAATATAAACTCGGGAATCGTTCTTAAACTATCAATATATCCTCCATACATCTTAACTTTTTAATCAACATATCTCCCTACTAATTTGACTGTTGCATAAAACGAACAAATAAATTCTGGGGATACCATACTTAATTACTAACCCAGGGCATTTTATCCTTTGACAACCTGTACCATTTTTCATGGATGGTTGCCTCTCATATTTTTTTATGGCAGAGTGAGTTTGTAACTGATGTTAGGGAATATAGCTGTATTGCGTAACCGGAATTTGTTTTTGTCCAATCTTTAGGTCGGGAGAATTATGCAATCATTAAGTTTAATAACTTTTTTGACCCTGTTTATGTTTCTGCCTTCCTGCACCACCAACGCCGATACCACAGAAAAGACGATTAACGGTAATGCCGGTTCAAGGCTGTTGGCCGAGAGCTTCGGGGAATTCAATGAGCCTTGGGCCATGACCTTTCTACCAGATGGAGACCTCCTTGTAACCGAAAAGTCAGGGTCTTTGCTCCTGGTCCGCCTGGATGACCGCTCCCGGATGGTTGTCAAAGGTGTTCCCGAGGTAGCATATGGCGGTCAGGGTGGTTTGGGTGATATAATTCTCCACCCACAATACAAGGATAACTATTGGATATACCTGTCCTATGTCGAACAGGATGCGTCAGGCAACAGAGGGGCCGTGGTTGTCCGGGCACAGTTACGTCTTGCGTCTGCCGAGCCAAAACTGGAAAACACTGAAGTGATCTGGAAGCAAAAACCCAAAGTATCAGGCAGCGGACACTACTCACACCGCCTGGCATTTAGCTCGGATGGGTATTTATTCATCACTTCCGGTGAACGGCAAAAACAGACGCCAGCCCAAAGCTGGACGCAAAATCTAGGCAAGGTCATCAGGTTAAACGAGGACGGATCAATCCCTCCTGATAATCCATTTCAGGACAAGGGGGAGCTGGCAAAAACCTTCTGGTCCCTGGGGCATCGCAATCTGCTTGGTATTGCCTTCGACAGAAAGGGAAAACTATGGACACACGAAATGGGACCCAGGCACGGTGATGAATTCAACCAGATCATTCGCGGAGACAACTACGGTTGGCCAATAGTATCCTGGGGTGATCAATACACGGGTGTTCCCATTCCCGATCATGATACGCGTCCTGAATTTCATACGCCTGAGGTCTACTGGGTGCCGACCGTGGCTCCCTCAGGCCTGATCATTTACAATGGCTCGATGTATCCAAAATGGCAGGGTAATGCCATTATCGGTGGGCTCAGATCAGAGTCACTGATAAGGATCGAGATTGAAGGTGACCAGGCCAATGAGGTTGAACGATTTAAAATGGGTAAACGTATACGGGAAGTTGAGCAAGGACCAGGAGATGCAATCTGGGTTCTGGAGGATAAGAAAGGTGGCCGCCTCCTTCGGCTCACTCCATACGAGTAAGTAATAAGATAGCATGGAGTGGAAAGATTCCGGGGCACCATACTTACTTATTTTCCATGGTGCCCAAGTCAACATATCTCCCTAATAGCTTGTGACGATGTTTTGGTAGTAAGTGGCAAAAACCAAAAGGACATTCCACATAGCAACAATATTGGGCGCTCAGTAAAAGTCATGTGATTTGAGGGAATGGCATGTCATCGAATGCAGATGATCCTAAAGTAGCTCAAGCGGCATCCCTTCGCCAGTGGGTCCGTTTAGTTGTCGCGTATCTTTTCATACCACTGGTTCTCCTGGTGTTCGGAGGGGATTTCGGTTGGTGGCAGGCGTGGGGCTATTCCCTGCTGATTGTTGCCGCTGGCCCGGGAGGACGCATTTGGGCGGAACGGCGGCATCCTGGGTTGTTGGCCGAACGACAAAATATGGAGAAGATTCAAAGTGCTAAAGCCTGGGACAAAGTGCTTGCGCCCTTGATGGCGCTGAGTCTGAGTTTCCCACTGGTTATTGTGGCCGGGCTGGATCATCGCTTTGGTTGGTCGCCCATATTTCCGTTGTGGCTCATCGTGCTCGGCTTCCTCTTGATCTCGCTGGGATACGCTTTCGCTGCATGGGCATTAGCAGAGAACCGCTTTTTCTCCAGTGTGGTGCGCATTCAGACAGATCGAGGGCATGTGGTGTGTGACAGTGGTCCCTATCGGATTGTGCGGCATCCGGGCTATGCGGGAAATATGGTGGCGCTCCCAGGTATTGTGCTGGCCTTAAGTTCGATGTGGACACTTATTCCGTTAGCGGTGGCGCTAATCATTGCGGTGATTAGAACGGTGCTGGAAGATCAGACTCTACAGGACGAACTACCGGGCTATCGCGACTATGTGCGACGCGTGCGCTATCGGTTGATTCCGGGGATTTATTAAATAGGCTCATCTGTGCGATTTGATGGGGCACTTGGGAAGGGTTCGTATTCAGAATGTTAAAGACAGGGTTTAAGAGCGCCCAACAAAACGTTGCACACGGACTCGCAAGCTCGCCGGTGAACTCTGCGTTGAAGTCAAGATTTCTCCCTAATATATTGACCCGACTCATAAATCACGATACCTATATCCATGCGGTTGCGATATTTTGGATGTATCTTCACTTTGAATAACTCAATAAAGAATGTAATATTAAAAGATCTCAGCCACTATATTTCACCAGAGGCAAAAAAGCTTAGCACTGATGAAGTCAGCCTTTCGATAATTTTAATAATGGATAGATTTAAAGCTTGGCAGACACTTAAAACTCTTGCTCAAGGCAATGATCCCATAACTCATGATTCTTTGCCTGAAGAGAGTCCATACAATCATCCTGACATAATCAGGGCGCTCTATTTTGCAGTCGAAAATTTAAGTAGCCAGAATAAAGGTAAAATGTGGACTCAAAAAGAAGATGATGAACTGATCAGCAATTACCGGCAGGGGATGACTGTAGAAGTTCTGGCGAAAAAACATGGCAGATCGGTTAATGCCATCGACTGGCGCTTGTTCAGATGCGGAGAATTAAATGAAGAGGAATAAATTATTTCCAAGGCATGATCTATCCCTAATTCCTTTAATCAAGTGGTGAAACAGTATGCTTCAACTGAGATGCACATCCAAGGTGATAAAGTTCTTGGGGTTGAAACCCTGTGATCTTAAAGAAGCAAAAGAACCGAATTCTTTACTGGGTGATTGGTATGTCAATATGTTCGTTGTTGATCGGCGTAAGACCCTTCTCTTTATGAACGAGACAACCCTGCTCTCGTTTGTAATATATGGAGTCAGGAAAGATACAATAAAAAACATTCCCGACCTCTTACTGTGCGGCATTGATCAGTTGCTGACTTTCGAGGGATTAACCATCGCAGAAATAAACAAGATTTTTACCAGATATGAATCCATCGAATTCACCAAGACAAACAGTCGCAGTACTCTTGGAAACATGAATGATTTAGTGGAACTTTACAAACACTCTATCCTGTATGAAGGCGGATTAAAGCACTGTGCCCTGACGGATATCATACGCAGGATAAATCGAACCCCGCAAAGAAACCTGGGATGGGCGAAATCTATTGAGACTGTAAAACAATTGCTGAAACAGCCTTGACGGGTTGCATTAAATTTAGGGCTAGGTGGGGTGTGAAATCTTCGCTAATTTTGCACCAAATGATTCTTGCCCTTTGATTAGCCATACCCTTTGCAATCCTGAGTACCTACCAAAAGCAAATTAAAATTCCCCTGTTTTCTTATAGTTTCAGCATGGGACAATCAAAACCATGCCCTTGTTCACTAGTATTATCATCCTCTCAGTCCGAAGAATTCACCATAGCATCTCTGAACCGTGTGACTGTTTTAATATCTATTTATTGATATATCATACATGTTTCCCGCATATCATAAATTATGAAATAAAGGAGGTAAACATGGAAAAGAGTGCGCCCAAAAGATGGAGCAGGAAAAAAAATTACGCTTGCTTAACCTATTCTTCAAATAGCTGGAGATCATTACCCCGTACAATAGAGCCAGATGATTTGAAAAGGTTACTAAAGAAAAGATTCACACCAAAAGTTAAATGTATGATTCTAATTCTCTTAAGAACAGGTATGCGTATAAGTGAACTGCTCGCATTAAAACTAAAAGACACAGATCTTAAGAAACGTATCATCATTATTCCTGAAAGTGCCAAAACTGGAGTGGGGCGAATAGTCTACATCAGCGATGATGCTCATAAAGCTTTAAAGAAATGGATTAAAGTAAGAGATCCGAAGAAAAAAATTCTGTTTTATTCCCAGAAACGAGAAAAAATGAGTTACGCAACAGCACGATCAGCCTTTAATAAATGCCTTAGAGAAACTTATATCAAAAGGAAGGGGTACACCCTTCATTATTTGAGACACACCTTTGCGAGCGAACTACTATCTTCGGGAATGCCACTTGAATCACTTCAGGTATTAATGGGCCATAGCAGCATAGCGGTAACACGAAGATATGCTCGGTTAACAAACTCTGCCTTGGAGAAAGATTATTTTAAATCAATGCAGAGAATCGAGAGAGGAGAAATAAATGGATCATATAGAGATTATTACCAAATTTAGACGTTTTCTTAAAAGAGTAAATTATTCGCATAAAACCATTATTAATCGGATTTTTTCTATCAAAAGATTTACAAAATGGCTTGATATACCCATAGAGGAGGTAACATCCAGGACGATTTCCGAATATATTGAATATCTCCAAAACAGACGGCTTAAAGCGAAAACTATTAATAACTATGTTGGTGGAATCAGTAGATTCTATGAATATTTATATCATGAAGAAAAACTGAAAATACCAAACCCGGTTACATCATTACATAAACAGTTGCTACCAAAACCTTTGCCGAAATTTCTCACCGAGGAGGAAGTAGACATATTATTCAAATACATCCGAAATAAACGGGATAAAGCAATTTTTCTGCTAATGCTTAGATGCGGTCTGCGGGTTCAAGAGGTGGCAAATCTAACTAGTTCTGTCATAGATTTTAACTGTAAAAGGATTCTGGTCTTAAATGGCAAGTTTCGGAAAGATAGGATTGTATATATGAGTGATGACGCTTTCCTTGCTTTGGGCCATTACTTGCGTGTAAGGCCAAAACCCAAAACCAGGAAGATTTTTCTGGTGGCAAAGGGCACGTACAAGGGACAGGGCATATCAGTACGGGGTATCCAAAAACGAATTGAAAAATATGCAACGGAAACAGAACTAACGGTTTCATGTCATCGTTTGAGACACACTATGGCAACTCAGTTATTAAATGCAGATGCTATGTTGGCAACAGTTCAAGAACTCATGGGGCATAATTGTATTTATAGCACTCAAAGATATGCCAAGGTTTTGAATCCAAAAGTTAGGCGAGATTATTTCAAGGCAATGGAAATAGTGATGGAACAGGGCACAAAATGATACAAAGCCACGTGGGGCCATTTCAGCTTTGCCTTTTTTCATTTCTGATAAATTTCTAATTGTTGGGTTGAATGACTTTGTTGAGTTTAATGATAATCATAATAAAATCGAACAAGAAACTCACGGACATCAAAGCGGCCATAAATTCAGTCATCATAAAAGTTTGAATTTTGTTAAATAAATGTTATTAAGCAATTTATGGTAAATAGTAAAGTGGACATAAAAGCGGACATAAGGAAGGTCTCAGATCGTGGTGAGATGGTTTCCATGATGGAGCCGCTGCACCTTGCCGCTGATTCGCGCTTCCGAACTGAGTTAACCGACCTTGCTGTGGAACTGGCGGCAAAAGCAGCCGGGTTCCGTCGCAGTCTACCGGATGGGGTGCTTTCGTCGCTGGCCGACCTTGTCAGGAACATGAATTGCTATTACAGCAATTTGATCGAAGGTCATTACACCCATCCGGTAGAAATAGAGCGTGCTCTGCAAAACGTGTACAGCACGGACAAGCAGAAACGAAACCTGCAGATCGAGGCCAAGGCCCATATTGCAGCCCAGATCTGGATTGATGAAGGCAACCTGAGAAAACGCGCAACTACCGTGGAAGGTATTTGTGAAATACATAGACGCTTTGGGGAGCATCTGCCTCCTGAGTTATTATGGGCAAAGGACCCGAATTCTGGAAAAAAGATCCACGTTGTGCCGGGCAGGCTGCGCGAACAGGATGTCAGGGTAGGACAGCATGTTCCCATAAGTCCCGGAGCATTACCTCGATTTCTTAAACGGTTTGAAGAGGTCTATTCAGGTTTGAGCAAGTCGGAGATGATTATCGGCACCGCTGCCGCTCATCATCGACTGCTCTGGATTCATCCTTTTGTCGATGGAAACGGCAGGGTCGCCCGTCTTATGTCCCATGCGATTCTATTGGAATTACTTGACACCGGTTCCATATGGTCTGTTGCCAGAGGCTTGGCGCGAAACGAAAACTCCTATAAAACACATCTGGCAAACTGTGACCTGAAGCGACGGAATGATCTTGACGGGCGGGGCGGCCTGAGCGAAGAATCCTTGGTGGAATTCACCCGGTTTTTTCTGCATACCTGTCTGGACCAGATAGATTTCATGGAGGGTTTGGTGCAGCCGGGTCGCCTGCGGCACCGCTTGCTGTCCTGGGCTGGAGAAGAGATAAAAACAGGCAATCTGCCTCCCAAGGCGGAAACCTTGCTTGAAGCAATTTTATACAGGGGCGAACTGCCTCGCAGTGAACTGCCGAATCTGCTCGGTGTGGGAGAACGTCAGTGTCGGCGTGTTATTTCAGCTTTGACCGGGCACAAAGTTCTCACCGCTACAAATCCACGTGCTCCACTGCGCTTGGCCTTTCCCGCCCACCTTGCTCCGCACTTGATGCCGGGATTGTTTCCTGAAATGGCATAATGGCTTTAATTTCGGCATACCACCATTACAATTTTATCCGGTACCGTTTAACTCCAGCCAATTTCTCTTTGTATCCTTTCTCTGTCAGGGTACTATGTCTTTATGGATATTTTTTAACTCGTTGTGGTGTTAATCAAAAGTCAAGATCGTTTTGGATCTATACGTAATACAATGGAGCGAGCAACTATTAAAGATTGCCACAATACATGAAAGCAATTAAGGGGTGGAATAACCACCCCTTTTTTCATCCATGCCGGTTTTCTATCCACCGTATTGCTTCGTAGTCTGACACCTTGCCAAGATATTGCTGGGTAGTTGATAGATCCGAGTGTCGAAGAATCACTTTGCTGACAATCTCAAGCGGCGTGCCTGCTCTTGAGGCATAGGTTGCCGCATGGCGCCTGAGATCATGAGGTCTGAGCTTGATGCCCACCATTTCGCCCACTTTAACAACCATCTTCCGGGCTCCTGAATAGGATAAAGGGAAAATTCTCTGGGCGACTTTCATGTCTTTGTCTTTAATATAATAGGACAGCCTGGTGCTCAGCTTCTGGGGGATAAATACAAACTCCAGTTCGCGTCCGCTTTTTGGGGTTCTCAATAATAATTTGCGATTTTCAACATCAGCCGGCTGCAGACCCAGTACCTCACTGATTCTCATGCCGCCTCTAGCCATAAGCTCAAGCATTAATCTGTTGCGTGTATTGGTTGTCCTGAAAATGGCCTCATCAATGATGTCCTTGTCAAAGACAGTCCATTGGTGGGGTTTTGGGTTATAGAATAGTTTTCTTGTTACCGGGGAATCACAAGGGTTTTTCAAGTCAGGCTGGGCCGTATAAGAGATGAAGTTGAAAAAAGCCTTGAGGCTTGAATAGCGGCTGCGTTTGGTATTCTGTTTGTTGTTTTGGGTGAGACCCGTGAGAAATGAGATAATTTCTTCAGTTGTTATGGTATCAATTTCCCTTTCCCCAAAAGAATTTTCGAACTTTTGAAGAATATACCTGTAATTTTTCAGAGAATTACCTTTTGCGTTTGCCTTCTTGTATTGTAAATAGAATTGAACAGCCTCGGAAATCTTCATAATCGTCCTCCCTTTTTAAGATTTGCGGTATACATATTCTTAAAAAGAATTAGAGCGCCGATGGCAATAAAGATAATTGGGTTTAGTAATTGCTGTTGGTGTTTTTGAAATATGTTGACAGTAAAGAAAGTCAAGATACCTATATTGAATCTTCCCTCCAACAAATCATACTAACCGGGTAGTATCTTATTTATTCCCCTGGAGAAAAAATACCTGGTAGGTCACTCTGCATGCGCCATAGGTTCTGGCAAACCATTCGTCGAGCTTTGCTATGCGGGCAGGTGTGAGCGGCTGCTGCATGATGGGCTGCCAGCCGGAGGTGCCTGTCTTTTTAATATGCAGCAGGAGATCATAGGCTGAATTGTATTCTTTCCCAATCAGTTCCTCCTCTACTGTTCCTGCGTGAAAATAACACTCTAGGGCGCGGTGCAGCCTTTGCGGCCGGGGAAATTTCTGCGCCGCCAGACACTCCGGGAGTGTCTGGATTGCTGTTAAGCCCTGCCCCAGCTCCTGCAAACTTTCAGGCCCGAATATCGCGCAGAACATTGAGCCGCCCGGTGCCAGGATACGGGCAATATTATGCAGGGCCTTGTCAATATCTCCAAACCACTGCAGGGACCCGTTGCTGACCACAAGGTCAAATGATTTTCCCGGGGCTGCCTCTAGAAAACCTTCGCCCTCGGCGCAGATAAGCTCAATAGTGTTTTTTTTCAATTTATGTCGGGCCTTGGCGATCATCTCCGGCGAAAAATCAAGGGCGACTATCTTTGCTCCGGGAAAGCGGGCTGCCAGCAGCAGGGTGAAATTGCCGGTGCCGCAGCCGATCTCCAGAATGGTTCTGATCTCTTTCTTCTTGTCCATTGGCGGCAGTTTATCCGCCAGTTTCAGGGCAACCTCGGCCTGAACCTTGGCATAGCTGTCGTAGGAATCCGCGGCCCGGGAGAATTTTTCCCGGATGACCTCTTTTTGCATCTCCTGGTGCAGAAAGGAACCTTCATACAGGAGCACTCCGTGTCCTGCATTGTCAATAACATCGACATCAGCGCCAGGAAGGGTTGCCATTTCTTGAACCGGGGCAATGATGTCCTGACTGCCGTGCACCAGTTTGGTCGGAATGTCCGGCAGGGGGCAAGGGATGGTGAATGCGGCGAGAAAATCAAGGCCGCGCTGCAGCCGTTTTTTATTTGAGTTTACGGCCCCAAGATAGAGAGGTTCAAGAGTTGCGCAGAAGTTTCTGTATGTCTGTTTGTCGCCAAGAAAGCATTTGCGGTAGAAGCCCTTGAGGAAATCTTCCGGGTTCAGTGAAAATTCTGACCGCAAATTTTCAATTTCATCTGCAGGCCAATGGGGTCGCAGCGAAACAAGGACCAGCGAATCGATCAGCTCGCTGTGTCCGGCAGCAAATTTCAGTCCCAGCATGGCCCCCATGGACCAGCCGACCAGCCGGACTTTCCTGATATTTTCTGCAGCCAGAAAGCGCAGCAGATCCTGGTTGATGCTTTCAGGGTCAAGCGGGGTTTCCGGATATATCCAGGGTGGCAGGGGTTTGTGCAGCCGCAGTATGTTGCCGTCAAAACCCCAGCCGGGCAGAAATAGGGTCGGAGGTCCTGTGCCGGGATGAAGATCGATAGTGTGAAATGAATGGTTCATGAAAGGTAGTTTATAGCGGATATGGGAAAGATGGGCAAGAGGGGCGGCAAACAGGTCTTAAAGAGATATGTTGCGTAGAGCGGTCGCCAGAACCTTAGCACATCTTTTCAGGTCCTCCTCCTGGTGGTACCGCGTGATGGAGAAGCGCAGGCGTGCTGTACCTTTAGGCACAGTGGGCGGCCGTACCGCTTTGACATAGAAATGATTTTCCCGCAGTTCCTTTGCAATGGCAAGGGCCTTGCCGCTGTCACCGACCATAACCGGTATTATCTGCGAGGGGCCGGGATCATCCCGCAGGCCGTTTTTACGCAGATGTTTTTTAAAGAATGCAACCTTGGTGTGAAGATCCAGGCGGAGTTGCGGTTCTGATTTGACCAGGTAGAGCGCCGCCAGGGTGGCGCCGACAACGGCCGGCGGCAGAGCCGTGGAATAGATGAAGGTGCGGGCCTTGTTGACCAGAAAGTCTACGACTTCACGGGAGGACGCCGCATAGGCGCCGTAGCTTCCCAGGGCCTTGCCAAAGGTGCCCATGGCAATATCCACCCCGTCGCAAACATTGTCCTCTTCGATGATGCCGGCGCCGTTCTCGCCGTAAACCCCTGTAGCATGGGCTTCATCAACCATCAACATGAAATCGAAACGTTTTTTGAGCTGCACAAGTTCAAGCAGGGGGCAGCGGTCGCCGTCCATGGAGTAAATGGATTCGACAACAACCAGGCAACCGTTGAACTGGCTGCGCTTTTCCTGCAAGATCTGTTCAAGGTGCGCCAGGTCATTGTGTCTGAACCTGATCGTCATGGCTCCGGAGAGCAGGCAGCCGTCGTAAATGCTGGCATGGCTTAAACGGTCGGTAATGATCAGGTCCCCCCTGCCGGCCAGGGCGGGAATAATGCCGATGTTGGCCAGGTAGCCACTGCCGAAGGTCAGGGCGGCTTCCCTGGATTTCAGCCCGGCAATTTCCTGTTCCAGAAGGTGGTTGATTTCCAGGTCGCCGCTCATGAGCCGGGCGGCGCCGGCGCCGGCACCGAACATTTCCAGGTATTTTCTGCTGGCACCGATAACTTCAGGGTGTTCCGACAGGGCCAGATAATCATTGGATGAAAAATCCAGCAGCTTGTCTTCGGAGTCCAGCAGCCTGACCCAGCCGCGCCCGTGGCGGATTAAAGGTTCCAGAGACCGCAGCGTTCCCGCTCTTTCCCGCTCCAAAAGAATTTTTTTCATCCGTTCCATTAATTCAACTCTTTGTTTTTATTTGCGAATTACTTCTTCAGGCCAAAAATGCCCCCGTTTTTTTTAGAGGCAAAGGCCGGTCCGGGACTTCCCCTTTTTTTGTATCGGCGCTTTCCGGAAGGCTTATGCCTGGCCTTACTTGTAATCTGCGGAATTGATTCTGCGATGATGTGTTCCGGGATCTTTTTACCGCCAGAGGCTTCGGAGAAAATGCGGGAAAACAGGTCGCATTCACGGTAATAACTTTTTCGTTTCAACCATTTGGGCCAATTGTTATCCCGGGTAAAACCGATAAACTGCGGCAGGGTGGCGATATGCATTGCCATGCTTTCCTTGTGGGCCCGTTTGATGCTCATGGGCCCCAGGATATCATCGAGACGTTTTTTTATTTTGTGCAGAAAACGTTGGAATTCAGGACCTCTGAAGTTATTGTTCAGGAGATCATACTCTGCAATTGCCCAAGGCAGCAGAAGCAGCGAGAAAAGAAGCTGGTCGGGAAGCTTTATACCCCTGGAATGCAACCTGTCAACAACTGCCTGGAGGGCAAGCAGCAATTCGCGGCTCTCTGCACTTTCAGGAGCGTCATGCACAGGTTTATAAAAGGGAAAAAGCACATAAAAGATACCTGAGTCCATGGCAAGCTGCGCCCAGGCCCTGCAGGCCACACTGTGCAAATCTTTCATGAGTTCATCGCGGATGCGTGAGATGGGGCAAAGCATCAGCTTGTCCTTGTGGTGCGTAATAGCCTGCCAGGTCCTTGGTTCGATGGAAAAATTGTTGCGTGCTGCATGGCGTATGACCCGCAGCATCCGGGCCGGGTCGCGCTGCACCCTCCTTTCCGGTTCTCCGATAAAGCGGATAAGCCCCTGTTCCAAATCCTTGACCCCATCTGTATAGTCAATGATGGTGTAATTTTCTATCTCATAGAACAGGCCATTAATGGTTAAATCCCGCCGGAAGGCATCATCGCAAGGTGAGCCATAGGTGTTGTTGGCTGCCAGGATATTTTCTGCACCGTTGCTGGCGACCCCGTTCAGGTCGAACTCACTCCGGCAGCGGAAGGTGGAAACCTCGACAATTTTATTGCCATGAAAAAAGACCTGTACCAGCCTGAAGCGTCTGCCGATCAGGCGGCTGTTCTTGAAAAGCTTACGGAGTTGTCCCGGCCGTGCATCGGTGCTGATATCAAAATCTTTCGGGGTTTTGCCGAGGTAAAGGTCGCGGACACCGCCACCTACCAGGTAGGCTAAATGTCCCGCATCACGCAGACGGTAGAGGACCTTCAGCGCTTCCCGGTCAATATTTTTTCTGGATATCGGGTGTTTCGACCTGGGGATAATACGGGGTGGGCGTGTATTGTCAACGGGCGTGCTTGCAGTTCCCGGGTCAGTTGGCATGGCTATTCATTTGCAGGATAACTTCAGGGTTCAGGAGGCAGCTGGTTCCTTATAGACAGACTCGGCCTGGGAGATAAACATATCAAAGACCTCTTTGACCGTAAGTATTTCCTTCATCTTGTAGACATTCTCCCCTGAAAATACAAGACCTTCCTCAACATTGCCGTCTTTTGCCATTGTCAGCCTTTCAGAGATGCAATAGAAATGGTCACATTTTTTCAGGCATTTATATTTGCATTCCTTAGCTTTCAGTTCTGCCCCGGCCTCCATTTGAGCAACAAACGGTGTTCGTATTGCCCTGCCGGGCAGGCCTACCGGTGAACGGATAAGGGTCACGTCTTCTTTTTTGGCATTGAGATAGGTCTGCTTGAAAGCATCCGATACCGAGCATTCCTTGGTCAGGACAAAACGGGAAGCAACCTGCACACCATCAGCCCCGTACTTGTCCATCATTTCCCCCATGTCATAACCGTCGGTGATCCCACCTGCAGCAATAAGGGGGACTTTTTTTACAACCTCGCGAATTTTGGGAAAGAGGTCGCGCAGGGCAATATCGGTTCCCAGGTGGCCGCCGGCTTCCTTGGCCTCTACTATAATGGCGGCAGCACCCAGCTTTTCTGCAAGCCTGGCAAAGGCAGGAGAAGAGACAATGGAGACGATGGGTGTATTGCTCTCTGCGCCGATCTTGAAAACATCCCTGGAAAAGCCCGCACCGGTGATAATCATGTCGACTCCGGCTTCAATGGATCCCTTGACCAGGTTATAGAAATTCTTCATGGCGAACATGATGTTCACCGCGATAATGCCCTTAGTGGCATTTTTGGCCTTCTTGATGTCGGCCTTGAGTTCATCAATGGGGATGGAAGAGCCACCGATGGTGCCGATACCGCCGCATTCTGCAACGGGTACTGCCAAGGCGGAAGTGGAGACCCGGATAGACATCCCCCCCTGGATAAGGGGGACAGGGGCCGTATATGGACCAATGGTTAAAGGGGGTAATTTCATGTGTTTTTTTAATTACAGAAACATAAAGACTTTCTGTCGGGTTCTCCTGTCCAAGTGCGTACAAGCACTTTTTCGTTAATTGATTGATATTAAAAAAAAATATTGTTTCCTAATATATAAATATAATTCCCATTCTGCAATAATGCACGAATATGCCCCGCTTCAGGCTCTTTGTCAAGTCAAAGCATGCCTGTATCGGGGACATTGCTTGACTTTTAGCCAGCGGTACGAGTAAAGTTGTCCGTTTATTTTTCTATTTTAATATATTTCCGTGGTAATGAGGAGAAAATTTTGAGCATAAAAGCTTTAAAAGGCTTTAAAGATATCCTGCCCGACGAGGTAATTCTCTGGCAGTTTATAGAAAAAACGACCCGGGACATTTTTCACAGATACGGCTTTGAAGAGATCAAGGTGCCGATCCTGGAGAAGACAGATCTCTTTGTCCGTACCATCGGCGAGAGTACCGATATTGTCGAAAAGGAGATGTACACATTTGTAGACCGCAACGGCTCTTCCATAACCATGCGGCCCGAAGGCACAGCTTCTGTTATCCGCGCCTATATTGAAAATGGTCTGTATGTTCGGGGGTCAGTCCAGCGACTCTATACAATCGGGCCCATGTTCAGGCACGAAAGGCCCCAGAAGGGCAGGCTGCGCCAATTCCACCAGATGAGTGTCGAGGTGCTCGGCTCTAACAGTGCCAGGATAGACACCGAAGTTATGGCCATGGCCTGGCAGATCCTGCAGGAAATCGGGCTGCAGGCAAGCCTGGAGATCAACTCGCTTGGTTGCCCGGAATGCCGCCCGGCATTCAAGGAAGCAATGCAGGGCTTTCTGCAGGGGCGCATCGGGCACCTTTGTGATGACTGTCAGCGCCGCAGCACCACTAACCCGCTCCGGGTACTTGATTGCAAAAGCGAGCATTGCCAGGCCCAGTATGTTACAGCTCCATCAATCATAGAGCATCTCTGCGGTGCCTGCCGCCGCCACTTTGAAGAGGTCAAGCAGACCTTGGACCTGCTTGGAGTCCCCTATGCTGTGAATGCAAAAATGGTGCGGGGGCTTGACTACTATACCAGGACAACCTTTGAACTGATCACGACTGAACTTGGTGCCCAGGGAGCGATTGGCGCAGGCGGCAGATATGACGGCCTGGTGCGGCAGCTTGGCGGACCTGAAGTGCCCGGTATAGGCTTTGCCATGGGTATGGAAAGACTGGTTATGCTTCTGGGCCAGAAAAAGGACGGGCTTGCGACCCGGTCGGTTCTCGATCTTTTTCTTGTTACCCTTGGGGAGGAAGCCTATGCAAAAGGATTTGTCCTGCTGCAGATGCTCCGTTCTCTGGGACTGCGTGTTATGATGGATCATGAAGGCAGGAGCTTGAAAAACCAGATGAAACAGGCCGATAAGCAGAATGCGGGCTTTACGGTCATCCTGGGAGAAAACGAACTGGCAAACCGTGAAGTGCTCCTTAAAGATATGCATTCCGGTGCGCAGCAACTTGTTGAACTCACGCCTGTATTTGAGGACTGGGCTGCTCTTATCGCGACGAAAATCAGGCAACAGTAAATAAAACACAGCTGACAGCCGGAAAGAGATAGAATCCCGACCTGTAGTGCTGTTCAAAAAATGAGGAGAAAGACATGGAATCCATGGGGGGACTCAAACGGAGTCATTCCTGTAATGATCTTGCAGTGGATAATGTGGGAGAGGTCGTGACCCTGATGGGCTGGGTGCTGCGGCGCCGTGACCATGGCGGTGTCATATTCATTGATCTTCGCGACCGCTGGGGTATCACCCAGGTTGTCTTTAACCCTGAGATCCATGCGGATGTGCATACCAAGGCGCATCAGCTGCGCAGTGAATGGGTAATAGCTGTGCAGGGCCGGGTGGAAAGACGGCCGCCTGCCATGGAAAATTCCAATCTTAAAACAGGCGCCATCGAGGTTTTAGTCGACACCCTGCGCGTCCTGAATTCCAGCCTTACCCCGCCCTTCCCGCTGGACGAGGAGGTAGAGGTCTCCGAGAACCTGCGCCTCAAGTACAGGTATATTGACCTGCGGCGCCCCTCCATGGCCGCAAATCTTATTATGCGTCACAGGGCGTCTCAATCTGTGCGGGCATACCTGGATCAGAAGAATTTTCTGGAAATTGAAACACCGGTTCTGACCCGATCTACCCCGGAAGGAGCCAGGGATTATCTGGTTCCCAGCCGGGTAAATCCTGGGAAGTTCTATGCCCTGCCCCAGTCGCCGCAGCTTTTCAAACAGCTCCTGATGGTGTCCGGCTTGGACAGATATTACCAGATTGTCCGCTGTTTCCGTGATGAAGACCTGCGGGCCGACCGGCAGCCGGAATTTACCCAGATTGACATGGAGCTTTCCTTCATTGAGGAGGAAGACATCTATGAAATTATTGAAGGCATGATGCTGAAGCTTTTCAAGGATGTCCTCAATATTGAACTGTCCGCACCTTTTGCCAGGATGAACTATGACGAAGCACTGGCCCGGTTCGGCACGGACCGGCCGGACACTCGATTTGGCCTTGAGCTCGTCGACCTGACAGAAACGGTCAGGGATTGCAGCTTTAATGTTTTTCAGACCGTTGTAAAAAAAGGCGGGCTGGTAAAAAGCATCAATGCTAAGGGATGCGGGGATTTTTCTCGCAAAGACCTTGACGATCTTACCGGATATGTCGGGCTTTTCGGGGCCAAGGGCCTTGCCTGGGTAAAGGTAAAGTCTGGTGGTGAATGGCAGTCACCCATCACGAAGTTTTTTGAGGATGGGGAACGCAAGGCTATAAGCGAAAAGCTTGGGGCAGAAGAGAATGATGTTCTGTTTTTTGTTGCCGACTCGGGAACCATTGTTCATCAGGCGCTTTCTGAACTGCGCCTGCAACTGGGCAGGAGGCTTGGCTTGATAAACAGGGGCAGCTACAATTTTGTCTGGGTTGTCGATTTTCCACTTCTGGAGTATGACCATGACGAAAAGCGTCACATGGCAGTGCATCATCCCTTTACAGCGCCAAAAGAAGAAGATATAGAATTACTGCAAAAGGATCCGGGGCGTGTCCGCAGCAAGGCTTATGACCTGGTTCTAAACGGTATTGAAATTGGCGGCGGGAGTATACGTATCCACCAGAAAGAGCAGCAGGATGTGATCTTTACTGCCCTGGGAATTGCCAAAGAAGAGGCCGAGGACAAATTTGGCTTTCTCCTGCAGGCGTTGGAGCTTGGCGCTCCGCCCCATGGCGGTATTGCCTTTGGGCTTGACCGGCTCCTCATGATTATGGCCGGCCGTGAAACGATCCGTGACGTGATAGCCTTTCCAAAGACCCAGAAGGCAACCTGTCCTCTCACTGAAGCTCCTGCCTCAGTGGCCAGGAAACAGCTCACAGAGCTTTACCTGCGACCAGACTGGGAATAGGATTGTTTCTACTATTTATTCTAGCAGCTTCAAGCATGCTAGCCCGTTTATCACAAGCTGCGAGAGGTGCAGATATGCGGAGCAGGGAATTTGGTTATATAATTGTTATACCAAAATCCCTGCGACAATGTAGATGCGGATTTATCGTCTTGTGATAAACGGGCTAGAGAAACTGCTGGTTTATCTCGATCTCAGCCTTGTCTCTCACATTCGCAAGCCACGAAGCAAGGAGCGCTGATTTTTTTCTTTCCAGCAATCCTGTCCTGAATGCATTCTCCTGCTTGCTGAAGAGGTCAGTGGAAGGTGATCTCTTTTCCATGGCCTTGAAGACATAAAACATGCCATTAGCGAATACTGCCTCTTCAGGGTAAGGTTTTTCTTCTGAAAGCTCAAAGCCCATGCTGACGATCTGTGAAGGCAGAGAGGAACCTGCAGCAGCAGAGCGGGTGACATAGTCAGAGGTTTTGACGGTCATATTGAATTTTGCCGCCTCTGCAGCAAAATTTTCCATGCCCTCTGCATTAAGTTCAGACAGCATGGTTTCTGCAGTTTCTTTTGCCATAGCTTCTGATCTGGCGCTGATATAATCCTCCCGGACCTGCTCCCTAACATCCTGGTATAAGGCGGTTTCTGGTTCTTTTTTGTCAGCGGCAAAGATGATGGCATAGCCCTGCGGGGTTTCAACAATTGAACTGAGTTCCCCTTTGTTTAGAGAAAAAGCAGCATCAAGAAATGAGGGCTCAGTCGCCATGCCGGATCTGGAACCGCTTTTCTCAGGAGATTTTCTGGGGAAAAAGTCTGTCTGTTCAAAAAGAATACCACTGTTCTGGCTGAATTTGTCCAGGCTGCCGGCAAGGATGATATTTTCATAGGCCTCAGTTGCCTGCGTAAACGCAAGTTCTCCTGATTTTTGCGCCTGAAGCTGGGCTTCAATCTCGCCCCTAACTTCTTCCAGTGTCCGGGTATACGCAAGTTCAATCTTTTCAAGTTTTATAATATGAAAACCGAACTGGGTTTCAACTATATCGCTTATTTCCCCTTCTTTTAATGAAAAAGCTGCATCGTCAAAGGGTTTCACCATGCGCCCCCGTGTAAAGGTGCCAAGATCTCCCCCCCTGGGTCCTGTCGGCCCTTCTGAATACTGCTTGGCGAGTTCGGTAAAATCTTCGCCGGACTTGGCAAGCTCAAGAACCTGTTCAGCCCTGTTGCGCTTTTCAGCAAGGATATCTTCAGTATCCTCTTCAGAAGTTTTGATGAGGATATGACGGGCGCTGCGTTGTTCAGGGATGGAGAAGCGGTTGAAATTCTCGCGGTAGAATGATTCCAGCTCTTCATCGGGTATTACAGGTGTATTCTCGGCAACATAGGGAAAGGCGAGGAAGTGCAGCTTTACCTGCGGCTCGGTCATGTAGTTTTCCCGGTTTTCTTCATAGTATGATTTCAGTTGTTCTTCGTCCGTTTCAACTTTATCCTTGAAATCGGTGCCGCTGAAGGAAACATATTCAATTTTAATT
Source organism: Desulfobulbaceae bacterium (assembly GCA_002868955.1). GTDB lineage: Bacteria > Desulfobacterota > Desulfobulbia > Desulfobulbales > BM004 > BM004. The sequence goes on from PKTW01000084.1 coordinate 18,196, forward strand.
TCCGCATTGTCGAAATCGAACTGATCCCTGACCTCGAGCGGGGTCAGTTTGGCAAAGCGGGAGAGAGATTCTACCACCTTTCCTGAAAGAAGGTCGGTACGCATGGTCGCTTCAAAAGAAGAAGGGGTCATGCCGGAGATGGAAAGAATGTTTTTGTACTGCTCAACATTAAACACACCGTTGTTCCGGAAGGCTTCCATTTTTTCGACTGCCTGCTGGACCTCAAGGTCACTTACCATTAATCCCATTTCTCTGGCACCCTGCCGCAGAAGCGATCGTTGGATAAGTTGCTCCAGGGCCTGGCCTTCCAGATCAATACTTTCGAGCAATCCTTTCGGCAGACTACCGCCAAACTGGTCACGGTACTGATTTGCCAAGCGTTCGTAGGCCTTTTGAAACTCTTCGTAGGGGATGACTTCATCATTAACCTGAGCCACAGAGTTTTGTGAGCCGCGGTAGCCCCCCACACCCCAAAAGATAAAGACAAGCGCAATAATGAGAATTGTGCCCTGAATAAGGGGTGATTGAGCTTTTTTCCGAAGTAAATCAAGCATATATTTTCTCCTTCATAAGCAAATGAAAAGGTGTGGTTCTTTATAGGAACAAATGTTCAAAGCAATATGTGAATTTGCGGGTGTTTTTTCTATAAAGCAAGATATATAACATTATATAATATTCGAAAGACAGTACTTATTACCAGGGAAAAATAATAATGCAACAAATTGAGAGGGGCGCCTGCAAAAAAAAAGATCATGCTGAATGATTAAAAAATATATTTTTGTCATGAAATGAAAAAAATTATGGGGAAAATCCTCTTCATGTGATAGGGCTAAAGATAAATGTTTTTTTGTAAATTCATACGAGCCCAAGGGATGAAAAAAATGTGAATGATTACTTGACAAAGAATAGACGCTATATTATGAAGGACTATTCATTATTTGTTACGAAAGTTCGGCAAAGACTGGAACAATCAACAATATACTAGACTGAAAGCAAGGAGGAAAACCAAGATGGCAAGTATCGAGCATAATGGCAAAGCGTACGAAGTGGATGAGGATGGCTTTTTGTCCAAAGGCATGGAAGACTGGGATGAAAACTGGGTTGACTATGTTAAGGGAATTGAAGGCATCTCCGAGATGACAGATGAGCATCAGAAAGTAATTGATGCCCTGCAGGAATACTACAAGAAAAATGGTATTGCTCCGATGGTTCGTATTCTTTCTAAAACCACCGGCTTCCCGCTGAAGAGAATTTATGAACTCTTCCCGTCAGGACCAGGTAAGGGCGCCTGTAAAATGGCTGGCCTGCCCAAGCCGACCGGTTGCGTGTGATTCATATATCAACAATTCAATAAAAAAGGGAGAAGGTTTTTGCCTTCTCCCTTTTTTTTGCACCAGGCAAAATAGTTATTTCAGATAGTCATCCAGCAGCTGCTGGTGAATAGCATCCACCTTCAGCTGGTATTCCTCCGGACTAATCTGTGCCCCATGTATACCCCCACGAAGATTGACTTCTCCGAGATAGGATTTTCCTTCTTTCGTTAAGACAATATCCAGATGTCCATAAGGAAAAAGACCACGTGCCATTACCTGGCGGCAGAGTTTTATCTGTTCTGCGGAGAGCTTGCAGGGCTTGCTCTGCCCGCCGTGATGCAGGTTGTTACGGAAATTGTGGGGATTGTGGCGCCAATATGCCTCAATATAGTCACCCAGTGCAACGACCCGTATATCACGACACTCAGCTTCAAAGGGCTGCAGAACAAAGGGGAAAGGGAGATTTCCCAGGGAGGCGTGAGTGAACACCTCTTCAACAGACCGCCAGAGATGCACACCCATACCTGCATTCCTGCGGTCAAGCTTGGTGACCACTGCTGTTATGGATTTTTTCTGATACTCTGAAATTGCCGCAATCAGGTCATGATGAGCGTGGATGGAGCAGGTCAGCGGCAGCATAAACGGTGCGAAAAGGGTTGTCTGCAAGGTTTTTGAGCGGCTGGCCAGTTGCGAAAGGCCTGAAGGAATCAGGCGTACATTGCGCTCGCACAGGTCAAGAAGTAAAGATTCTTCGGATTCCCTCAGGCGCAAGCGTCCAACGATAATATCACCCTGCCGCAGAGAATTGTACTGAGCCCGCAGAGTCGAATTGTCTCGAATGACCAGCTTCGAGCGGCTCAAGTCATTTATCTCCTTATGGAATCAATTGTTTCATTAACAATAACTTCAGAAGACTAAAAGAGCATTTCCAGAAAGCGTTTGTGAAACTGGGTGAGATCGGCGCCGCAATCGCCACAGTAAAATTTCACCTGTCCCAGGACCTGGGAGTCATCAAGCTCCTGGCTGAAACTGCCGTCACTGTGCTGGTTAAAGCGTGTAGTAAGAATAACCCCGTCTGATACTTCGAGAAATTCCTTGCTGTTGCCGCATTCAGGACATGTTATTCGCTGGGTGCTGGGAAAGGTTACCACTTTAGATCTTGTTTTTTTTTTCTTGAGCTTGGACGTATCTGAATAACTCATTGTAAGAGCAATCCTCCTTTTGAAATGATTCGCTTTTCTATAAAGCAGTACCACCCTATTGTCAATACTTGTAAGTAGTAGCGTCCAAAGCATTCCTGGCAAAGGAAAACAAAATCCCCTAAAATGCAATAATTACAAATAGTTGTTTTGGATCGATACGGTTGGGAATTTAACTGGGTTGCCGGGGAGTTGCTGCCATATAATAAAGGCTTTGGCACAAAAGCTGGGCGCGCTCAGTAATAATGGATTTCAAAGGTGCCGAAGTCGCCAACCGGGGATTCTTCGTTAAGATGTACTTTTTCAACGATTGAATGTGGTGACCCCAGGTGAAACCACTGCACCATTTTGTCCACTGCACTTTTTTCTCCTTCAACAAGTGCCTCAACCGAACCATCGGGCCGGTTTCTAACCCAGCCGGAAAGGCCAAGCCTGAAAGCTTCGTCCCGGGTGAAAGCTCTAAAAAAAACGCCCTGCACTCTGCCTTCAACAATGACATGAACCCTTTTTGCCTCAATCATGCTAACCTCCTTTCCCGCACGAGCAGCAGTATGAGACCGGATTTTTTTTATGATTCTGCCAAATATATTGTCGGCATCGCAAAAAGCACGATGCGGTCATGTCTGGTGGCGCTATCCCTGCCATAATTTTTTATAAATGTCTAAAATATTGAGAGCTGCTGCTTATTGGGGGATGCATCCTTACCTGCAAGCAGATCCGCAAAGTTTTTTTCAGTCAGTATTGTCAACCCAAGTTCCTGTGCTTTTTTCAATTTGCTTCCCGGCTTGTCCCCAACAACGACATGGGTCACCTTTTTGCTGACCTGGGATGCTACTTTGGCACCGCGTTCCTTTACCCGAACCTTGGCTTCATCCCGGGACATCGCTGCAAGACTGCCGGTGAAAAGAAAAACCCACCCTGCAAAGGGTCTTTCCCCAGGGCTTTTTGGGGCGGAGACGATGGTAAAACCGAAATCCATCAATCGCGATACCATTTTTTTCACTTCAGAATCATGGAAATATTCTTTAATGCTTTGAGCGGTTTGCGGCCCGATTCCTTCAATATCAAGAAGTTCTTCTTCACCAGCCTGCATGAGCTCATGCAGGGAGCCGCCATAATGTTCCTCAAGTAATCCGGCAACCTCTTCTCCAACATAACGGATCCCGAGTCCACTTAGCAGTTTGGCAAGAGAGGTATGACGGCTTGCCTTTATGGCCGCAACTGCATTACGGGCAGATTTTTCAGCCCAGCCGTCCAGGACAACAAGGTCGGCAACCTGTAAAGCATAGATGTCGGGGATATCCTGGACCAGTTTCTGACTGAAAAGTTGCTCCATGGCCTTTTTGCCAAGGCCTTCAATATCCATTCCTGCTTTTGAGGTATAATGGATAAGGAGCCGTAGTCTCTGGGCTGGACAGTGGGAGTTGGGGCAACGTGTTATGGCCTCGCCTTCCGGCAGGATGAGACGGTGCCTACATACTGGGCAGCTTTCAGGCATCCTGATAGTTTTTTCGCTGCCACTCCTCTGCTCCATCACTGGTTTGACAATTTCCGGGATAACATCTCCAGCCCTCTGCACGAGTACGTGGTCACCTATCTTTAGGCCCTTGCGCTTGATCTCGCCCTCATTGTGCAGGGTCGCACGGCTGACCACCACACCCCCGACATTAACCGGTTTAAGGAGAGCCACCGGGGTTATGGCCCCGGTACGGCCCACCTGGAATTCGACTTTCTGCAGTATGGTTGTAGCCTGGGTGGCGGCAAATTTGGCCGCAATCGCCCAGCGGGGGCTTCGCGCCTTACTGCCAAGCCGCTGCTGCAGGTCAAAGTAATTTACCTTGACGACCATGCCGTCAATATCATATGCCAGTGTCGGCCGAATATCCTGTAAATGGGCGAAATGCTCAATAACCTGGGAGATATCGCGGCAGAATTTAGTCAGCGGGTTAATTTCAAAGCCCAATTTCCTGAGATAATCCAGGAGTTCCTCCTGGCTGCTGCAAGGGCTTTGCGCGGTATCACTTACCCCATAGGCAAAGAAGTCAAGCGGTCTTTGCGCGGTTACCCTTGAATCCAGCTGCCGCAGGGAACCTGCCGCAGCATTCCGCGGATTGGCAAAAATTGTTTCTCCGGCACTAAGCCGCTGCTCATTTAAGGCTTGAAAGCCTGCAAGTGTAAGATAAGCCTCCCCGCGAACTTCAATGTTTTCAGGGAGTTGCATATTCCCTGGGGCTGCCAGCCGTAATGGAATGGAGCGGATGGTTTTAAGGTTCCGGGTGATCTCTTCCCCGGTGCGGCCGTCCCCCCTTGTGGAGCCTATGGTTAGCAGCCCTTTTTCATAGACAAGTTCGACTGCAAGACCGTCAAGCTTTGGTTCAGCCATATAGGACAAATCGTTTTCAGACTTCAAAAATCGTTGCAAGCGCTCTTCAAAATCAAGGAGTTCTGTTTCGTTAAAAGCATTTTCCAGGCTGAGCATGGGATGGGTGTGGCGTACGGTCTTAAATTCCGCCAAAGGTCTGGAGCCAACCCTTTGCGAGGGGGAATCCGGAGTAACCAGCTGAGGATGCAATTCTTCGAGATTCAGGAGTTCCTGAAACAGCTGATCATACTCGCTGTCAGCAATCAGTGGATCATCCAACTCATAGTAGCGGTGCGCGTGAAAATTGATCTGCTTCCGCAGCTCTTGAATTTTTTTCTTTATGTCCTCAACCATGTCCGGCCGATTTCATTTTGGCTTTTGCAGGAGTTTGCCGCCCATAGCTATATTTTCGTGCTGATCCTCATCAATAAAAATAAGTATTGCGTCTTTGGGCTTATTGGCCACCCTGGAGATAACATCGGTTACACCGCTGCACATTTCCTCTTTCTGCTGCCTGTCCAGTTTCCCGGCTACCCGGATGTTGACGTAGGGCATTGTCTCCTCCTTACAGCTTGATGATTAGTAAACGATTAAAACTATATACCCATTTCAAAGAATCTTGGCTATGTTTTGCCAAAGATGCTATCGTAAAATTATCTAGCATACTGTATTTATTATATTACTATCTAATAGTTACAATAAATTTTAGCAATCTAACTTCGAAGGAAAACAGCGGATATGCGAATACTTGTTACAGGCGGAGCGGGTTATATCGGCAGCCACACATGCGTGGAATTGTTGTTGGCCGGCTATGAAGTTATTGTGGTGGACAGCCTCATTAACAGCCGGGAGGAATCTATCAGGCGCGTTGCTGAAATAAGTGGCCGAAAGCTGAACTTTCATAAAGTTGACCTTCTTGACAAATCAGGGCTTTCGGCAGTTTTTCAGGAGAAAAAAATTGATGCGGTTATCCATTTTGCCGGTTTAAAGGCAGTGGGTGAATCCGTTGCCATGCCCTTGCACTATTATACAAATAATATTACCGGCTCACTGGTACTTTTTAAGGTCATGGCGGATTATGGAGTCAGAAACCTGGTTTTCAGTTCTTCGGCTACGGTGTACGGTGATCCGGCCGCGCTTCCAATTACGGAGGATTTTCCCCTGAAAGCCTCAAATCCTTATGGCTGGGCCAAGGTGATGCTGGAGCAGATCCTACGGGATCTGTACCATGCAGACCCGACATTGAACATTGCGCTGCTCCGGTATTTCAACCCGGTGGGTGCCCATCCTTCGGGCAGGATTGGTGAAGACCCGAGAGGCATTCCGAATAACCTCGTACCTTATATCGCCCAGGTGGCTGTTGGCAAATTGCCTGAACTGCAAATTTTCGGCAATGATTATACCACCCCGGACGGGACAGGGGTACGGGATTATATCCATGTCATGGATTTGGCCAGCGGGCACATGAGGGCGCTGGAAAAACTTGCCACAAATCCGGGCCTGGTCACCTATAACCTGGGCACAGGAAAAGGCTATTCAGTTCTGGAAATGGTAAATGCCTTTGCAAAGGCGGCAGGGAAAAATATTCCCTACAGGATTGTCGGCCGCAGGCCCGGTGATATTGCAAGCTGTTATGCCGACCCTTCCAAGGCTGAAAGGGAGTTGTCCTGGGAGGCAACCAGGGGCATTGACGCCATGTGCCGCGATACCTGGCGCTGGCAGACAAAGAATCCCAACGGGTATGAAGAGCCCTAGGGCTGCAGAAAAAACTGCTAGTCGGATTCCTTCCTGATCTTTTCTATTGCAGGCAGGCCGAAACCCATCCGGACCTTTTGGGCGATTTCATCTGTCATGTCAGGATGTTCTTTCAGGAATGTTTTGGCATTTTCCCTGCCCTGGCCTATGCGTTCCCCTGCATAGGAATACCAGGCACCGCTTTTTTCCACGATATCCTGTGATACAGCAAGATCGAGCAGGTCGCCGACCTTGGAGATGCCCTCCCCGTAAATAATATCAAACTCGGCCATCTTGAAAGGAGGAGCAACCTTGTTCTTAACCACTTTCACCCTTGTGCGGTTGCCGATAACCTCCTGTCCGTCCTTTAAGGTGGCAATCCTTCGAATGTCCAGCCGTAATGAACTGTAGAATTTCAAGGCATTACCACCTGGAGTGGTCTCCGGGTTGCCGAACATAACCCCGATCTTCATACGAATCTGATTTATGAAAACAAGGGCTGCATTGCTGCGTTTCAAGATACCGGTGAACTTCCGCAAGGCATGTGACATGAGCCTGGCTTGCAGGCCGACATGGTGATCACCGACATTACCGTCGATCTCTGCCCGGGGGACAAGGGCTGCAACCGAATCAACAACAATAATATCAACGGCATTGCTGCTGATAAGAACCTGTGCAATTTCAAGGGCTTGTTCTCCGTAATCAGGCTGTGAGA
>PKTW01000072.1 GCA_002868955.1 Desulfobulbaceae bacterium
CACTGAGGCACAAAGGCACAGAGTTTAAAACCTGATAATAAAATCATATGATTACATTGTGTGTACTCAAAAAACCTTTACACTTCTTTGTCTTACTGTCACTTTGTGGCTTTGTGCCTTTGTGCCTATGTGCCTTTGTGCCTCAGTGCCTTTGTGCCTCAGTGCCTTTGTGCCTATGTGCCTTTGTGCCTATGTGCCTCAGTGCCTAGGTTAAGCCTTGTTGATGGCTCCGGCTGAGCCAGCCACTTCTGACCCGGCCCTGAGGACCGGGTTTTATTGGATGAATAAACTGGAGGTGAACATGATACTAAATGACAGGCAAAGAAAAATGGGCGAGGAAAGCAAATGGGATTTTTCCAACTTGCAAGCGCTCTTTCTCAACTGTACCCTCAAACCTACGCCGGAGCTTTCACACACGGATGGCCTCATTGAGATAGCAAAGGCGATTATGGGATGCAGGATGCCGGTTTGACCACCCCAATCCTGAATACCCTTAAAATTTAGCAATAGGCTTTTATACATACAGATAGGCAACATGCATAATCAATCTACCGATAAAACCAGGCGCGCCATCTGCGGCATATGTTCGGCAGGCTGCTGGGCCGAGGTCACATACGATCAGGATGGAAAAATTGCTTCCGTAAAATCTGATGAGTCCTCCCCTTACAACATGCTTTGCAGGTCAGGTCAGGCTGCCCGCGAAATAGTCTATTCACCCCACCGTCTTCTTTATCCAATGCGCAGGACCGGCCCAAAAGGCTCCTTTGATTTTGAACGGATCTCCTGGGATGCAGCCTTTGACATTATCGTGGAGAATCTCCAGCGTATCAAGGCTGAATCCGGCCCTGAAGCAACAGCCATTTATACAGGCAGCGGCAGTTTCGAACTGGCCCTGTGCGATATTTTTCAACCAAAAGGTGTAAGTGTTTCTTCCGCCTCAAGCGTACTTTTTCCTTTTGGCTCGCCAAATACTCTTGGTGTTGGCGCCCTCTGTTATGTTTCTTTTGCCATGATCGCTCCCCATGTGACCATGGGAAGGATGTTCATCAATACATTCAGCGATATTGAAAACGCTGAGATGATCCTTATCTGGGGAAAAAATCCGGCGTCGCATGCACCACTGACAGACCTTTTAAGAATCCAGGAAGCACATCGACGCGGTGCAAAAATTGTGGTTATCGATCCGCGCCAGACTCTGCTGGCCAAGTATCCTGAAGCGGAGTGGATCCCTATACGTCCTGGCACTGATGGAGCTCTGGCCCTTGGACTTTGCAACATTTTGATCGAAGAGGAACTGCATGATGAAACCTTTGCCAGTCAATGGACTGCAGGGTTTGAAGAATTCTCCAGTTATGTCCAGCATTTCAGGCCCGAGGTTGTTGCACAGATTACCGGCATCCCCGCTGACACGGTTATCAGGCTTGCACGGCGGATTGCAGCGACCCGTGGAGTTGCCCCTGTCATGTATAGTGGTCTTGAATACAGTGATGGTGCAGTACAGGCCATCCGCGCAACATTTGTATTGTGGGCCCTGGCCGGCCAGCTCGATGTCCCTGGTGGGCTCTGCTTTACGATGCCGGAAAATCATTTTCCCATAAATCGCGACGGCCATCTTGAAAATCCGGCCCCACGCAAAGCGGCCGGGCATAATGACTTTCCTGTCTACACTGCATACCGCGGTGAATTCCATGCCGGTATTCTGCCCCGTGCCGTTCTTGAAAAAAAACCGTACCCCATACGGCTGCTTTTAAGCCTGGGAGCATCCATAATCACCTCATGGCCCCAGTCAGGCCTCTGGGAAAAAACTTTAGCCGGTCTGGATTTTTTTGCCTGTATTGACCGGCAACTGACTGCTGATGCAGCCTATGCCGACATTCTTCTTCCGGCTGCAACCTATTATGAAATTGAGTCATATATGGTTTATGGCTCAACATTCCGTCTGCGTGAACGCATTATCGAGCCGGTTGGTGAAGCCAGAAATGATTTTTTTATTATGGCTGAATTGGCTGAGCGCCTGGGATATGGCCATCTCTATCCCCAGACCGAGGAAGAACTGCTCAACCATGTACTCAAAGGTTCCGGCTTTACGCGCGCAGATGTTAAAAAGGCTGGCGGCATGGTGCAAAAGCCTGGCGTGATGATGCAGTACAAAAAATGGGAAAAAGGCCTCCTGCGCTCCGATGGGCAACAGGGATTTGACACCCCAAGTGGAAAATTTGAAATTGCTTCATCCATTTTAGAAGAATACGGTTACGCTGGACTGCCGGTCTATGCTGAACCGGGAGAAAGCCCGCTTTCGCAACCGGAACTGGCAAAAGAATTTCCTCTGGTATTTAACTCAGGCGCCCGCTCTAATGTAGACCTTCATGCCCTGCACCATACTGTCCCGGACCTGCAAAAAGACAAACCGGTTCCCACTGTAATGCTCAATACCCTGGATGCTGAGGAACGTGGTATTGCAAATGGCGACAAGATCCTTCTTAAGACAAAACGTGGCCAGGTGGAAATGTTTGCCTATGTTACAGACGATATTATGCAGGGCGCCATCGAGGCGAGCGCCATGGGAGGGGCGCCACTGGGACCGAAGGAATGGCAAAGGGCAAACGTCAATCAACTGACGGATCTCACACGCTATGATCCCATTTCAGGCTTTCCTGTGTATAAAGCCCTCTTGTGTGAGGTAAGCAAGGCAGGCGCGGGCGATGTGAAAAATATCACCGGAACAGGAGAACACAGCCAGAGAAGGCCATCTGCATCAGTTGCCAAAACACACCGTATCTATTTGGACCACAATGCTACAACACCGGTGGCTTCTGAGGTCAGGGATGTCATGGTTGCGGCTGTGGAACTGTTCGGCAATGCCTCAAGCCTCTATGCAGAAGGGAGGACATCGCAGAAATACCTGGAAGATGCACGGCGGCGCATCGCGCTTCTCTTACATTGCACTGCGCGGCGTATCATCTTTACCGGCGGCGGTTCAGAGGCCAACAATCTTGCCATTAAGGGAATTGCTTTTTCCGGCGGGAAAAAACATCATATAATTACCTCCGCCATAGAACACCCATCTGTATTGAACACTTGCCGCTGGCTTGAGAAACAGGGCTTTGAAGTAACCTGCCTCGCACCAGACCGCGAGGGTATCGTGCAGCCGCAAGTCCTGGAGCGCGCCATGCGAAGCGATACACTCCTGGTAACCATCATGACGGCAAATAATGAAACAGGCGTTATCCAGCCCGTAAAAGAGCTGGCTGCAATTGCCCATGCCGGGGGAAGTCTTTTTCATACAGACGCAGTCCAGGCCATAGGCAAAATTCCCATGGATGTTAACGAGCCTGATGTTGACCTGCTTTCCTTGTCCGGGCATAAATTCCATGCTTCAAAAGGAATTGGAGCCCTGTATATCAGAAAAGGCATACCCATTGATGCACTTGTTCATGGCGGCAAACAGGAACAGAATTTACGGGCCGGAACAGAAAACGTTGTCGGCATTATGGGGATTGGTAAGGCTGCAGAAATCGCTTTGCAGAACGTCGGGGCAATGGATCGTGTTGCAAAGCTTCGGGACAGGCTTGAACTGAAACTCTGTGAGTTTGTTCCCGGGGCAAAGCGCAACGGCCACAAGACCAGGCGCCTGCCCAATACACTTAACATAACCCTTCCTGGCATACGCGGTGAATCACTTGTCCTGGCTCTGGATCAACATGGCATTTCCTGCTCTTCCGGGTCTGCCTGCCGCTCGGGCTCACCTGACCCATCCCATGCCCTAACTGCAATGGGGCTTTCTGCAGAAGAGGCCCATTGTTCCCTGCGCCTGTCCCTGGGCTATGAAAATACAGAAGAAGAAATTGACCGGGTGATAGAAAGTATTGGGGAAATAATCAATAGCCGGAAGTCAACGATCCGTTTCGTGTCCTGCAGATAAGATTTCTGATGTTTTGCTTTCTGTTTCCTGACAAGAAATTACACTATTATAATACGCTCCTTTGGGTTGTACCGGGTACTTACTGAAGCCGGTTGGCTCAGGATATGCGTATGCATAAAAAGCAGCTTCACCCAACCCGGC
>PKTW01000128.1 GCA_002868955.1 Desulfobulbaceae bacterium
CCGCGCTTTCCTGGAAGAAAGGATTCTGATTGATCAATACAAGGATAAGATTCTTGCCGATCTTGAAATACCGGAGGACGTTATTGAAGAGTACTATGACGGGCACGGTACAAGTTTCATGTCCGAAGAAAGAGTAAAACTGGAAGTTCTGGTTGTGGACTCCGCTGAAATGGCTGCTGAGGTATACGAGAAATTTAAGGAGGGCCAGCCTTTCGATGATCTGATGGAAAAATTTTCCATCCTTAAGGAACGTGGCCTGACTGGCAGAACACGATGGATCCCATACAAATCGCTGCCGCAGGAGGTGCAGTTTCTCATCCAGAGCAGCGAAGTGGGAGATATTCTGGGGCCCGTCAAAACCAAGGATGGCTATTATGTCATCAAAATCATTGACCGCCAGGAGCCCGCCATTATACCCTATGAAAAAGCAAAGGACATGATAGCAGAATCACTGCTGCGAAACCGCGAGGCCGAAGCTCTGGATGATTGGTATGTTCAAGCCAGGGAAAAGGCCACGGTGGAATACATCAACCCGTAACCAAAGCAGTTATAACCTCCAGAACAAGCTTGAGAGAATTTTAGATAATTTTAAGGCAATGCTGATCTTGATGGTGACGGATATATAGCCAATCAGCGGGATTGTGATGATGTTACCGCAACCATTTACTTAAAACAGCTCATATATGTGGGGATAACAATGATTGGTATTGTGATGGAAGAGATCTTGGATTTGCCACATCAACCACTGCAACATTTAGCACAAGCTCAACTATTTGTACACTAAGTCAAATTGTTTTTGTGCCTATGAGGAAAACCGGCTTTGGTGCACTAAAGATTGCCCATCTTTGGCACAACAAACCATAAAAAAAATGTCTGCTGATATGTCTGACAGTGTCAAGCAGAAAAGACTAATCCATTGCCCCCTGTTTTTATGGGGGGGAGGGTCATATGCAGGGCCTCAGCTATTAACAATAGCTGCTATACATTTACAGTCGAGAATGGTTCTTAGTTAGAAACACAGAATTTTATTGCTTATCAACTTTCTAGATTAGGAATCCTGTGCTCTATCCCCTGAGCTACGGGGGCATTATGACATGCAGGAGGGCTTTTTACACCAATTCATATTTCTCCGCAAGCAATACGCCATCCCCGGTTAAAACATATATCCCCTTCCGTGGGACTTACAAAATTTACCTTACTGTCAGAAAAAATAAAGGCTGTCCCTTGCGAGACAGCCTTTATAAAGCTTAAGAAATTACTTGCTGTTTATTCTGCTTTCTTGTGGCAGTCATTGCACTTCGTGGGTGCGCCAGCATCTTTCATCTTGGTGTGGCAGTCCTTGCAAAGACCATGGCCAATATCCTTCCAGGTGCGGAGTTTTTCATTTTTAAAATCAGCATTGTGACAGGTGTCACATTTCGAAATTTTATCCAAAGTATCATCCATACAAGCAACTTGGGCACCTGCATCATCCTGATAGTGATGGCAGGTTCCACAGGTAACACCATCTTTGCCCTGATGGGCGGCGTGCGGGAACGTTGCAGGTTTCTTGCCGTCAACATTAAGCATAATCTCAGCAGGACCTTTGTCCCCTTCTGCAAAGCTGACTGATACAGCAAGGGCCAGGCTCAAGGTTAAGGCTGTTACAACCAACAGAACTAAAGACTTTTTACTCATAGTTTACTTCCCTCCTTTTTGTTTTTTTATTCAATACTTAGAAACTAAGTATTACCTGGTACTGAAACTTCAATACCCCTTATTTAAAATACCAAAACACATACGCCATTAAAAAAATGAATGTGAACTCATAGTTTTTTCAGTCAAATTTGTCAACAGAAAAGCGTGCTTCACGTCAATATTTATGCCTAGTAAAGTTTTGTTTCCGTGCCCTTTGCGGTCAGAAAACCGGAAATTGCCTGTATTTCTTCATCAGTCAAATGTTCGGGCTTTTTGCCCGCCATACGTCTGACAGTTTCCATCCAGGCCTGAAATTCCTTATTCTTCTCCAGGGGGCGCTCAAGGCCATGACAGACCGAACATTTTACCTGAAAAGAGGATTTTGCCACCAGGTATTCCAGCACCTGCACCCTTTGCTTCTTACTTAAGACAGCGCCAGTATTGGCCATCTTGGTTAAGGTGATTTCCCATTCTTCACGTGTGGCAATCTTTTTCAAAGGCCATTCGAGGGAATGACACTCCATGCAGTTTTCTTCAAACGCCGCTTTACCTTCAATAAAATCCTGAAAGGTGACCGGCTCATTACTTTGTGCATAGGCAACTGCAAAACATGCCAGAATTACAACATAAACAAGAATTGATGTTTTCTTCATACTAAATCCCCCTTTGTTAAATTCTTCTTCGCTTCATATTTGCTTAAATTGTTGACCCGTCCGGTATGACACTATCTTTGAAACAGTTCTGTTTACACCATGGATTGATAATACAGTTGCGCCCGATCACTGTGCCGGACGGGATAGCAGCTTCCTTGCCAATCAGAGTTATGCCAGTATAAAGATGATCAGGATACCTGCTGTTGGGGATGCTCTTGTTATCACCACTACCGACTACAGCTCCCTTGCCGATCCTTACAAGCTTGTCCATTATTGCCAGGTCAACTGTTGCCCCCTCTTCTATGACACAGTCCTGCAGTATGATGGAATCCCGTACCCGGCAGCCTGGACCTACTATGACGCCCGGGGAAAGAACCGAGTTCACCACCTCGCCTTCTATGACACACCCTGCTGATATCATGGATCGCCTTACGTCACTGCCTGCCGCAATACGGGCCGGAATCCGGTCTGCCAGAAATTGTTCTGATTCGAGGTTGGGCCTGATTCCCCAGGCCTCGGGTGAAATCTCCGGATCATCCATCAACAGGTCCATATTGGCCTCCCAGTATGCCTGGATGGTGCCGACATCACGCCAGTAGCCCTCAAACGGATAAGCAAACACATTATCATGGACAATGGCCTTTGGTACCAGATGCATACCGAAATCAACGACATCCTTGTCTTCAGTCAGCAGCTTCACCAGATACTCGTAGTTGAAGACATAAATCCCCATGGAAGCGAGGTTGGTGCGAGTGACCTTGGGTTTTTCCTCCCATTCGACTATCCGGCCTTCATCATTGGTGATCGCGGCCCCAAACTGATGGATCTGACTTTCCGGTACAACCATCATGCCGATTGTGATGTCTGCATTTTTCTGGCGATGGAAGTCAATCATGGCATCGAGGTCCATCTGATAGATGTGGTCACCGGAGAGTATGAGTATCTCCCGGGCCGGATGCGCCCTGACAAAATTCAAGTTCTGCCGTATGGCGTCAGCTGTGCCCTTGTACCAGTCCGAATCCCTGAAGCCTGTGCTGGGCGGCAGGATTTTTACACCCCGGGAGCGACCGGTAAAATCCCATGCCTGCCCTGTTGCAAGATGGCGCATGAGAGACAATGGTTTGTACTGGGTGAGCACACCCACGTGCTTCATGCCCGAGTTCATGACATTGCTCAGGCTGAAATCAATGATCCTGTAAAGTCCGGCAAAAGGAACTGCCGGTTTTGCCCTGGTTTTCACCAGAACGTTGAGCCGGGTTCCAACACCACCTGCCAGCAACAAAACCAGGGTATCCTCCTGACTGCTCACCGGATCACCTCGCCAGACTCGACCTGCTTCGGGATTTTCTCTGAGGGAAGACTGGGATATACAGTGCAGCCTGAACCAATTATTGTATTTGCCTTGATAAAGTTATTCCAGCCAATGACAGATACCTCCTTGGGGCCAGGTTTACCTTCTGTGTTGATCCTGACCCCTCTGCCAAAAGTTGTGTTGACATCACTTATTACCTTATCCAGCATTGCCTCTTTGCCGACCACATTATTAAAAAAGAGCACCGAGTCCTTGACCTTGGCTCCTTTTTCAACATGGGTGCCGGGAAACAGAATGGAGCGCTCGACCTCACCTTCAATAATACAGCCGTTATAGATGAGACTGTCGGAAATCCGGGCATCATCACCAATTTTCAGGGGCTGGCAATCCCTGATGCCCCTGTGCTCCAGGTTGGTTCGAATGCCCCAGTCTGCGAAATTTATTTTCGGGTCCGGCCCCAGCAGGTCCATATTTGTCTGCCAGTATTCTTCAATGGTGCGGGTATAGCCCCAGTACCCCTTGAACTTGTAACCATACACCCGGCGATTCTCATTCATCATCCTCGGTATGATATCACGGCCGAATTCATAAGATGCATCTTCCTTAATATTTTCCTCCAGAACTTTATAGAGTACATCAGGCTTAAAACAGAAGACTGTTAATGAAGCCCAGTTATATTCAGGACTTTCCGGTTTTTCCCTGTAGCGGATGACCCTGCCGCCCAATTCTCCGTCTTCATCATCTATATCTGCCAGGCCGAAACGGTGTGCTTCGCGCATAGGCACCTTAATGCAGGCCATGGTGAGATCAGCATCCTTTTCCCGGTGATAATTGATAATTTCCCTGTAATCCATGCGGTAAATATGGTCGCCGGACAGGATAAGCAGCTGCTCAGGATTGACATACTCGATAAAATCAAGATTCTGGTAAACAGCATCCGAAGAACCCCTGTACCACTGGGAATGTCCATAACCTATGTATGGAGGCAGAATTGATATGCCGCGGTAACGCCCGATCATGTCCCAGGCTTCGCCGATACCGAGATGGTTTATAAGGGAATAGCTGCGATACTGGCTGAGAATCGCCACCCGTTCGAGGCCGGAATTCATCAGGTTGCTTAAGGGAAAGTCAATAACCCTGGCAAAGCCACCGAATGGGACCGCAGATTTTGGACGATGGAAGGTCAGGACTGTGAGATCATCAACCCTGCCCCCGGCAAGAATCATAGCCAACGTTCTTGGCTTTAGTTTCATAACGCCCCTGAGTAAATATTTCTAAAAAAATAACTATATCAACAGCCAGCCGGCTGCAAGTTAATTATAAATGTTTTGTTGTTATCTTTTTCAATACATTGGTATTGAATACATTGTCCTGCAGATCCAAGTGCTTCAACGGGACTTCCGCCCGGGCCGCTTCCTTGTGCCCGCCGGCCGAGCCGATATCGCCAAAGATCTTTGCTGCCAGCTTGCCTGCATTCCTCTTATACCCGTCACACCTGAATATAACCACCAGCCGTTCACCATGTATGCCAGAGACAAAAACCCAGGATATATCATGCACCTGGTTGAGAAAATCAGCTATAATAACAAGGACATCCGGGCTCCGCACTCTTCCAACATGGGCATAGAGCCGCCCCTTGCTTACCTTCATTTCAGCCAGGGCCGTTTTAAAATAGCCCAACTCAGAAAGACGCAACTCAGAAAGTTCAATCTTCCTTACAAGATTCTGATTGGCGATATCAAAAAGATACCTGAACGAAATGGCATCTGCAATACGGGCCTTTTTTTCAAAATTATGGGTATCAACCTTGATGGCGTAAAAAAGTGCTGTGGCCAGATATACCGAGGGCTTTAATTCTGCAGCACGCAAATACTCCACCATTATTGAAGAGGCGGCACCATAGTCCGGCCTGATATCTACGTGCGTCGCCTTCCAGCTGTTAGTCAGAGGATGGTGGTCGATAACCACGTCACACTCGATATTTTGAAAAATCGGGAGATGGGGCGGCTGTGAGTCAAGCATCACTTTTTTAGAGTAATCATTGAGCTTGAGATTCTGCAGTTTCTCCGCCTGGACCTTGAGGAGGTCCATCATGGCTATATTGCTCAGTCTCCTGACCTCGTTGGGATAGCCGATGGTAATGCTTTTTACCCGGTAACGCAGAAGACGCTTAACCGCCATGGCACAGGCCAGGGCATCAGGATCAGCGTTGATAACCACAAGGACGTCATCGTCTTTCTGGAAGACCTCCCAGAACTGGCGCAGGCGCTCTTTGGCCGTATTTTTAGTGACGGTACTGTACCTGTTGTACTTACCGCATTTCTGTTTATTTACTTTCAAATAGTTAGTACCAGTTTAAAGCCCCTAATGCAGGGGTATATTTTTTGTCTCAAAAAAAACACAATAACATGCGGGGTACCGATGTTGCAAGTTAGCAGTGAAGAATGGGCTTAAGACTCTCCCAGGAAAGGTACAGAGGGAAAGAGAGTATGATCAGTATGGGGTATAAAGCGCGAGCCGGAAAAGCGCTGCATAAATTCCTGGTTAACATTCAATTCTATGTAGGTAATCCTGGTCACAACATCTCTGCATCTTTTCCTGGCGCTTTCGTCGGTCAGCATAAATTCCGCCCCTGCCAGGGAGCTGTTGCCCAGCGGTATGTAAACTTCCAGGGGCAAGTCCGGCAGCATACCGAGAACTATTGCCTGCCGGGGTGAAATATGCCTGCCAAAGGCTCCGGCCACGTAAATCTGGTGCAGGTCATGAAATGATACGCCCACCTGATTGGTAATAGTGGTAAGGATTGAATACATGGCTGCTTTGGAGCGCATCAGGGCATCAATATCAACCTGGCTCAGCAAAACGGGCTCTCCAAGGTCGGTTTCTTCTGCCGGCACCACGACATAGGCGAGACCGTCTTTCAGTTCGAGCAGGCGTCCTTCTGCCTGTGGCTGATTGACTTTGAATCTGCCCTGAATATCTATAATCCTGGCAAGATATAATCCTGCAACCAGGTCGATAATACCCGAGCCGCATATTCCCCTGGCCGGTACTCCACCGATGGCCTGGTATGAAATTTTTCCGCTTTCAGGATCTATGCTGCAGTGCTCAATAGCTCCTGGTCCAGCCCGCATGCCCATACGTGCCACCCCCCCCTCCAATGCCGGACCGGCAGCACCAGCGCAGGCTATGAGCCAATCCCGGTTACCAACCACAACTTCGGCGTTGGTGCCTACATCGATCAGCATGCAGGTCTCCTCCTGCTGGTCAAGACCACTGGCAATGATTCCTGATATCAGATCTCCGCCAAAATAACTGCCAATACTCGGCATGACCCAGACAATGGCAGCCGGATGCAGATCAAGAGCCAACTCGGAGGCTGAAAATGGATCCGGGGTATTAACCACAGGGATATAAGGTTCGCGGCAGAGATGATAGGGATTCTGCTTCAGAAAAAAATGTGTCATAGTTGTATTTCCAGAGACGCACAAGGCCATTATATGGATTGGTTTCAGCCCGACGCGCTCGGACAATTCAAGGGCTAATGTATGAATGGAGTCCATTACCCGCTCATGCAGCAGGTCCAATCCTGTTTGCCTGCCCACTTTCGTTGCTGCAAAGTGAATACGTGCCAGGATATCTGTACCGAATTCCAGTTGACCATTTTCAACGGCAGCCCGCTCCAGAGTTTTACCGATTAAAAGGTCTACCAGTGACGCCTCAAGATGCGTTGTGCCAAGATCAAGGGCCATACCCGCCAGCATATCAGGTGCCTGTGCAAAAAAATCCACGAGCCGGGGACCTCCAGGGTAATGAATTACCACGGCATAGCCCTTGAATCCTGATTGCCTGAATGCTTCTGCAACCGGTGCAATGCGATGAAAAGGCACGATGGGATTCTGGCCCTGAAGATCGCCGATCAGTGCTTTTTTAAGGCGATCCAGGTCACCTGTATTATCTCCCAGGCTGGGCTCCCTGGTTTCTATAGGATACAGCTTTAGCAAAGACTGCATATGAATACCTTTATCGCGATATTAAAACCGTTGGGCCCTGCAGCAAGGCTTTTCTTGACGGAAAAAGCACTGGATGGTATGGGTAGCTCCTACTTTCCAATTACAAGAAATAGTATGCCGGCAATATAAATTTATTATGCTCAATATATTAGCAATTATGGCTGGAGGATCTATCGGGGCTGCCTGCCGCCACGGAATGTTTCTTTTTGTCCAGCGTTTTGCAGGACCCGTTTTCCCGGCAGGAACACTTGCCGTTAATCTCCTGGGTTCCTTTCTCATAGGTTTCATCTGGTGCCTGTTCGATGAGACCCACTGGTCCCATGAATGGCGCCTTTTTGTTTTTACCGGGCTCCTGGGCGGCTTTACAACATTTTCCACATTTACCCGGGAGGCATTGCAACTGCTTAAGATCGGTGATTGGAAAACTGCCCTGGCCTATGTAACAATCAGCAATGTTTTTGGCATAATACTTGTTTTCTGCGGTATTATGCTCTGCAAACGCATGATACTCATGATGCGCTAATAGCCCGTCCCAAAGCACTCATTCTCCTGTATCCTTGAATTTTAACTTTATAACCGCCTTCCTGACCGGCATATCCGGAGTCAGAGTTTATGCCCTGAAAGGGTGCATATCTACTGCCGTCCCTGCTGGTGAAAAATACCGGCCCACCCATGCGATGTCGCGTTCGGATGTGCAAACTATACCTGTTATAGCCTATCTATCAACAGCTTTATTCACTGCATCCGGAATCCCATTATGCTTGCACTGGTCTGCCCGCCCTGTTACACTATTTCTGCGAATTGTATCAATAACCCTAAGAGGTTATAACTTAAATATCATTCAAAACCGTATTACTGCATATAAAACTTTTCGCAAAGGATGCAACTACACTTTAGCGCATATTCATCCCGCTACCCATTATGCCAAGATTGCTCAACACATACCTGATTAATCAGGTCCTGGCCCCTTTTTATGCCAGTCTTATAATTTTAACCAGCATTCTTTTTCTGAGTCGGCTCATCCCGATACTTGATATTATACTGGGTTATAATATCGGACTGGTTGATTTTTTCAGATTGTATGCCTATTTTACGCCCCAACTCATGCTTTTTGCCCTGCCGATGTCAGGCATGATGGGTGTTATTCTGGGCACAACCGCCCTCAACAATGAAAACGAGTTAATGGTTCTAAAAACAAGCGGTATAAGTCTTTACAGGATGCTCCCGCCCATTATCCTCGTTGCCTTAAGCGCTGCACTTCTGACCGGACTTTTTTCCATATACCTTTTGCCGGCAGGCAAGAAGGCAAAGGTGGAACTTGCTTTTCAGCTTGTCAAAGAAAAAATTGAAAGATCCATACCTGAAAAACGTTTCAGTGAAAGTTTGGGTGATATCGTGCTCTATGCTGACAGTATTGACCAGAAAACCCGGGCTTGGAAGGGCGTTTATATTTCGGACATGAAGGACCCCAGACATCCTATCACCATCATTTCTGAAAGTGGTATTATTTCTGCTGATTCAACTCGTGGTACTCTTTCCATTTCATTACAAAACGGGGTCTTAAACCGGACCAGTGCAGATGCTGTCCAGACCATAAATTTCAAGGGCTATGACATGAATCTGCCCCTTGAAACTCCAACCTCAAACCCTCTTGCCAAGGTGGATGAAACAACCATGCTGCAGAGTGAACTTCTGGAAGAGGCTGACCGGAAAGGACGAAACTCCCGGGAAGCTGCCACCTATTTGATTGAATTCCATAAACGGCTGGCACTGCCTGTCAGCTGTTTTATCCTTACGCTTCTTGGTTTCCCGCTTGGGTTTCTTTCCGGTCCCAGGCACAAGACCATCGGTATTCCCTTGGGGTTGGCCATCTTCGTCCTTTATTATGTTCTGTTTACAGGTTCGAAGATAATCAGCGAGTCAATGCTATTGCCTGCTGGCATTGCCATATGGCTGCCGAACCTGCTTTTTCTGATCCTGACAATGTTATTCATCAAAAGTGTTGCCCGGGAAGGCCATACACTATATCTCGAAAAATTTCATGATTTCACTTACGCAATTTACAGCAGGCTGCCCTGGCGCAAGAGAGGGAAGCTGTGATTCTTCTTGACCGCTATCTGGCGAAACAGTTTGCCATGAACGTCTTGTTCGTATTGGCAGCTCTTTTGACCATTTATCTCCTGATAGATTTTTTTGAGCGCATTGATGATTTTGTTGAAAGAGGTAAAAGCCTCGGACTGGCGGCAAAATACTTTGTTCTCAAAATTCCTTTGATAATAGAACAGCTGAGCCCGATAATCATTCTGCTGGGAGGTATTATTGTTCTGGGTCTGCTAAACCACAATGGCGAAATTCTCGCCTTAAAGGCGGTTGGGATCAATACCTTCCGCATCACCTTCCCTATTACCGGCACTGCTGTTGTCTTTACATTATTAACCCTTGCTTTTGCAGAGTGGATTGTGCCACCGACAACGGCAAATACCAATACGATTTTTTATGAAGAGGTACGGCAGGAAAAACCCCGAGGCATCCTCAGAAAAAGTCGTTTCTACTACAAGGATGAACAGGGTTTTTATTCTTTTGAGAAACATGCACAGGATGATAACCGTTACGATTTTTTTATTTTTACCAGTTGGGACGAAAACTACAGACTGGACACTTTCCTGACTGCAGACTCCGCTCTATGGGATAACGGCAAGTGGAGTTTTACAAACTCCAGCATAAAACAAAAAAATACTGACGGATCTTATCAGGTAACTTCTTATGCTGAAATGAGCTTTCCCCTGGGTGTTCAGCCCGGAGACTTTTTCATACCTGAATATAAAATAAACGAGATGTCACTTTCCGAGCTCTTTAATCTCTCCAAGGCAAATAAGGGTCCGAGAGGAACAGAGGCCGGGTTGAAACTGCTTGAACGGCTATCGTTTATCTTCCTGGGCATACCGCTCCTGATGCTTGGACTCCCCCTCCTGTTAATTGCTCATCAGAGGTGGGGCAGGGATTTGTCCCTTGCCATACCGTTAAGTTGCGGTCTTGCCTTTGGAGCCTGGGGCGGGTGGTCTGTTCTGCAGTCTCTGGCCAAGACAGGAGTCATCAGCCCTCATCTTGCTGCCTGGTCAATTCATCTGCTTGTTGCTGCAATCGGGACATTTCTCATCCTGCAGGAACACAGGTGAGAGAATATTGAAGATTTGAGAAATTGAAGATTGAAGAATGAACCTCCACGCCGCAGAGCAACGGGGTATCTCCAAGAACACTGAACGCCGCAAGCGGCGGGGAATTGAACCCGGAGAGATTAAAAATCGAGAATAAAAATTCAATTAATTTTCAATCTTCAATTTCTCAAATCTTCAATGCATACTGAAAGCTAATTACTTGCAACTTATTGCTGATTTAGCTAGTAACTGGAACAATGGCTATGAACTATAATAACGTTGGCATTGTCGGCATACCGCCGCTGGCAATAATCCAGGAATTGAACCGCCACAGCGTAACAATACACGACCTTGATACACCCATGATCAAGGCAGACATGGAATTGACCACGCCCTATCTTCCCAGGGTTTACTGCGCCATTCTGCGGACCGTAGTCTTAAATGCACTCCATCTCACTCTTGATGCCATCTATATTGATGTTGGGCCCGGTAAATGTGACTGCGCCCTCCATGTGGCAACAGTTTTGGAGGATATGTTTGCCATACCGATATTGACGACCATAAATGATGATATAACAGGTTTTGGCACGCCCATCAGCCAGAGCAGAATGGGTCTTCTGCAAAAATTTGAACGCATTACAGAAGGGGTAAAAAATACAATAATGCCAAGTGAGCCTCCGCCTGCATGTACTCCAACAGCTGGATTCTGGGGAGTGCCGCCCAGGGATTTTTCCATACTTGATCTCTTCCCGGATACGACCCATATTTACGGCTGGACCCGATGCATGGAGAATAAAACGCCAGCAGATCACGAACTGGAGCTTGATTACAACCCTGATATCCCGACAGTTTTTTACGCCCAGTCATTCTGTGCCAAAACAGCCCTTGCCCGTCACCTGGCTCTCAAGCATCCCCATGGACTCTACCTTGATAGTGATGTGACGGCAGGAGGCAGCGCCAAGGCAAAAATCCAGGCCTTTCTTGAGCTCTCGGGGGTGAAGTTATAAGGAGAAAGGGGTCAAGGGGCCAAGGATAAAGTAATTCAAAATTCAAAATTCAAAATTATTAAAAAAATGCTTCTCGGTGACTTTGGAACCTCATACAGCAAGTTTCTTGACCTGTCTTCTGCAAGGCCGAAACCACATATTATTCCGAGCAAGGAACTTGGTACTGAACATAGGGTAACAATTGCAACCGGTCATAACGGCAAACGTTTCACTGATTGGTATGTCAACGAACTGACAGTACTAGCGCGCGGCGGTGAGCAGTTGATCGCTGAGGATGCCTTTGTCCTTCTTGACTGCGGCAGCCGCGATATCAAATTTATCCATTACACCAACGGTCGCCTCAATGACATGGGCTGGAACAGTGAGTGCGGGGCCTCCATGGGATTTACCATTGAACTGCTGCAACGCTATTATGATCTTGACTACCAGGACCTGCCGCTTCCGGTCCGTCCTTTTTCCGTGACCTGCGGGGTTTTGGGCATGAGCCGAATTTTTGATGCTGTTGTGTCAGGAACTCCCGATTCAGAAGCAGTTGCCCGATTTGTTATGGGAATCGCCATAAATGCCTACCGCTTTGCAGGTTCTCCCACAAAATTGTATCTTTCAGGAGGATTATGCGACAATCCTCTTTTTGTCAAAAGCATTCCCTGTGAAGTTATTCCCCTGGGGCGCTTTGTTTTGCTCAAAGGTCTTGAAGCAATAGCCAGCCAGGCGGGAAAATAATTCATGCAGATTTTTTATCATATTACTTTATTCCCAAAATGATCAAATCCAAAACCAAAAGTCCTGTCTATACCTGCAGCTTTACTTCATGGCAGGAAAGCGTCCCCCGGCTGCTCGATGCTGCAGGATTAAAAAAGCGGCTGGCTTCTGCCCAAAAAGTAATTATCAAGCCAAACCTTGTCGAGCCCCAGCCTCCGCCTGTTACCACGCCCGTTGAACTTGTTGCAGCTTTAGCTGGTTACATACAGACTAGCTGCCCTCATCTCGATATTATAATTGCTGAGGGCTGCGGGTCTTCCTCCAATAATACCTGGCAGGTGTTTGAAGCCCTGGGATACACCGGGCTTGCAGATTTGGACCGTGTCACCCTTATGGATCTTAATGAGGCACCATCTGTCCTCATGCAAAACAGCAAATGCAGGCGCTGGCCTGAAATGCACCTGCCAAAAATCGTTTTTGAAAGTTTCCTCATTTCAGTCCCGGTGTTAAAGGCACACAGCCTGGCCGGGATCACACTTACAATGAAGAATATGATTGGCCTCGCCCCACCGGCACATTACCGGCAAGGCGGCCCCTGGAAAAAGGCGTCTTTCCATCAAGGGATACAGGAAGCTGTTTTTGACCTGAACCGCTACAGAACCCCTGATTTTACCCTGCTGGATGCCACCATCGGCATGCAGCAGGCCCATCTCTGGGGCCCCACCTGTAATCCCCCGCCCAATCGTCTTGCCGCATCTTACGATCCGGTTGCCATAGATTCTTATGGTTGCAGACTTTTGAAGATCAAATGGGACACAATCGGCCATATTGCCATGGCCCATGGTAATCTCGGCGCAGCAGAGCCACTGATGGTATCTGAAGTATGACAGTATAAAATCAGGATACACTAAACACCATGAAGCCAAGTCCCTTCAGCATCTCAACACATCTTCCAGTCCTGCTCCTGCTTATTTTCCTTAGTTTTTTTGCTCATTTAGGCAGTATACCACTCTTTGATGCAGATGAGGGAGCCTACAGTGAAGTCACCAGGGAAATGCTGGAAAACCAGGATTTTACTTCTGTTTTGCTGAATGGCGTGCCTTTTCCCCATAAGCCGCCACTGTTTTATTGGGCCCAGGCGGCCAGTATAAAGATCCTGGGGCTTAACGAGTATGCCCTGCGTCTGCCTTCAGCTATTGCAGCGCTGCTCTGGGCTGCCGCCATCTTTCTCTTTACCAGGCGTTGCTATGATACCAGGACAGCCTGGCATGCCGCCCTGTTCATGTGTGCTTCCCTTCTGGTCACCCTTGTCGGCAGAAGTGCCACCCCGGAGGCCCTGTTCAACCTTTTTCTCACCTTAAGCTTGCTTAATATCTACAGGTTCTATCATACGGGCAATAAAAGGCATATATACTCTTCATTCATGTTTACAGCCCTCGGTGTCTTGACAAAAGGCGGGATAGCCTTGCTTCTGCCTGTTGCTGTCAGCTTTACCTTCTTCGGCATCAGGAAAAGATGGAAAGACCTCCTGGTGCTGTTCTGCAACCCGGTGGGCCTGGTGGTTTTCGGGCTTATTGTCATTCCATGGTATCTGGGAGAATTCATGCTCCACGGCGAGGCATTTCTCAGTGATCTGCTCATGCTGCCGGGGCTGGAAAGCACTAAATACAATTTTATTGGTGTGTCACTGCCCTATTACTCTTATCCGGTGCTTATATTCATCGGGCTGCTGCCATTTAGCGCCATGTTCATCAAGGCCTTTTTTCACATCGGCAAATTGATGTCTGACGACCTGGTAAAATTTATGTTTATCTGGTTTCTGCTGGCTTTTTTACTCTTGCCATTGGTCCAGCCAAAATCAATATTTTCCATTGCCTACTGCTTCCCGCCGCTTTTTGTTATCATGGCCAGGGCTGCAAATTTCTTTCGTCATTCCATCAATCTTTTTATCTGGCCGCTTCTCTTCATTGCCCTTTTGCTGCTTCTGCCCTATCTGGAGCCATATATTACAGGCTCTATTGAGAATGAATTTGTCAGAACCACTGTAACCGGGGGACTTGTATACTTTGATTCTTATTACAAAATGACCCTGAGCGCTGTTATGCTTCTGCTTGCTATCCTGCCTTTTATCAAGCCTGTCCGACAATCAGCAAAATATGGCGTTATGGGCCTACTGTTTGTGAGCTTGTTAAATTTTCTTGTCATACCAATTATGGGCAACATTCTGCAGCAACCCATCAAAGCCGCTGGTCTTATGGCAAAAAAAGACAAACTTGCTGTGATCAAATGGAGAATAGACCCGCCATCATTTAATGTTTACGCAGAAAAGCTTACAGAGGTCCGCGCCCCAAAAGCAGGAGATACTGTCCTGACAAAATCAACCTACCTGGAAGATAACATTAAATACGAAACACTATTTGAAAAACAGGGTGTAGTTCTTGTTACAATCTTGGAAATCCCTGGACATAAATCGACTGGCGATCATGGGAATGTAGAATAAACGAAGTGCTTAAGAATTCGCAGGTGAATGTACAAATGAATATTGACCAGAAAACACTTTATAGCCTATTAATAAAATATATTTTAAAAGCCCGGAACAACCTATTTAAACTCTTTATGGCAGGCTTTCATGCGGTATTGAAGATCCCGTATCTCATGGAGCATCAGTTCATGCTGCTGTTCTTCAACAGCGAGGATAAAATTCTCTAAATGGTCCAAATATTCATCCATTGCATCACTCCATTCCGGGTCCGCTGATTCCGCAAAGATCCTTGATGTTGCAACAAAATCATCGATGGACTTCTTTTCAGGAAAGGCCCCCATTTCGGCAGCTTTCGTCACCTCCTTAAAAGATGACCCCATTCTTTTTTTGACTGTTTTCATTGACTCATGCCAGTCATTTATCCGGTCCCTATCCTTCTGGTCGTAGTCTCCGAGAGTTGACCAGCGGCAATTAAGCTTAAACTCAATGCGTCCTTTTTTCTCTTTACGCTGAATTTTTGCTCCAATCTTCTCTGGTACCGTCCAGATACCTTTCTCAGTAGACAGCTTGCCGGCGCGAAGCTGCTCCGCCATTTTTGTCAGGTAATCTGCCAACTCATTTCTGTTGAATTCTTTTTCTATCTTGTCTTTCATCCCGTTTTCCACTGCACATGTTGCAGTAAGTATTACGTATGCAAATATTTAATTTTCTGGAAATCAGTATTCTTGGTCTCTGGCAAGCAGCTGTCAGCACCATCCGTTTCCCGTGGTAATTCGAATGGTTTTCAATCCAGGAGCTTTCTTATTTTCCGCAGCAGGGTATTGGGGGCAAAAGGTTTCTGTATGAAGGCCTCAAATCGTTGATCCGAACCACTGTAGGCCATTGATGGACAGAGATACCCGGACATGAACAATACATTTACGTCAGGGCAGCTATGCAACAATTCCTTCGCCAATTCCTGCCCCTTGATACCGGGCAGCATGACATCTGTTAAAAGTAAATCGATCTTATCCTGGTGTGATGCTGCCATTGCAAGTGCTTCTTCACCGCTGCCTGCTGATAAGACTTTGTACCCCAGGGGCTTGAGCACTTCTTCCAATATATCAAGCAAGCTTGGGTCATCATCTACAGCCAGAACTGTTTCTGAACCACTTAAGCGCATACGGAATCAACCTTGTCTTTGTGAATTTAACCTTTTACACTGTCAACGTGAACGCTGGTATGTCCCCACCAATTCAGCTTTTGCAAGGATATGCCCTTCACAAGCCTTTTCAAGTTGCATTTTGCTTGGTTCCTGAAGATCAGCTAAAACCGTATCAAGGGCATACAGTTTAAAAAAGTAGCGGTGGTTGCCTACCGGCGGGCAGGGCCCACCATAACCCTTGCGACCCCAGTCATTAATCCCCTCTTTTGTGCCGGCAGGCAGAGAAGCTGAAGGAATATTTTCTTCCAGCCCCCGGGCCGCAACCGGAATGTCGTATAACACCCAGTGCACCCAGGTCATTTTCGGTGCGGCAGGATCAGGGGCGTCAGGATCGTCAACTATCAGGATCAGACTCTTGGCTTCATCCGGTATGCCAGACCACTCCAAAGGGGGTGAGATGTCCTGGCCATCACATGTAAAACGGGGAGGAATCATCTCATTCTGTCTGAAACTCTCTGACTGTATACTGAGCGCCATTTGGGGTTGTCTTTCCCTTTGTTCTTTCTGAAATTAGCAGCAAGCTGCTTAATAACTCGTGAAGAAAGCTGATATGTGCGGCTAACGACCGCGAAAATATTTTCGATTGCTTCCCTGATAATGGGGAAGTCCCGAACCAACAAGTTATTAGAAATCGAGATTTATTACTTATGGGTATCATACCTTAAAGAATGGAGCAATAAAATATTCAAGAACCATAAAAATTTATCCCGGGAAATATGTAAATCTTATTTCTCTGCGACGGAGTAAGGTAGCGCAGTCAAGAAATTATCTTATAGTGCAAACGGGGAATATACTCTGGTGCGCTATATTAAGCTGCTAACGGAACCGCTGATCAGAAAGAGAAGAATGCTTCCATTATACTCAAAGAATAAGTTAGGATGCAGTGGCGGAATAATGTAGATGTAAAGGTTTGAACTTTAAAAGACCGCGTATAAAAATAACGATCAGGATGCTCCGTAGCTATGGAGCCCTGAAAGAAGAAAGTTGACACCGTAATAGGTGAAGATAACAGCCAAGAAACCGATTATTGAAATCCAGGCTATGCGTTTACCGCCCCACCCCCTTGTAAAGCGGGCATGCAGGGCAGATGCATAGACAAACCAGGTGATCAGGGACCAGGTTTCTTTCGGGTCCCAGCTCCAGTAGGTGCCCCAGGCAGAGTTAGCCCAGACAGCCCCGCTTATGATACCTGCAGTGAGCCAGATAAAGCCGAAAAGGATAATCTTATGGGTAATGTCATCAATCACTTTCAATGGCGGCAGAGTTGCAAGCAGACTATTTGGCGAGTCACCCTTATCGCGTAATTTGACAAGATACATAATGCCGGTGCCACAGGCCACAGCAAAAGCTGCATACCCTATGAAGCAGGTAAAAACATGGGCGATAAGCCAGTTACTCTGCAGAGCCGGCACCAGCGGTGTAATGCGGTCGCTGAATTCAGGCGACAGGGAGGCATAGGCCATGCTGCCAAAGGCAAAAGGCATGGCAAAAGCTCCAATTACCTTGTTTTTATAAATAAATTCCACCACAAGATATAAAAGGACTATGGACCAGGTAAAAAATACCAGTGATTCATACATGTTTGACAACGGCGCATGCCCAATACCCATCTGATAGGATTCCAGCCAGCGCATGCCTATTCCGGCTGTATTGACCAGAAGACCTATTATAGTTACCACTGTGGCAAGCAGCCCTATTTTCTTCATCCTGAAAACAAACAGGGCTAGATAGATTACGGAAGAAAACATGTAAATAAATGTTGTTATACCTAATAGTTTTGAACTATCCATGGCTATTCCTTACTTAATTTAAGGGTTTCATTTTCTTCGAGCTTTTCAACCAGCGTATCAAACATATTCGCGAAAGCGACCTTGTTCTTATTAGCCGAGCCGGCTACAAGTACCCTGGTTTTATTTCCTGTCTCATCAATATAAACCCAAAGTCTCTTATGTGAAAGAAAGAAAGCAACAAAAAGACCGCAAAGCATAATTATAAAGCCAATATATACGGGCCAGACTCCCGGATCCTTTGCTACCTGCAGGCCTGTATAAAAAACCTGTTCTGACTTAAAACCATACGCCGTATCAGCTCTTTCTACAGAAACCTCGGTTTCACCGTCAAGCCAGAAAACAGACGGTTGTCCCTTGCCGTCTGAAAACCATATTTTGAGCCGGTAGCGGCCCCATTGGTCGGGACGCAGCAGGTTTACAATGCCTAATGTTACACCGGCCTCCTGCCACTTCAGTTCAACTCCCGGCCGTGCCATAAACTTTTTCCGCGCGCCTGTGGTCTGGTTCTGAACTGAAATCCAATAATCTTCGTCGGCTTTATAGCTGGACTGGTAAAAAGTATACCCCTTATAATTCAGGGGATCATTTACCACGATGGATTTGTGCAGTACTTCCTGGCCACCCTCAATAACGGTAAGATCTGATCTGAATTCCTTTGGCGCCCCAGAGTCATAGTAGGTAAGCGAAAAATCATTTACCCTGATTGCAAAGCCGAGTTGTTGTTGCGCGTTACTTCCTCTGTCAAAATAATATGGAACAGTGCTATTCTCCCGAATCATAATGGAGCCCTTGGCACCAAAAAGGGTGCCGATAATTGCTCCGGCAAATATCACAAGAATGCTCAAGTGCACGATATAGACCCCAAACCTGACCCAGGGTGTTTTCTGGGCAAACAACAGGGTCCCGCCTTCCGTTTTCCGCTGACTTGGTTTCCAGCCTGCACCTTTTAAGGTCTGCTCCACCTCTGCAGCAACCTGCTGTAGAGGCTTTGCACTGGCAAAACGGTTTCGGGGCGTCATCTTTTCAAGCCGGTTAACCTTGGCAGCCAGGTTGTCCATTGTCACCAGTTTCCATACAGTAGGCAAACGGTCTATACTGCAGACAATAAGGTTTATGCTGAAAAGGCTGAGTATACTGACGAACCACCAGGAATTATACATATCCGGTATGTTGATAAGCCGGAAAATTTCAGCTGTAGTTTCACCATATTTCTGGATATAGAATCCGGGTGATTCATTCTGTGGAATGATGGTACCGACAATAGAAGCAATGGCCAGTGTAAAAAAACAGAACAAGGCCAATTTTACGGAAGCGAAGAACTCCCAAAAACTATTTTTATCCTTTTTCATATATCACCAGGCATTGAAGGATATTCAAATAAAGCCGCCCTGAAAAAATACAGGGCTGAAAGTTACAAAATGAAAGCAGACGTCTCTAACATAATCATCCACAACTGTCAATACAAGGCCACAACCCTACTTTAGAAAAAGCTTGCCTTCTTTTTCCGGAACATGTATATAACCCGTTTTCGCATAAACTATTGTGATTTGTTTCAATATATAAGGAGTTTTATCATGGCAAAAAAATGTGAAATCTGTGGCAAAGGGCCTATAACAGGCAATAATATAAGCCATGCTCACAATAAAAACAGGCGGCGCTGGCTCCCCAATTTACAGCGGGTCAGAATGGCCAGCAAGGGCGGCAATTCCGTTCATGTAAAAGTATGCACCCGTTGTCTGCGCTCAGGGGAAATTGTTAAACCGTCATAATGATTTTCCACAACGTATTATCAGCCTCTCTGCAAGAATTCTTTTTACAAGATTTTATAGAATCCCCGCATGTCAGACCAGCAAATATCATACCTGCCATATGACCAGGCACTGAAGATGGTCGGAGCCATCCAGGAAGAAGAACATCCCCATGAACTCAACCGGCGTATCTTTACTGTTTATGACATCAACGGCAAAGAAGTCTGCTGGTTTGATGCTGAGGATACCATTGCTATCCTTGTTCCTGGAAAATCCAACCCAAAGAAAGCTGAAGTTCAGCCCCTGGTAGAAGATTACATTCTGCACCACATCCCTGACTGGTCTTAAATTCAAAAGCCAACTCGCTTTACCGTTTATTAGCTGATCTTTTTAAATTTTCAGTTTGTTCCACTATAAACCTGATAATTCACGCGCATTATCAGAATCAGGTTAAGATTCCCTGGGGCATCTCAGGAACCTTTTCACCACCCTGGACATAACCGCCATCGAGTCGCAATACAGTTCCGGTCATAAATGGGGCATCCTGGATCAGGAAAAGGACAGCCCTGATAATTTCATCCAGGTTTCCGGTCCGCTGCAGGAGTGTATGTTCAACGATGGCCCTTTTTTCAGAGTCTTTTAATAAGTCCCATCCCCTGGTACCCTCTCCATGCCTGGTCGCAAAAAATCCGAGCATCAGCTCATTGACCCTGACACCTGGTGCAGCTTCACGGGCCCAGGTTTGGGTAAAGGATGAAACCGCCCTGTTCGCCGCGGCGTACCCATCATTAAATATCAGCCCGGCCGGGCCTGACCGCCCGACTATTCCAGCTATGGAGGATAAATTCAGAATCACCCCTTCGCCGGAATGCTTCATGAGCGGCAGGGCATTATGGACAACAAGCCATTTGGCTTTCAGAGTTGTATCCATTTCCAGGTCCCACTGTTCCCTGTTGACCTCATGGTCATAGGAACCATGCACAACCGGCATGCCGCCTCTTTCTATATTGTTGATAAGAATGTGGAGGGCACCGAATTTTTCCTGCACCTGTGCAATAAGGCTCCGCACTTTATCGGCATCACGAAGATCTGCCTCAATGGTGAGATGGTTTTCACCCAGCGGGGCAAACTCCTTTTTCATGTCTGCGGATTCTTCTGGCCAGTCATAATGGTACGGCAGGACCAGTTTTGCTCCGCTACCAGCCAGGGCACGGGCTATTGCCCTGCCTATCCCCTTACTGGCCCCCAGCACCAGGGCTATTTTATCCTTGATTTCCATGTTGTTATCTCCCCTTCACATTATTGCTCAAAATAGGCAAATAACCAAATTACTCCAATCTGCTCTCTCCATAATGCCAATTTCTATAATTCTTGTAAGGCAAAGGAGTGCCTGTTCATAAATGAGAAATTTCGTTCCCGATCAGCTAAGCGCAGACTCCGAGGATTGCGAAAAATTTAACCGCAGACATATAGATAATATCGGAGTCTCGCAAGCTCGCTTACCTTTGAGGATTAAATTTAGAGCATGACACAGAGATTGGACGGAAGGTCCATTTAGGACAGGCATTAGCTCTTTATCTCGCCCCGTGCACTCACAATAACCTCTTCCAGGGGAATATCCTGGCCGGCCTGCTTAAGAGCCTCCTTGATGATCATACGCATACCGGCACAGCAGTGCACCTCCATGATTGCCAGCTTGATACTCTTTGGTTTTGCCTCCTGAAAGACCTCGACAAATTTCTGAACATAGCCGTTCACATCGTCAAATTTGGGACAACCCATCATGATCACTCTATCAGCCAGAAAATCCCTGTGAAAATGAGGATAGGCAACTGGTACACAATCGGCGGCGACCAGAAGATCGGCATTTTTTAAAAATGGTGCCTGCGCTGGAACGAGACGTATCTGCACCGGCCAGTGGGAAAGAGACGAATCAGATTTGCCGGCAGCGAGATCAACCCGCGGCTTGTTAGCAGCCTGGCAGGGTGTTTCAAACTTTACATTTGCTAGTCCCTGTGAAACGCTCACAGCGGCCACTTTTTTTTCTGTACCCTTCCTGCTCTGCAGCAATTCCATCACAGCCTCCTCATCGAATTCATCCGCTTCTCTCTCTAATATCTTAAGAGCATCTTTGGGGCAGGCTTGAAGACAGGCGCCCAGGCCATCACAGTATCTGTCAGCCAGCATTTTCGCCTTGCCGTCTACGATCTGCAAAGCTCCTTCCGCGCAGTCCGGGACACATTGACCGCACCCGTCGCACAACTCTTCATTGATTTCAATTATTTTACGTATGACTTTCATATCTTCCCCTTTCGCTTTTGTAAGGATACTTCAGCATAGTTTCCATCTATTATTTTACAATTGCCGAACTTACGGTTTCAAGGTTTCAAGGTTTCAAGGTTTCAAGGTTTCAAGAAAAAAATTGTAATTCCCGAATGATACTGTTGGTAATATTTTTATTTTAACTCTGTACCTCTGCGCCTTTGTGCCTTTGTGCCTTTGTGCCTTTGTGCCTCTGTACCTCTGTGCCTCTGTGCCTAATCCCTCTCCAACAACACTTTGCGTGCCAGATCCTTCCCGCTTTTAGTCAAAAACGATTTCGCAATAATTTTCTCAAGATGGTCAGGTGGAGTCGGTGATTCCTTCTGCTTTTCTTCCAGGTTTACAATCAGGTCTGCATCATAAACAACCTTGAAATTAATTGATTCTTCATCTCGCGGGGTATGATGATGACCAATGATATTGCATACCTCTTCAATCATTCCTTCTTCAGCGCCAAGCCTGGTTAATATTTCCCGGGCAACGGGCGGACCCTCAAGGTGCTGATACTGTGGCGATGAACTGTTGTGTTTACGTTCTGCCTCCTTTAGACCGATATCATGCAGGTAGGCGGTCAATGCCGTGACAACAGGATGCGCTTCCTCTTCTTTGCATATCCTGCCGGCATAACGCGCAACTTTAGTAGCATGGCCAATCCTTTTGAAGTCGTCGGCAAAATACCGCTTCATTTCGATGGGCACCCGTTCAACAAGCAGCTCTTTCTTCTTGGCCAGCAATTCGGGGGGCATGGCGCCCAAACACTGTTCAGCATAAGGACAATAGGAGGCACAGCCTAAATCCATCTGCGGATTGATCATCTTATTGCCGCAATTTCTGCACTTGCGGGTTGAATCATCCTTAAAGAACTCGACGATATGGTCACATTTCGGACACTTTGCCTCAAAAACCGCGGCTCCGTCCCAATAACGACTATCTTGTCCCGGACACTGCATGGCAACCTCCTCTATAAACACTCACGCCCCTGATCCGATGCAGAAATTGACTCCCCATCGGACCAGGGGGCTTCATTAGCATGTATTTCGCTGTTTATTTAAATATAGTCATTTATTTATTGTTCTGCATTATTGGCAGTTTTTTGGCTTTTGCCAATTGCTTATGCTGCCACCGGCTCACCAAGAATTGTTGCCAAATCCTGCTCGGGGGTTGAAATCGGCTTGATGGCAAAATTCTTCACCAGTACGTCAAGAACGTTCGGCGTGATAAATGCCGGCAGGCTGGGTCCTAAGCGGATATCCTGGATCCCGAGGTAGAAAAGGGTCAACAGGATAACCACGGCCTTTTGCTCGTACCATGACAAAACAAAGGAAAGCGGCAGATCATTGACGCCACAGTCAAAGGCCTTGGACAGGGCCACGGCAATCTGAATGGCTGAATAGGCATCATTGCATTGGCCGATATCAAGCAGCCTGGGTATGCCGCCGATATCTCCAAGATCCTTGTCAAAGAAACGGAACTTACCGCAGGCCAAGGTCAGGACAACACAGTCGGCCGGGACCTTTTCAACAAACTCAGTATAGTAGTTCCTGCACGGCTTGGCTCCGTCGCAGCCCGCCACCAGAAAAAAGTGGCGCAGATCCTTGTTCTTTACCGCTGCGATTATCTTGTCTGCAACCGACATAACCGTATTCCTGGCAAATCCTACCATGACTGAGCCTTTGTCCGTATCTGCTGAAAACCCGTCCATTTCCAGCGCCTTATTAATTACCACAGAATAATCCTGGTCTTTGATATGGGTTACGCCGGGCCAGCCCACCAGGCCACGGGTATAAATATTGCCAAAATACGAATCCTTGGGCTTCTGGATACAGTTGGTGGTCATGACAATAGGTCCCGGGAACTGGGCAAATTCTTTTGCCTGGTTCTGCCAGGCAGTACCGTAATGCCCGTGGAAATGGGGATATTTTTTCAGTTCCGGGTAACCATGACAGGGCAGCATCTCGCCATGGGTATAAACGTTAATACCCTTGCCGGCGCTCTGCTTCAGGACCTCTTCAAGGTCTTTCAGATCATGGCCTGAAACCAGAATGGCTTTGCCCTTTTTGGCGCCCAGGGGCACATGGGTCGGTACCGGGTGTCCATAGCTTGAGGTGTTGCCGTCATCGAGCAATTCCATGGCACGCAGGTTCACTTCACCGCATTTAAGGACCATGCCAACCCATTCGTCAACAGTCCTGTCCGTGCGCAGCATGGCTGCCAAAGCTTCCTGGATAAAGGCGTACACTGCCTCATCCTCACGCCCCAGTATCTTGGCATGATCAGCATAGGCAGCAAGACCCTTGAGACCATAGAGAAGAGTCTGCTTCAAAGAAAGGATGTCAGGATTTTCATCAGGATGCTTATTCAATTCAACTGCCTCACCCTGCTTAACCAGACCGGCAAGGGTGTCGGCCGGAGTAAATTCGGCAGGCGAACCTGGAAAGTCAACATTTCCACCTGCCTGTGCAACTCTGATCTTCAGGGATTCCCGCAATTTAACACCCCTGTTGATCAGTGCAACAAAGCGCTCATTATCAAAATTCACATTAGTCAGGGTCGAAAAAGTTCCCTCACAGACAAACAGGTTGACATCAGGATCGGTAACGCCGACCTTGCGCCCTTCCACTGCGATCTGGGAAAGCCCCTGCAGGACATAAATCAGAAGGTCCTGCAGGTCCGCAACGTCCGGTTGCTTGCCGCATACCCCGATTTTCGTACACCCTTCACCCTTGGCCGCCTGTTCACATTGATTACAAAACATTGTATTCTCCTTTGTTAAAGTTTAACGATTTATATTGTTTGCAATAGCTTTCAAACCTGAAACTCATGGTTTTTCTTCATGTTGTATTGCAGACTATATTAAAGCAGGAGAATGATCCTTGACTTACATCAAGGGAGGGTGATTTTTTTATGAAAATCAAAATGTAGAATGATGAATTATGAATGTAGAATTGGGAAAAAAATACAGAGTTACAAAGGCACAAAGGCACAGAGATTTAAAGGCACTAAGGCACAAAGTTTTGAGTCGACAGACTTATTGAAGTATTAAGCTAATCATATCATCTTGATCAACAGTCAGGCCAGAGGGTTCATGCTTTTTACAGATTTCTCACATTCGTTCGAAATGACAGGGTTGATGCGAAATGACAAAACCGAGTTGAAGTAAAAACTTTTCAGTACCTCAAAATCAAAATTCTTTATTTTCCTCAATTGTCATTTTGCATTCTGCATTCTAAATTCTGCA
>PKTW01000089.1 GCA_002868955.1 Desulfobulbaceae bacterium
ACAATGAGCGAATATATAGAACATGACAAGGACGGAGTATCTGTCGGGCTGGTGGAAAAGAAATATTTCACCTTTGCAGAGCCCCCGGAGGCCATGATCCTTGAAAGCAATGCCCGTCTTGGACCTATTACCATTGCCTATGAAACGCTCGGCACGCTCAACGATGACAGGTCGAATGTCATCCTCATCCTGCATGCGCTTTCAGGTGATTCGCATGTGGCCGGCTATTACTCCGAAGATGACCAGAAACCCGGCTGGTGGGAGATCATGGTCGGCCCGGGTAAAGGCATTGATACGGACAAGTATTTTGTCATCTGCTCCAACATTATCGGCAGTTGCATGGGTTCCACCGGGCCAGCCTCCATTAATCCCGGCACCGGCAATCCCTATGGCTTTGATTTTCCCGTGGTCACCATTGGCGACATGGTAAGGGCCCAGAAAGCTCTGCTGGACCATCTCGGTATCGCACAGATCCTCTCAGTTGTTGGCGGTTCAATCGGTGGTATGCAGGTGCTTGAGTGGACGGTTCGCTATCCTGACATGGTTGTTTCCGCCATACCGCTTGCAACCACCACCCGGCATTCCGCCCTGGCTATTGCCTTCAATGAGGTGGCACGCCAGGCCATCATGGCAGACCCCAACTGGAACAAGGGGAAATACTACGGCTCCGAAAAACCAAATCTTGGTCTAGCCCTGGCCAGAATGGTAGGACACGTGACCTATCTTTCTGATGAAGCAATGCGCCGCAAATTCGGCAGACGCTTACAGAATAAAAACGATTTTTCCTTCAACTTTGATGCGGATTTCCAGGTCGAAAGCTACCTGCGCTACCAGGGACAAAAATTTGTTGACCGTTTTGATGCCAATTCATTTCTCTATATCACCAAGGCATCCGATTATTTTGACCTGCGCAGGCAGCATGGCAATGATTCTGAGACAGAAGCGTTTGCCAAGGCCAAGGCCAAATTCCTTGTCATCTCCTTTACCTCGGACTGGCTCTACCCGACGTACCAGTCCAAGGCCATGGTCAAAGCCATGAAAAAAAACAACCTGGATGTAAGTTTCTGCGAGATTGAGGCGGAATGGGGACATGACGCCTTTCTGCTTCACAACGAAAGATTATCCGCACTCATAAAAGGCTTTTTAGATCGTAATGTTATCGAATTACGGAAAAAATAGTTTATTTATCCTGGTGAGTATCGTAAGAAGTTCTTGTAGCTATAGAAAATGAAAGAAACTATGCAAAATCAATCCGAGGGCCTCAAACGTTTTGATCTCCAGGTTATTGCATCCTGGATCAAACCGGGTTCCAGGGTGTTGGATCTCGGCTGCGGCGAAGGTGACCTGCTGCTCTATCTCAAACAGAACAAAAATGTCACTGGCACCGGCATAGAAAACCGTGAATCCAAGGTCGCACTGTGCATCGCTAAGGGCCTTTCCGTCCTGCAGGGAGACATTAATGCAGAGGTGCTTGATTACCAGGAGCGCGCCTTTGATTATGTCATTTTAAGCCAGACACTGCAGCAGGTCTATTACCCTGAAAGACTTCTGAAATCGCTGCTGGCAATTGGCAGGAAGGTAATCGTCAGCTTCCCGAACTTCAGTCACTGGTCCATCAGGATGCAGGTGCTGCTGACAGGAATGGCACCCAAAAATGAACAACTGCCCTATGAATGGTACAATACCCCGAACATACGGGTCATAACTTTGAAAGACTTTCGGAAATTCACCCGGGACCAGGGCTGCGCGGTTCTCAAAGAGGTGGCAATCAACACCAATCATCACGACACTCAGGGGCATATTGTAAGTTTTCTGCAGGACTGGCGCGCCACCTATGGAATTTTTCTCATCGGCAAAGGGGATAAAAAATGAAAAAGAAAAAACATACAAAATTCCTCGATACCTACCACCAGTGTGATACAGCAATTGAGCCGGCCACGCCACTTTATGAAAAAATCCCGGCCGTAGTCAGGAAGTTGATGAAACTGCTGGATGACAAGAACTCGTTCAGCCATGTTGAACCCATCCCGATCCCTTCCAGCGAATCAGTGGTGCAACTGATCCACCAGGCCAGGCGCATCCTGTTCCCTGGCTATTTTACCCAGTCCACCCTGGCACGGGCCAATCTGGAGTATTACCTGGGGCAGGAAACCACCTGTTTTCTGGAAAACCTGTCCCGCCAGATAATCTCTGCTTTCCAGCACGACTGCTTCCGGCTCAACCTGCCCTGTACCAAATGTTCCGAACAGGGCCATGAGATTTCCCTGAAGATTGTGCAGGAGTTACCGACAATCAAAAAACTCCTGGACACGGATATAAGGGCGGCCTATGAAGGTGATCCTGCTGCCCAAGGCTATGATGAGATTATTTTCAGCTACCCTGGGCTTATGGCAATCTCCATTTACAGGCTGGGCAACCTGCTTCATAAATACAAGGTGCCTGTCATTCCACGCATTATGACCGAGCATGCTCACAGCCTCACTGGCATCGATATTCACCCTGGTGCAACCATCGGGGAAAGTTTTTTTATTGACCACGGCACCGGAGTTGTGATAGGAGAAACTACTGAAATAGGGCACAACGTGAGGCTTTACCAGGGTGTTACCCTGGGTGCCT
Source organism: Desulfobulbaceae bacterium (assembly GCA_002868955.1). Classification (GTDB taxonomy): domain Bacteria; phylum Desulfobacterota; class Desulfobulbia; order Desulfobulbales; family BM004; genus BM004. The sequence continues at coordinate 2,617 of PKTW01000089.1, forward strand.
TGTCATTGCCCAAAGATGCCGGTGATCAGTTCAGATACAAAAAAAGACATCCAACTATTGAAGATGATGTAATAATATATTCTAATACGACGATTTTGGGAGGGCAGACCGTCATAGGCGCACGGTCGGTAGTCGGCGGTAACATTTGGATAACAGAGAGTGTCCCGCCTGATACCAAAGTCCTTCTCAAACGCCCTGAACTAATTTATGCCGGCAACGGCAGGAAGAAAATGCAGAAAAAGGGGAAATGATCATGGCCAGGATTAATGCGGATATTTCGCAGGTTGTAGGAAAGACTCCTCTGGTTCGACTCAACAGGATCTGCAAGGGGTTGCAAGCAACCATCCTGGCCAAGCTCGAGTTTCAGAATCCATTAGCCAGTGTCAAGGACCGTATCGGTGTCTCCATGATCGAAGCTGCGGAGAACAAGGGCCTTATCGATCCCCATACCACCATTGTTGAACCAACAAGCGGTAATACCGGCATTGCCCTGGCCTTTATCTGCGCTGCAAAAAAATACCGCTTAATCCTCACCATGCCCGAGACCATGAGCCTTGAACGCCGGGCCCTCTTAAAGCATCTGGGAGCTGAACTTTTTCTTACTCCTGGTCCTGCGGGTATGAAAGGTGCCATTGCAAAAGCCCAGGATATTCTGACCCACAACCCCAAGGCCTACATGCCGAACCAGTTTGCCAACCCTGCCAATCCCGAAATACACCGCAAGACCACTGCAGAGGAAATCTGGTCAGACACAGGCGGCCAGATAGATATCTTTATTTCAGGAGTTGGTACCGGCGGCACCATTACCGGTGTTTCAGAAGTCATCAAGTCACGCAAGCCTTCCTTTAAGGCAGTGGCAGTGGAACCTGCCGATTCGCCAATCCTTTCAGGCGGCAAACCTGGGCCGCATAAAATCCAGGGAATCGGTGCCGGATTTATTCCAGATGTTCTGAATACCACAATCATAGACGAAGTCGTTACGGTCACAAATGAGAATGCCTTTAAGACAGCCCGACAGGTTGCAAAACTTGAAGGTATTCTCTGTGGAATATCTTCAGGTGCAGCAATTTGGGCAGCAATGCAGATAGCGGTTAGGCCAGAAAATGAAGGAAAGCAGATCGTGGTGGTTCTGCCTTCCAGCGGGGAGCGTTATCTGTCAACCGACCTATTCATTAAAGAGGAGATGAGAACAATGGCGACAGCAAAAAAACCTGCAGCAAAAAAAGCGGCTCCCAAAAAAGCGGCAGCCAAAAAGACAACTGCAAAAGCAGCCCCGAAGAAGGCTGCAGTAAAGAAGACCACCGCGAAAAAGGCAGCTCCAAAGAAGGCTGCAGCAAAGAAAACCACCGCGAAAAAGGCAGCCCCGAAGAAGGCTGCAGTAAAGAAGACCACCGCGAAAAAGGC
>PKTW01000004.1 GCA_002868955.1 Desulfobulbaceae bacterium
ATTAAATTCTGCCAGCAGAAAGAAATAAAATTCATATATCTCGGTTACTGGATTGAAGGTGTGAATGCAATGAGCTATAAGGCAAGATTCAAACCCCATCAAATATTCCATGATAATGCCTGGAACCTGGTCACCCGTTGATACGTTCACTGTCAAAGATGGGGCTGCTCACAAACACATTCCCTTTCCGGTTCTCAACTACCGGGAATATAGGATTTCAGCCGCGCTCGAAAAACTGCCAACTTGCCCTTGCTTTCTTCAATCAAAACGTACAGGACAGGCACCACCAGCAGGGTCAGGAAGGTGGCAACCATCAGGCCGAAGATGACCACAATTGCCATGGAACTCCACCACTGGCTTGATTCGCTTACCCACGAGATCGCCAACTTGTGAAAATCGTATGAAACCCCGGTCACCATTGGCAGCAAACCAAGAATGGTTGTTACGGCTGTCAGAACCACTGGACGCAATCTGGTCGCCCCGGCAGCCACCACCGCTTCGCGCAATTCATAACCACGCTTCCGGAGCTTGTTAATATAGTCAACCAGAACAATACCGTTGTTGACCACGACACCTGCAAGGGAGATGACGCCGACACCTGTCATAATGATACCAAATGGAGAACCTATAACGGTCAATCCCAGAAAGGCACCGCCAAGGGAAAGAATAACTGCTGTCATGATGATAAAGGGCTGCGCCACAGAGTTAAACTGGGTTACCAGAATTAAAAATATCAGGAAAAGAGCTATGGCAAAGGCCTTTGTAAGAAACTCCTCAGACTCCTTCTGAAATTCAAACTCTCCTGTAAAGGTAAGACGATACCCCGGAGGCATGGGGAAACTCTTCAACATTTCTTCCGCCTGGGCCCTGGCTACCGGACCGGGAATTTTATTCTCATCAACATTGGCCTTTACAGTCACAACACGTTCATGATTTATACGGACTATATCCCCAAGTCCTCCAGCAAACTCAATACGCGCCAGGGTTGTCAGCGGTACCATTTTTCCTGATGGAGTCGGCAGCATCAGTTCCCGGAGCACGTCCGTTACTCTGCGGCTTGTATCTGAAAGCTGAACGGTGATATCGTAATCCTCATCTCCCTCCCGGTAAGTGGAAACCTCAAGACCGTTATAGGCGGTTTTCAGCGCGGTGCCGATATTAGATGTAGTAAGGTCAAAAAGGGCTGCTTTCTGACGGTCAAGTTTTACCCGGACCGTGGGGGTGCCTTCCACATAGTCATCCCTGATATCAACAACAAAAGGAACATTTGCGATCAACTCCCGTATGGTTTTGGCAATGCCCCCTAAAATCTCAAAATCATCGCCGGCAATTTCAATATTGATCGCTGCCCCGGTTGGCGGCCCCTCTTCCTGTTCAGCAACCGTGATCTTGGCACCTGGGATATTTTTCACCCGCTCACGTATTTTTTCCATGGATTCAGAACTGGCTCTGATCCTGTCTTCCAGATCAATAAACTGAATGCCGACATGGTTCGGGGCATTGGGGTCAAACATCATGCCGGGCCCGGATGTTACTACTGACTTGGCATAGATATAATCAATATTAGCAATATCGCTCGGGCCGAAAAACTTCCTGCCATCTTTTTTCTCATGTTCCTTCGGTTCGTACGAGGCCATATATTGATCTAATGCCGATCCGAAATCCTGAGGAACTATATGACCACCATTCACGGCTTCTTCCACCTGGCGCACAACGGAATCAACGTATTCCAGACTTGCACCTTCCGGGGTATCCAGATTTACATACATTGCATTTGGTTCAATATTGGGAAAAAATTCCACAGGCTTCTCAAGGCCAACACTGAGGAGCCATATCTGAATAAGAAGCACAAGAACACAGACAGCCATTAAGATGACAACTATTTTATGGTTAAAAGCCTGCTGCAGTGACTTTGTATACACTGTGAGTACAGGCCCGCTTATTGCAACAGGACTTTCTCCAGCCCTAGCAATTTCTTCTGCACTTGGATTTTTGATCTTCCCTGTTTCTGATATTTTTCCGTTTGCAGGCCTGACCTTCATAAAGATGGCCGCCAGGGCCGGGTTGATTACCATTGCAACAAACAGACTGGAAGAAAGGGTGACAATCAGGGTCAGGGGCAGGTAACTCATGAATTCACCCATGATCCCGGGCCAGAAGAGCATGGGGGAAAATGCAGCAAGTGTTGTCATGGTGGAGCCGATGACTGCATACGCCACTTCGGACGTCGCCTTTTGGGCGGCCTCCAGTCGCGGCACACCCTGCTCGAGATAACGATAGATATTTTCAACGATAACAATGGCATTGTCCACCAGCATACCAAGTGCCAGGGTAAGGCTGAACAGAACAACCATGTTCAAGGTAATATCCATGAGATAAAGAACGGTAAATGAAAGAAGCATGGAAAAGGGGATGGCCAGACTCACAAGGATTGCATTCCTGATGCCCATGGCAAAAAGAATGACAAACACGACTAGAACGAGACCGGAGAGAATGTTGTTCTCAAGATCTGCCACCTTGTTTCGAGTATCCTTGGCCTTGTCCATGAGCTTGGTAATCTCAGTACCCTTGGGCCATGTTGGCTGAACACGTTCCAGTAATTCATCGACACCATCGGTGATGGCAATGATGTTCTCACCAGCCCGCTTTTTGACCATGATGTTGACAGCTTCCCTGCCATTCAACCTTGAACGACTGGTCTCATCCTTAAAACCGTCTATTACACGGGCCACATCCTTAAGATAAACTGCCTGTCCCTTATGGGTTCCGACAATCAGATGGTAGATATCATCCGGACTCTCAAACTCGCCAGGCACCCTTAACTGGAATCGTCCCTCTCCCAGGCGGATTACACCACCGGATGTATTTCTATTCTCCTGGGTAACAACATTCTGCAGGGCAAATATCGGAATATTGTAATAGGCAAGTTTTTCCGGGAAGACCTCAACTCTAATCTCCCGTTCGATCCCTCCTGTTACTTCGGCTTCAAGAACACCCTGGATGGCCTCGATATCATCCTTGAGATCGTCGGCAATTTCTTTCAGGCAGACAATACCGCAGGTACCAGAAAGCGAAAAGACAACTATGGGGAGTTCCGAGAAGTTTACCTCAAAAACAGAAGGGTCCTCTTCCAGGTCAGCCGGCAATTCATTCTTGGCCTCATCCACACGATCCCGCACCTTTTGCAGGGCATCATCAATATCGGTACCGGTGATAAACTCGATATTGATTGAAGAAAGGCCCTCAGAACTGACGGAATGGATTTTCTTTACCCCTTCAAGTCCCTTGAGCTTTTTTTCTATCTCGATAGTGATGGAGGTTTCGATATCTTTGGAGGCAACACCCTTATAGCTGGTGGAAACAAAGACGTTGGGTATGGTGATATCCGGTTCGCTTTCCCGGGGCAGCACCCTATAACAGTAAGTGCCAAATATAAGTATGATAAGGGCCAGCACCAGGACACTGATTCTCTGGCTTACTGCAGTATCCGATACAATCACCTGGTAATCTCCGCCGGGTGGGTGACTTTTTTTACCACGTTTAATTTCTGATCTGCATCCACACTCCGCTGTCCGACAACAATGACCCGCTGGCCTGGTGCAAGTCCCTCTGTGATCTGGATCTGCCAGCCGTCCAAAATGCCGAGGCTCACTTCCTGCAGTTTTGCAACATTGCCCTCTTCAAGAAACACGAAGTGTTTATTATCCCGTGATATCACAGCATAGAGAGGAATAGTCAGTGCTTCAGGGAATTCGTTCTTGATTATTTCCACTCTGGCAAACATGCCGGGCAGGATTTCCCCCGATTTATTTCCTACTTCAAGCTCAAGCCGGTAAACCTGGGCCTGGGATTCGGGTGCAACAGCCAGAAAATTTTTTGAACCTGATATTTTTTTCTCATGCAGGGCTTCAATCATTACTTCAAACCTGTCTATCTTTCGCACTGCATCCACATCAGTTTCCGGAATGCCGACAATTACTTTAACCCGGTCAATATCAAGCACAGTGGCCACA
>PKTW01000176.1 GCA_002868955.1 Desulfobulbaceae bacterium
AGCACATAAAACTGAAGGGTTTATGCGTGGGCCTTTTTTTGATCTGAAAAATCCTCTTGATTGCTTTCTGATTGAAAATATCACAACCTATCCCGTACACTGTATCTGTGGGATAACATATGACAGCACCACTGCGGAGCTTGTCAGCAATTTGCTTAATACTACGCGGTTGCGGGTTATCGGGATTAATAGAAATCAACATGGTTTTTTCTAATCGAAAGCATTTTGTGCAAAATAAAGCACACTTGATGAAATCCTAAAAAGTCTCGTAATCATCAACGGAGCCTAATAATATCAATATATTACAGGCGCAACACCTGTCCGCATCGGGCTTTTTACGGTGCCGACAAATTTAAACTATTCAGTGCTCTGAATCAATGACTATTCACAAAAATATTGCTGCGGGAATTGATCTGGGGTCGAATACATTCAGGCTTCTGGTGGCAGATTGTTCGGCAGGCAATTTGATGGTGCTGGCCAAGAAAATGGCAACTGTCAGCTTGGGCCGTGGTCTGGAAGACAATGGCATGCTGCATGAAGACTCTATGCAAAAGGGGCTTGCAGTAATACACTCTTTCCACGAGACATTAGCCCATTACCGACCGCAAAATATACGTATATGCGGGTCTGCAGCTTTGCGTCAGGCCAGGAACAGCCGGCTCTTTCTGCAGAGGGCTGGGCAAATCCTGCGGCAACCGATTGATGTCATTAGCGGCGAAGAGGAGGCCGGTTTAAGCCTTGCCGGCGTTTTAGCAGGCTTCACGGAACCTTTTTCCAGCCCGCTGCTGCTGGTCGATGTAGGCGGTGGCTCAACTGAACTGGTTTTTGCTGAATCACCTGCTGGAGCTACAAGGGTAAAGAGTGTGCCCCTGGGTGTTATCAGGCTTACAGAAAATTTTTTTGCCCCTTCGCAACACGATCTAGTCCTTCTGGATAGCCTGCTTGCAGAAACACTTAATTCGGCTCTTGAGGAATTGGCACTTGCACAAAAAAATCAACCTGTGCTTATTATCGGCTGTGGCGGAACTGCAACCAGCATGGCAGCCCTTGCTCTTAACCTGACTGCCTACAATGCATCCCTGGTACATGGTTATGTATTGCAGAACACATCATTAGAAAAACTCTGGCACCACCTGATAGCGCTGCCGGCAAACCAACGCAATGCTCTGCCCTGCCTTGGTGAAGGCAGAGGAGAAATCCTGCCACCCGGCATGCGGATATATCACGTGCTTTTACAACTCCTGCAGCAGGATCGTATGAGGGTCAGCGACACCGGGCTTCTGGAAGGCATTCTGCTCAGCAGCCTTTCCTATGCTGCTGCCTGAGTTTTACCGCCAATGTTTTACGCGATAAATATGGATGCTTGGCAGGAAAAGGGCTTTGCAATTACTATGGTATTTTTGTATAAGTGGTTCACCATCTTGAAAAAGTTGCTTCTTCCGAGTAATTCACTGATATCACTTCTACTTCAGAAGGATCCTGCCATATTATACAGAGGCAGAGAGTGAATAGTATTTTCTCAGGATACGGTAATCGCCACAGAAACACTTTCATTATTTTTCAAGGAGATTGAACATGCTATCCGATGTCATTGAACCAGCATACACCTTTGATGATCTTCTTCTGGTTCCGGCCAACTCCACTGTCGTGCCCTCTGAGGTTGATGTTTCCACCTTGCTCACCAAAAGCATAAAGCTCAATATTCCCCTGGTCAGTGCCGCAATGGACACGGTGACCGAATACCGTACCGCCATTATCATGGCCCGCGAAGGCGGGATTGGTATTATCCACAAAAACATGTCAATTGGTGAGCAGGCCCGGCAGGTTGAAAAGGTGAAAAAATCTGAATCCGGAATGATCATAGACCCGGTCACTGTAACTGAAGAGCAGCGAGTGTCAGAAGTCCAGTCCATGATGGGCAACTACAAGATATCCGGAGTGCCTGTCCTGCGGGGTGAAAAACTTGCCGGTATCGTCACCAACCGTGACCTCCGATTCGTGACTGATCCCACCCTGAAAGTCAAAGATGTGATGACAAGCAAAAATCTGGTTACCGCAAAAGTGGGCATCACCCTGGAAGAGTCAAAAGCTCTTTTGCATGAGCACCGTATTGAAAAACTTCTTGTTGTCGACAATGAAGGCAATCTGAAAGGGTTGATCACCATTAAAGATATTGAGAAGATAAAGAAATATCCCAATTCAGCAAAGGATGACAAAGGCAGGCTTCGGGTTGGTGCGGCCCTGGGAGTTGGCACCAATTACCTGGCCTGTGCCGAGAAACTCATCAAGAACGGTGTGGATGTCGTTGTGTTCGATTCTGCCCACGGACATTCTCAAAACATTGTCAACGCCGTCAAAGCCTTGACCAAAACCTATCCCGGACTTGAAGTAATTGCCGGAAACGTGGCCACGGCAGAAGGTACTGAAGCCCTCATCAAAGCGGGTGCCAGTGCTGTTAAAATCGGCGTTGGACCAGGTTCAATCTGCACCACACGAATTGTGGCAGGAGTCGGTGTGCCGCAGTTGACTGCGATCAGGAACTGCAGCAAGGTGGCTCAAAAATATAACATCCCCCTCATAGCTGATGGTGGTATCAAATATTCAGGAGATATAACCAAAGCCATCGGCATTGGCGCCCATTCCATTATGATCGGCTCCCTTTTTGCCGGTGCGGCCGAAACCCCCGGTGAAACCTTCCTGTATCAGGGCCGCGCCTACAAAGGATATCGGGGCATGGGTTCCCTTGGGGCCATGAAACAGGGCAGCGGCGACCGCTACTTCCAGGAAGACGTGGAGAGTCCTTCCAAGATGGTGCCGGAAGGCATTGAAGGAAAGGTGCCATTCAGGGGGCCGTTATCCGACATGATCTATCAGCTTGTCGGCGGGCTCCGTTCCGGCATGGGATATGTCGGCGCCAAAGATATTGAGGAACTGCGGCAGAAGGCAAAATTTGTTCGAATCACGGCCGCAGGCCTCAAGGAAAGCCATGTTCATGACGTGATCATTACCAAGGAAGCACCCAACTACCGGTTAGAGGGCTGAGCGTTTTCCAATTTAAAATTGAAAATTTAGAATTGAAAATTTTATGTATAGATACAAATTATCGTCCTGTAACACTTAAAATGATCGCCAGCTGCTATTAGACCGACAGAGAATTCTAAAACTTAATTTTGTTAGTATTTTCATAATTTTACATTTTACATTCTACATTTAAAACATAATGGATATACACAGCGAAAAAATTCTTATCCTTGATTTCGGCTCCCAATACACCCAGTTGATTGCACGGCGTGTCCGTGAAGCCCATGTATATTGCGAATTGCATCCCTTTGACATGGATCTTGAAGCCATCAGGGAATATGACCCGCAGGGCATAATTCTCTCTGGCGGGCCCAAATCCGTTTATGATGACGGCGCACCAGCAGTAGAGGAAGCCCTCTTCGAACTTGGCATTCCGATCCTCGGTATCTGCTACGGCATGCAGCTCCTGGCCCGTCACTTCGGGGGAAAGGTTGTACCGGCCGGCAAGCGAGAGTACGGCCATGCCGACCTGGTCCTCAAGAACAAACCGGGTCCCCTTTGGGGCAGTTTTTTTGTTGAGGGAAAAAGCCCCGTCTGGATGAGCCACGGTGATCATGTGGAAGAAATACCTTTGGGATTTGAAGTTGTGGCCCAAACCGACAATGCTCCGGTGGCCGCCATCCAGGATGTAGACCGCCACCTTTACGGCGTCCAATTCCATCCTGAGGTCAATCATACACCGCGGGGAGAAATCCTCGTCAATACCTTTGTCCGTAAGATCTGCCAATGTAAAGGGCAATGGACCCCCGGCCACATTATTAACGATGCAGTATCGCGCATCCGTGAACAGGTGGGTACTGACAAGGTCATTCTAGGTCTTTCGGGAGGCGTCGACTCTTCAGTTGCCGCAGCCCTTATCAACCGGGCCATTGGCGACCAGCTTACCTGCGTCTTTGTTGATAACGGCCTGCTGCGGCTGGCCGAGGGCGACCAGGTGATGGCTACTTTCGCTGAAAACATGGGGGTAAAGGTGCTCAGGGTCAATGCAGAAGACCGTTTTCTGCAGGCACTCAGAGGTGTCACCGACCCGGAACAGAAACGCAGGGTCATCGGCAATCTTTTTATCAATATTTTCGAGGAGGAAGCAGCACGCATCACTGCTGCCACCTGGCTCGCCCAGGGCACCATTTACCCTGATGTCATTGAATCCGCAGGAGGTAAAACCGGCAAGGCCCACAGCATCAAGAGTCATCATAATGTCGGCGGGTTGCCCGAGTATATGAAACTCAACCTGCTGGAACCCTTAAAAGAACTGTTCAAGGATGAGGTGCGAGCCATCGGTGAAGAACTGGGGCTGCCGCACCAGATGGTCTGGCGCCATCCCTTCCCGGGGCCTGGACTTGGCGTCCGTATCCTTGGTGAGGTAAAAAAAGAATATGCCGATATTCTGAGGCAGGCCGATGCGATTTATATTGATGAACTTTATGCAAGCGGCTACTACAATAAAATCAGCCAGGCATTTACGGTTTTCCTGCCTGTAAAAAGTGTGGGTGTCATGGGGGACGGCCGCACCTATGAGTATGTCATCGCCCTCCGGGCCGTGGAGACAAAGGATTTCATGACTGCCGGCTGGTCAAAACTTCCCTATGAACTGATGGGCCGTATTGCCAACCGGATCATCAATGAGGTCAGGGGCGTAAACCGGGTGGTGTACGATATTTCTTCCAAGCCGCCCAGCACCATTGAATGGGAGTAACTTCAGGGTTCGAGGTTTCGAGGGTTCAAGGTTACAAGGGTTTAAGAAAAAAATTATACTGTAATTTTTATATTAATCTGCAATACAATTATTCAATCCAGCTTTTATTTTAAGATAGTCAATCCTCAGTCCTTAGTCCTCAATCTTTTTCACTTCTTTCTCCTTGCTCCTCACTTTTCACTACACGGTATACACACCACCTGTCCACCAACTTCCCTGGTTCTTGGTTCCATGACCGTTTCACCGCATGCGGCACAGGCAAGGCTCTTATAGATCCGGGCCGGCTCGGGTATTTCCAGCCTAATTCTTTTGACCGCAAAGAGCTCCGAATCATCTGCCTCCAGGACAGATTTCATCCTGCGGGCCTTTCTGTCCTGCACCATAGCTGTTACTTGCTTTGACCGGTCTCCTTCGGCGTACCGCTTCCACATGGCTTCAGTTTCAGGGTCATCGGAAGGTGGTTCCCACTTGACTGCTATACGTAAGGCATCAGGATGGGGCCTCCTGATAAAGGTATAGACCTGTTTGCCAAAATCTTTAAATATAAGGTTACCCTTGCCAAATGTGCAGCCGCACATAAACTGGATGGCATCAACCGCACAGGAATTATTTTCCACGATGGCCAGCAGTTCTTCATCCCTGGAACGGACTCCAAGCTCTTTTAAAGCGAGGGTGGCGACCCGGTAACCGATGGCAAGGCCTGGACAAGCATGGCCGTGGAATGTAACCGCATCATCGAAATTCATTTTTTTCCCCCTTTAACCAGAAATAATAAAAATAAAATATTATCGCCCGGTCTGCTATTTGTAAAAAAATTCTTCCCAGTAGCAATATTTGCTGTAACAATTATATTGTTTGCCCAGAAAGAATAACAGGCTTTTGATCTTCCGAAAAGCTTTTTAAATAACACGGTGATGACAATGAGAAAAAATAACCGTCAGGATAATGAGTTGCGCCCGGTTTCCATAGAAAAAGGATTCCTGCCCCATGCTGCTGGTTCCCTGCTCATAAAAATGGGAGGGACCCATGTGGCCTGTGCCGTTTCCATAGAGGACTCTGTGCCACGTTTCCTGGAAGACTCAGAGCAGGGCTGGATAACCGCTGAATACGGTATGCTGCCATGGTCCACCCATACACGGAGTCAACGTGAGGCGGCCCGCGGCCGCTCAGGCAGAACCTACGAGGTTCAGCGCCTTATAGGGCGCTCGCTGCGCATGATGGTTGATCTTAACACCCTGGGCCCCCGAACCCTCCGGGTTGATTGCGATGTTATCCGTGCTGATGGTGGTACGCGTACTGCAGCCATTACCGGTGCGGCACTCGTTGTGCGTGATGTGATCAACTCGCTGTATGATGAAGGAAAGTTAATTGAACTGCCCGTCATAAATCCGCTGGCGGCAATCAGTGCTGGCATTGTGGATGGCCGTGTCCTGCTTGACCTTGACTATGAGGAAGATTCCCAGGCAGAGGTGGATGCCAACTTTGTCATGTGTGAAGATGGGCGTCTTGTGGAGGTACAGTGCTCTGCTGAAGGCTCTCCTTTCAGTCGAGCCGAACTTGACCAGTTGTCTGATCTGGCCTTCCTTGGCATCAGGCAACTCTTCTCCTTTTGGAATAACACGGATTAAAAGTAACACCACCAACCTGGCTTATCTGCCATGAAAAACCGTGCTGGACAATCTTCTCCTTTTACTCTGCACTCCCGGTCCTCGGAGTGTGCAGCCCGCTGTGGAGAGGTACGCACCCTGCACGGAACATTCCAGACACCTATTTTCATGCCGGTCGGCACTCAGGCAACGGTAAAAGCCGTTACGCCTGAAAACCTGGTTGAGCTTGGGGCTGAGATCATTCTGGCCAATACATACCATCTTTATCTGCGGCCGGGCCATGAGTTGATCCATGAACTGGGCGGTTTGCACCGATTCATGAACTGGGATCGCCCCATACTCACTGACAGCGGGGGATTCCAGATCTTCAGCCTGCGTGAGCTTGCAAAAATTACCGAGGCAGGTGCCGGCTTCAAATCTCATCTTGACGGCTCTTCTCTTTTTCTGAGCCCCGAGGACGCGGTAGCGGTGCAGGAAGTGCTGGGTTCAGATATTATGATGTGTCTTGATACCTGCATTCCATTTCCGGCGGACAGGAGTGAAACACTTGCTGCTACTGAACTTACTTCCAGATGGGCCCGACGCTCCCGGGCAGCCCAAAAGGCAGCCGGTCAGCTGCTATTCGGCATTGTCCAGGGCGGTATGTATCCTGACCTGCGCTCATTGGCAGTGGAGCAGCTGCTTGAAATCGGTTTTGACGGATATGCCCTGGGCGGCCTCAGTGTCGGCGAACCCCATGAGCTCATGATGGATATTACTGAGTATACTGCTGAACTTCTGCCCCAAGACCATCCGATCTACCTCATGGGCGTGGGAACTCCCGAGGACCTGGTTGAAAGTGTTTACCGCGGGGTCGACATGTTTGACTGTGTTATGCCGACCCGTAATGCGCGGAATGGAATGCTCTTTACTTCCCGGGGCAGAGTTGTTATAAAAAACAGCCAATATTGTAAAGACCCCCGGCCGCCGGATGAAAGCTGCGGGTGTTATACCTGCCGGAATTATTCACGGGCTTACCTGAGACATCTTTACATGTCGCGGGAGATCCTGGCGTACCACCTGAATACAATCCATAACCTGCATTATTTTGTCAGGCTTATGCGGTCAATGCGGGAGGCCATAAAAAATGATACGTTCCTGCAGTTCAGGAAGTATTTTTATGCCATGCGTGAAGAACATGATTAATATACTTATTATAAAAAGGAAGAAACTCAATAAGAACACATAAACTAATACACGGAGGAAACTAAATGACAGGCATTGCATATGCTGCAAATGGGGCAGCCCCGGGGGGAGGCGGTATCGTCTCTTTCATACCCCTCATCCTTATATTTGTGATTTTTTACTTTCTGCTTATAAGGCCCCAGCAGAAAAAAGCAAAAGAGCATCAGGCCTACCTGGCAAATCTGAAAAAGGGAGATTCTGTTGTAACCAGCGGTGGCCTGCACGGCCTGATTACTGGCCTCACCGATACGGTTGCCACCCTTGAGATAGCAGACAATATCAGGGTCAAAGTCTCACGCCAGCACATTCTCGGCTCCAAAGCCTCAGTCACCGCAGACAATGAGTCCGCTGCAACTGGCAAAGCCGCTAAAGGCGGAACCTGAGGCATCAAGGGTTGTTAGCTTCATCGTGCATGAAGGTAAAGCAGAAAGCCTTCCACGCAGTTTAGAAAAATTCGGGTTAGGCTGATTATCAAGCCGGTTAGGGATTCTTCCTTTGCCGGCTTTTTTACTCCCCAGATTTTTCCCCCAACGGTTCAGAACCCGAGACAAGTTGCACGAGCTTGCTGACAACATTGCCGCTTAAAGAAGCAACAACTCTCATGCCCGGCTGTTTCTCCTCAGAGAGACTTCTGAAAAGCTGCCGCCTGCCAGTTGGAGTATTTTTTTCATCCTGCCAGTAAATAGTTGCTCTGGGATAGTTGCGCAGCACGCTTATCTGTATAACTTCTGCAGCCTTTTCAGGATCTGAACAGATATCCAGGAGTATGTCTCCCAAATTTTGCCCATCGTTTGCTGTGAGCATATGCAGCGTCAATACCGTTTTAAAAACGACACCGGTAGATTCAGATCCCAGCAGTGCCAGGATGATATTTTTCAGGTCCTCGGGACCCATGTCAGGGGCATGGCGCCCCCTGCCTCCAGCCAGGAGAAGCCCGCCTTTGTTCAGGTTCACCCCAATCCGGTCAATTGTATGTTTACTTAAACCCGTAAGGTGCGCAATCTGCGTGTTGAGTTCTGTTCTGTGTGCCATTTTTTATAACATACTTAAATTATTATACATATGTCATTAAACAGCTTGATGGTGCGTTTGTCAACATGCAAAATGCATAATTATTCAATTTTAAAGAATTAATATAATAATTTCGGATTAATACAAGACAAAAAAAGCAACAGAAACCCCACTGATTTTTCCTGAAGATTTTTACATATGAAATCTGCCCAAGACATGAACCCGAAAAGTGATTCTCTGATCCCAACTCTGGCTTTATTTCTTCAGGTATACCGTGCTTACAACGAGTAATCAATCCTGTGGTTACATGGTACGGCAAACAAAGGGGCAGCACCCCTGGTTCACGAACAAGTTCAATTCATATTGCCGTTTATTTGCTGATATTGCCAACCATGGGCTCTCTTTTATAATACCCGCCAGTGCTTAATATAAATTCTCCATGTATGTTATACACATAGTACCCGGCGGTAACCCAGCCTTCGAAACCATCGGAAATATGAATGGTATTCGTATACCCCATCTGAATAAGCCGCTCGGCAGCAAAACCGGAACGTCTACCGTCCTGGCAATAGATATATATTGCTCTATCTGTTTTCTTGATAATATCCGGCACAACCCATTCAATCCTGCCGCGTTCAACATTCAAGGCGCCAGGAAGGTGCGCAGCGTTAAATTCAGCTTCAGAACGGACGTCCAGCAAAACAAACTCACTATCACCATCAATAATTTTTTTAAAATTCTTAGCCGAAACAGCCGGCTGGGCCTCCATTGCTGATTTGTACAGATTAATAACATTCTGTTTGACTTGGTCAATGGATAGCTCCCGTGCCTGAAGAGAACAGGGAACACTTAAAGCCATGACTGTAAAAAAAATAAATACTCTCAGTGATGTTTTCATAGGTTGAATCTCCATAGCTTGAATTCTAGATTTAAAAAATGAGATAGCTGGCATTGTGACTTCCCAAATAAATAAGGCAGAGCCATTATGGACTCTGCCTTATTTTGCCAGTTTTAACTGGTTCATAGCAACCATTTAATCAGTTTTCGTCATAATGTGTTCCGTTTCGTTATGCCTGCCCTGATCCTTCAGGGTATTATTGCTCGGCGGGTTTTTCATCTTTACGCCAGGTATCGTCTGGATCAAAGGTCGTCATTGCGGCAGCTGCCGTGGCCGTGTCCTCGCCCAGGTCTTTTTCATAGATTACGCCTTCCTGGTTAATGATAAAAGTCATAATGCCTGAAATCCCATACTTGGCGGGATAGGCGACCAGGGCAAAGCCAAGTACCATATTGCCATCGACCACATAGTCATACGCGCCGCCATTGGCATGCTCACCTTGTCTCTTGAGGATTTTGAAATAATACCCGTAAAATGGTTCTGGCGGGACCTTATCCAAACCGCCCTCATCATAGCCCTCCTCAGCGGCCCTTACGATCAGTGGGCCAAAAGGACTTTCCTCTTCGTCTTGCCCTGCTTCCCAATAAAGTCCATCCTTCGTGCCCTCGCTGCTGGAAAACTTCTGGGCGAACTCCGTGCTGCCGCCCTTGCCTTCCAAACATGCATATTCACGCTGGGCATCGGTATAGGCCTGCATTACCTCAATGGTGTGCAATTCGTTCCTGCCGATGCGCCGGTTAAGGATTTCATCCCTGCCCGCCTGGGTGTCAAAGCGCCAGGCGTTGTCCTGTTGCACGATGGGGATAGAAAAAGGATAATCCTCATCGCCGATGATGAGTATTGCGCGCGCTGCGTTCTCCTGTGCAAGGCTGTTTTTCGCCGCATAAGCCTTTAGAAAACGCGCTCTGCTGTTCCGGTCCGCAATCTTGTCGCCGGAAGAAGTGAGGTCTTCAGAGCCGGGACCCAAGATGGCCAAGAGCTCAACTTCGTTGTCATCCTGCACTGCAGCGACCAGGGCGGCCACCGCCTGCTGCGGGGAAGCAAAACTTTTTTGCCCTGCTGGCTCACTGTCCATGGTGGAGGAGCAACCAAGAGCGGCCATCGCGATGAGTAATGCCATTGCACCGAAAAACAACCGCAACATCCTGTAGTTATATACATTTACTAGCATCGTCTGCGTACCTCTCTGTATGCATTGAATCATTGTCTGCTTCTGCACCTCACCGCCTACTACGACCCTGACCGCTGCGACCGCCTCTGTTGTCTTGACCTGACCAGCTCCTGCTTTGAGGGGCAGACCCAACGCCTTGCCTGCTGGTCTTGCCGCGCTCGCTTGATTGCCTTTCTCCCCTCCCATCTCCAAACGGGTTGAAGACATTGGTACGGCTTCTCTGCTGCTGTTGGAGCTCAGCCCTGTCACGTGCGTGGCTTTCCTGCCTGGCCCGCTGTTGGACCTGTGGAGCAGGCTCAATTCTTTGCCGTTGCTGAATGTCAGGTTTAATTCTTACCCTTTCCTGTCTGTCCCGCTGCTGAATCTTCAAATCACGCTCAACACGTTGCGCTTCCTGTGTAGCCCGGTTGATTCTAGTCCAAGTATCTCCGCGCGTACCCCGTCCAACTCTGGTCCGGTCGTCAGTGCGACGGGCCCTATCCTGGACCTGTTCTCCACGTCCAGGGAAACCTCGCGTTTCAGGCCTGAACGTTCGGGTACGATTTGGATACTGGCCGTATTTTCGGGCAGTCGGCTTATCGCGGTAGGCCACACCCCGCCGGTGCCTGGTTGCGTGATTCCAGCGGCCGGGCTTTGCCGGCCAACGGTCATGTCTGACATATCTTGGTCGCCTGTGCACATTGATGTAGACATAGTGGTTGTGCCAATCAAAATAACTCCAGCTACCAAAGGCAAACCCGAAATAAAAGGCGGGCCAGTAAGATATGCCGATTCCAATGCTTACCCTCGAGGGCCCCCAGTAGTAAGGCGGGTAGGCTGGATACCACCACGGGCCATAGATATAAAAGGGATCATAGTACGGCACATAGATAACCCTGGGATCTGCCGGCTCGATGATGATTGTCTCTTTTTCGACAATAACCTTCTGTTCGGAGGTGGTGGCAAGGTTGCCCTGGGCATAGGCCTTGGCCCGCAATTGCTGGACCATGACCATGACCTCTTCCTCCTGGGCCAGGAAGGCGTTGCCTATGTTGGTGGTCTCGGCGATCCGCTCGCTCATCAGGGCCAGAATTGACGGGAAATGACACATCGCCTGGACACTGGGGTCCCAGTTCTGGGCCAGCAGTGCTTCATCAAGGGAGTCACCCTGCAATTGCGGATTTTTCCTGACCCAGCGGTCGGCCTCTATGACTTCAATCGGATAGGTTGAAGCCATCAGGATCTGCGACAGGAGGGAATCGGGATAGAGTGCGATGGGTGCCAACATCTGGGCGAGTTCCTCCTGGCTATATTTCTCGGACGGATCCAGATCGCCACTGTCCTGAGCCTGAGCCTGATGCGAACTTAAGACAAGGAAGGACGCAAGGAAAGGAATGATGAGCACTCCGATGGCCAGATGGATGATGGTCTTTGCCTTCATTACTACCTCCTCAAAAGCCGGGGCGGTATGGGTGAGCCGCTTCTTAAAACAGGTTTTAGTTTATCTTGACTAAAAAACTCAAAAGCCTCCTATCGAATAGTTTATTCCGGCGGAGGCTTCATAAAAGCACTATTTAATAACCCCTGGTATACTCTTGAAATTTGGACAGAATTTCTGTAAAAGCCTATTTAAAGGGTAAGTCGGCAAAGGATGAGAGTCAATAATTAATGTGCCTGGATATGGTATTTGAAGGTGGTAAAGCGCTTAACATGTTTGAATGAATAAGTAGATAAAGGCAGCACTCTTTCAGGGAAAATCACCCCTTAATGCAATACTATTCATCAGACTTTTTAAAAAATTTCCACCATTTCCCTTGAAAAATTAAATAACTACGGAAATGAAATCCATAAACTTCCCTTATGTACTGTGTGGAACTTTATAAAAGTTGGCATTATATCACAACTATTGGCGACCTTAAGTGGATTTATTATACCAAACCATATGTGATATCTCGTGGTTTTTGCCCCGGCAAAAGTATTAACTTATCAGATAGTTAAATCTCTATCCGGCTGTAAAATTGATTGTTGTAAGTTAATCTTCATGTAATAGTTTTCTGTGCTGTGTTATATTAGTTTTGCATGACACATAACTACTATTTCCAGTCTGATCACACAGTCTAATAGGACAACCGATGAAAGACGTATTCAGCTATGCCGATGAACTGGGTCCTTCCAAAATTATTCATGCCTATGAACCATCTGTAAATATGAAAGCAGTTTTGGTGATTGACAATGTAGCTAAAGGCCCTTCCATCGGTGGTATTCGTATGGCTGAGGACGTCAGCACCGAAGAATGTTTCCGTCTGGCGCGTGCCATGACCTTTAAAAATGCTGCTGCGGGCCTACCCCATGGTGGAGGCAAGATTGTCGTGTATGGCGATCCTAAAATGGACAAGGGGGAAAAACAAAATATCCTGCGTGCCTTGGCTTCATCGCTGCGCAATGAAGAAGATTACATTTTCGCGCCGGACATGGGCACCGATGAAGAATGCATGGCCTGGATCAAGGATGAAGTAGGCCGGGTTGTTGGCCTACCGCGAGAGGTTGGGGGTATTCCTCTGGATGAAATTGGCGCAACCGGTTGGGGACTCAGTCATGTTACCGATGTGGCATTGAAGTTTTGTGACTTTGACTTGGAAGGCGCCAGGGTTGTTATACAGGGCTTCGGTGCAGTGGGCAAAAACACCGCCCTGTTTCTGCGCGACCAAGGTGCTATACTGGTAGCAACAGCCGATACCCAAGGTTCTGTTTATAATGCCAAGGGTCTGGACATTGATGCGCTCATTAAATTGAAGGAACAAGGCAGATCGGTGAATGATTACAGCGACGCCCAAAAAATGAATGGGGATGCGTTAATAGATATTGAATGTGACATCTGGGTCCCCGCAGCGCGTCCTGATGTAATCCATGATGACAATGTTGGACGGCTCAAAACCAAGCTAGTCGTGGAAGGCGCTAATATCCCCATTACCTATAGTGCGGAAATTACCCTGCATAAACAGGGAGTCCTTTGTATCCCTGATTTTATCGCCAATGCCGGGGGCGTAATTTGCGCCGCGATGGAATACCGGGGTTCCAATAAAGCCGCTGTCTTTCAAAGCATCGAGGAGAAACTACGCCGCAATACCCAAATGGTGCTGGATAGAATGAAAAATGAAGGCGTGCTGCCACGACAGGCTGCCGTAGAACTGGCAACCGAACGGGTGAGAAAAGCCATGAGTTATCGCCGCTTTTCGTTGTTTTCATCGGCACCGGGGTTTATATAAAGAACGTTGGGGCAACTTATAGAAAGGTGCACTTATGTTTCGTATCCGTTTTCACGGACGTGGCGGGCAAGGCATGAAAACAGCCAGTCGCATTCTTGGTACAGCTTTTTTCCTTGCAGGCTACGAAGTGCAGGATGCGCCACGTTATGGCGCGGAGCGGCGTGGCGCTCCTATCTTTGCATATGTCCGGGCAGACAAAAACAAAATCAACGAACGTGGTATTATTGTTCACCCTGACCTGCTGGTGGTTGCCGATGACAGCCTGGTACCTGTACCGGCCGCCGGTGTTCTGCAGGGTATTTTAGACAACACAGTTATCCTGATTAACAGTCATGAAAATGGCGACACCTGGCGGCATCGGCTCAATATCAAAAGCCCTATCGTTATTCTACCCGAAACAGAAGAAACTGAAGACCGCGCCGAACTGCGCTACATCGGGGCGACGTGCGCCGGTGCTGCCGCCAGTTTGCTGGGTGTTATTTCCAAAGATAAGCTAAGCAAAGCCATACAGGAAGAATTAGGTTGCCTGGGGAAAGCGGTTGTTGCAAAAAATACTGCCAATGCCCTTGCCGCATTCAGGTATATGGAAATACATGCAGCAATAAAAGTGCCAGAAGGGCACGCCATTTCTGCGCACAACTATACCAGGCCTCAATGGATCGACATTCCCTTTGAAGATGCCCGCATATCCGCGCCCATCATTCATGGCGCACTGACCAGCATAGAAGTTAATACAGGTGTATGGCGCACCATGCGGCCGATTATCGATTACGGTTTGTGTAAAGGCTGTTGGTGGGTATGCAGCACCTTTTGTCCAGATAGCGCCATTAACGTCAAAGAAAACCGGCCTGAAGTTGACTATGACCACTGCAAAGGCTGCCTGGTGTGCGTAGCGCAATGTCCGGCGCATGCCATTGCAGCTATTCCCGAAACACAGGCAATCGAAGCAGAGAAAGCATCCCACGGAGCCTCATTATGAGTCGCCATCTACTAACAGGCAATGCCGCTGCCGCCTGGGGTGCCCGCCTGGCGAAAGTCGACTATATCCCTGCCTTTCCGATTACTCCGCAGACAGAAATCATTGAAACCATTGCCGAGTGGATTGATAAGAGGGAGATGGCGGGCCGCATGGTTACCCTGGAATCCGAACACTCGATGATCACAGCTGCCGGTGCAGCCTCCGCGACCGGTGTCCGCGTCTTTACTGCAACGTCAAGCCAGGGATTACTCTACGCTATTGAAATGATCTATAACGTCGCCGGATGGCGGACCCCTTTTGTCCTGGTCAACGTATCACGCGGACTTTCCGCTCCTATCACCCTGGAACCAGACCACAATGATGTGCTTGCCACTCGTGACAGTGGTTTTTTACAAATTCATTGTGCTACCTGTCAGGAAGTTCTGGATAGCATATTAATAGGCTATCGCCTGGCAGAACATGACCGGGTACGATTGCCGGTTATTGTCAATCAGGACGGCTTTTATCTTTCTTTTACCCGTGAACCGGTGGAAATCCCGGATGCCAGGTCGGCTGCAGAGTTTGTGGGTGAATATAACTCTGAAAATATGACTTTTCGCGCCTCATCGCCTTCCAGTCAGGCAGTCGCTGTATTAGGCGCTGGTCCCTATTCTTATTTCCGCTATGAAATCCACCTGGCTGCCATACAGGCATTGTCGGTATATGACGAAATCGCCCAACAATTTAAAGAGCGTTTTGGCCGCTATCATCCGATCGTGGAGACCTATCGGACAGAGGATGCCGATTATGTCTTTGTTATGATGGATTGTTTTGCCACGAAAGCCAAGGATGCCGTAGACCGCTTACGCGAGAGCGGCGTGAAAATCGGACTTCTCCGTCCGCGCCTGTTGCGGCCTTTTCCGGCACAACAAATTCAAATCGCTTTGGCCGGCAAGAAAGGAGTTGCCGTGATTGACCAGAATCTGTCCATGGGCAAGGGCGGCGTCCTGCACACTGAGATAGCCTCCGCCTTATATGGCCAGCATGAGGCACCTCCGATTCTCGCAAGTTTCATCGGCGGACTGGGTGGCCGCGACATCAGTGCCGAAGAATTTTATGAGATCGCCGCAATATTGCAAGATGCCGCAAAACAAAACAAGACCCCGGCGCCCCGATTGCTATATACCGAAACGGAATTGCGCGCCATGCGCAAACTGCAGGCCATTGCCCATGCAGAACGGGAAGAGTTGAAACCGCACAAGTAATCACTCAAATCATGAACGCAAAACGGACTAAACGCCTGAAAGAACTTCCCTCCACCCATTTATTGGGGACGGGGACGCCAATGTGTGCCGGTTGCGGTGGCCTTGAAGTTCTGCATGAAATCTATGACATCCTCGGCGCAAAAACCGTGTTTACCAATGCCGCCGGTTGCATGACGCTCTTGTCTGTCTATCCTTTTACGCCATTTCGCGGCTCCTGGCTCTATACAGCAATGGCGTCAGCCCCCGCCGGTGCACAAGGCATTCGCGACGCCCTTGATATCCTGCTGGAGAACAAACGTATCCCTCCAGAAGAAGATTTGCAGGTGGTAACCTTAACAGGTGATGGTTCGGCTTATGGCATGGGCCTGTCGGCCACATCCGGCGCCATTGACCGCAATCTGGATTTTATTTATCTCTGTTATGACAATGAGGGATACGGCAACACGGGCCAGCAGTATTCCTCTGCCACACCGCATGCAGCCATCACTTCCACCAGCAGAACCTCGCACGGCTATCCGGGTTTTAAAAAGGATTTGTTTTCGATCTGGGTGGCGCATAAACCAGCCTATGTCGCCACTATCATCGGCGCCGAACCACTGGACCTGGCGAAAAAGATTGAAACTTTGCAAGGTCTGCGGGGACCGCGCCTGCTCATCAGCCTGGCACCCTGTCCCACCGGTTGGGACTTTGATCCCAGACAGACTGTTGAAATCGGCCGCCTGGCAGTACAGACAGGCATTTGGCCGCTTAAAGAATTTAAAGAGGGCAGGGTAGTGCACACCAAAATACCAAAACAACGCAAGCCGGTAGAGGAATACTTAAAACTGCAAGGACGTTTCAGGCACCTGTTTGAACCAGAACGGGTTGAAACGGAAATTTCCAAGATCCAGGCACGAATCGATCATTATTGGGACAAAGCAATTGGCGCAGAAGAATAAAAGTTATTACCATCGTGGCGGTGACACTTCCCTGCTCGGCACTACCATTTCGGCACATTTATTATCCATCGTCAAAAAGTATCCGCAACAGGACGCGATCGTTTCTCTGCCACAGAAAAAACACTTAACCTATCAACAATTCTCGGCATCCATTGATGAATTGGCGCGAGGTTTAATGGGCCTGGGTTTTAAACGGGGTGACCGCATCGGCATCTGGTCCACCAATAATATAGAGTGGTTGTTGTTGCAGATGGCCACCGCCCGCGTCGGAATTATCCTGGTCAACATCAATCCCGCCTATCGGATAAACGAACTGGAATACGCTCTGAAATGTTCCGAGGTCAACTGTCTGTTTACCATCCCGCATTTCCGCAGCAGCCATTATAGCGGCATGCTTCAGGAACTGCTGCCGCAACTAAACGCTGACAGTAAAGTGCTGGAAAGCAAGGCGTTCGCGCAACTGCAGCGAGTCGTGCTCTACGACCCGCAAGAACCCATGCATACAGAGACCCCGGCCGCAGGCTTTACCTCTTGGCAGGAAGTGATCCACACTGCCGCGACAATCACCCCGGAAGAACTCGATGGAGCCACTGCTCAACTGGATTGCGACGATGTCATCAACATTCAGTATACCTCGGGTACGACCGGTTTTCCCAAGGCGGTAATGTTGACCCATCACAATATTCTCAATAATGCCTGGTTCAGCGCACAGGCCATGCACTTCTCGGAAAAGGATCGTTTGGTGGTGCCGGTCCCCTTTTATCACTGCTTCGGCATGGTGCTGGCCAACCTGTTATGTTTTTCTGTCGGTGCCTGTGTCGTCATCGCCAGTGAACACTTCGATGCGGGAAAAGTCTTACAGGCAGTAGAAGAGCAGAAGTGTACCGCAATTCATGGCGTGCCCACCATGTTCATCGCCGCACTGGAACACCCGGATTTCAGACATTATGACCTGTCCAGCCTGCGTACCGGGATTATGGCGGGCGCGCCCTGCCCGCCGGAGTTGATGAAGCGGGTCATCAACGACTTGCATTGCAGGGAGATCCTGATCGGATATGGCGAGACAGAGGCCTCACCGCTAACGCATCTCACCACCCGCGACGACAGTTTTGAACGGCGCATTCACACTGTCGGGCACAACCTGCCGCATCAGGAGGTGAAGATAGTTTCCAGCCAATCGGGGCAGACATTAGCGCTTGGCGAAGTGGGCGAGATCTGTTTTCGAGGTTATCACATCATGCGTGGTTATTACGGCCAACCGGAAAATACGAGAAAGGCCATCGATGAAGCCGGCTGGCTGCATTCCGGAGATTTGGGCACCATGGATGCCGATGGGTATGTCAAGATCACCGGGCGCTTGAAAGAGATGATCATCCGTGGCGGCGAGAACATCTATCCTCGAGAGATCGAGGATTGCCTCTTTACCCACCCCAAAATTGCCGCGGTGGCAGTGTTTGGTGTTCCCGACGAGTTTTACGGTGAAGAGGTGGCCTGCTGGATTGAGTTGCATAGGGGCGAGACCGCAACCGCCGGAGAAATCATCGATTTCTGCAAAGACAACATGGCCCGCTTTAAGATCCCCAAGTACATCCGTTTTGTCGAAACTTTTCCCATGACCGTAACAGGCAAGGTGCAGAAGTTCAAGATGCGCGAAGAAATGGAACAACATCCAGGCAAATAGATGCGTATCACTCTCGAAGATATCCAGACCGCAGCCAAAACTATACAGGGTTACATTAAGAACACGCCCTGTGTTCATTCACGGACACTGTCCAACCTCAGCCAGGCCCAAGTCTGGCTCAAGTTTGAGAACCTGCAGTTTACTGCATCTTTCAAAGAACGCGGCGCCCTCAACAAACTGTTATCCTTGACAGAATCGGAGCGCCGACAAGGCATCATCACCATGTCGGCCGGGAATCACGCCCAGGCGGTTGCCTATCACGCCCGCCAGCTTGGTATTCCGGCCGTGATTGTCATGCCGCGCTACACGCCAAATATCAAGGTCGAACACACACGCGCCTATGGTGCCGAGGTTATTCTAGCAGGTGAGTGCTTTGACGATGCGGCGGCCCATGCCTTTAAACTTACTGAGGAACGAAACTTGGTGCTGGTCCATCCCTATGATGATGAAAAGGTTATTGCCGGTCAGGGCACCATCGCCCTGGAAATGCTCAGGACACAACCGGATCTGGACACCTTGGTCATACCTGTTGGCGGTGGCGGCCTGATAAGCGGCATTGCCATTGCGGCCAAATCGATCAAAAACAACATTCGCATTATCGGTGTTGAGACCGAGCGTTTCCCTGCCATGATTAACGTCATTGAGGGCAGGAAGCCACAGTTTGGCATGTGTACGCTGGCGGAGGGAATTGCAGTCAAGCAACCTGGACATCTTACAGTGCCTATCGTCAAGCATTATGTGGATGAAATCCTGCTGGTGGACGAAGAGAGTATCGAACACGCTGTGCTATTACTGCTGGAAATAGAAAAAACTGTTGCTGAAGGTGCCGGTGGAGCCGGCCTGGCCGCATTACTGAAAAAAAAGCAAGAGTTTGCCGGTAAAACTGTAGGCCTCGTCATCAGTGGCGGCAACATCGATATGCCGGTACTGGCCCGGATCATCCAGCGAGGGCTGGTGCGCACTCTACGCCTATGTCGCATCAGGGTCGAGGTCCGGGATATCCCGGGCATTTTGGCCAAGCTTACAGCCTGTATCGAAAAAACAGGCGCCAATATTCACCATGTACATCACCATCGGCTTTTTACCAAACAGGCTATAGAAAATGTCACGGTGGAGTTTGTGTTGCAGACGCGAGGCAATGAACACGCTGGGGAAATTCTTTCGTCACTCAAGAATGAAGGCTATTCCGCACAACTGGAAGAGGGGGATCAAAGTTAGTTCCCACGGTAATTCTCGGTAATAGATGGATGGACTCAAAAAATATTGATTCAGATATAAACAAAAAATCCTGGCGCCAAATCAGGTGCTACTTTATGCCACGAATACCGGGGGATCCAAATTTTTAATAAATATCAGGTCCGCTGGAAATGAATAATAACCTTTATTGCCAGGGGCAGGAATGTTCCAATACACGCAGCTGCCAATACGTCGGTCGGCCAATGCACCCCAGGCACCAACCGTGAAAGCCCGACAAGAAATATCCATAAAAAAGCAGCGGCCATGACAATCCAATTCCATTAAGAGGACCCCTTTTTTGCCAAGGACATTAAGAAAAAGTCCAAACCGCTCAACAACGAACCCAAAGGCCATAAGAGAAACACTCGTTCTGTTCCAGGCCAGCTGGGTTCGTTCAGCTGCAAAAAGGACTCGGGGGTCATGCAGATCAGACATGATATATCTCCTTGGGCAAAGTCATTTAAGGGTCACATTCTAAGGAACTTTTCGCTTAGAATAGCAATTATAGAACAAAAAAATAATATTAAGGTATACTATAATCTAGCTGGTCATTATATTTTATTTGGAGGTGAGCAAATGCGGTTTTTCTCATATGCGATTCTGATAATTGGTATGCTTTTGGCTTCTTCACTTGTTGGATGTACCTCAAACAAGGCCTTAAATTTAATGCCAACACCTGTTATCTATCAGAATTCCCAAATTGATCCATTTGCCCATCTGACACCTGAACTTAAAAGCTCCCAAACGCATGTTTTTTATGCAACGAATAGAGCTCCTAAGACCTCAGAACCTGGAGCAGGTTATGGCAATAAACTAGATTCAATTGTTCATTTAGGCAAAGCAACCATTCGCATGGGTACTCCTGATATAGATTGGGATGATCTGCATGAATCTTCGCTCTCTAGCACGGCAATTAATTCTTTGCCCCTTACGCTTGAAGCGATTAATGAAATAGCAGTTTTTTCTGCACAAAATATTTCAGCTGATAACATTATGACACCCGAACTGCGGGCATTTGTGGACGCAATAAACGCAGACCTTGCCCTGGCAATTGATAAAGAAATTATGGTTTACGTGCATGGAACCAAGGTAGATTTCATAAATGCAACCATACTTACCGCTGAAATAGATCATTTTGCCGGGAGGGACTTTGTCGGGCTTGCATTTGCATGGCCTTCCCACCAGAATATATTATTTTATCTTTCAGGAACTGATGTTCGTCGAGCTTTAAATTCTACCCGGGATTTACAAAGTTTACTGGTGCTTCTTGCAAAATATACTGATGCAAAACATATCAACATTCTTTCTTATAGTGCAGGAGGTAGAGTTGCATCCAAGGCGTTATTTGAAATGCGTCAAGCCTATTCAGAAATGAGTCCAGAAGAATTAAAAGAAAACTTCAGACTTGGCTCCGTGGTTTTCGCTGCAGCCGATGTTGAAGTGGATAAATTCCTTTTTAGATTACCAGATATTAGTGATCTTGCCGATCAGGTGGTCATCACGGTTACCGATGATGACAACGCGTTAAAAGCAGCAAAGAAATACATGCATGGGGAAGTTCGTGCAGGCACATCAGAGGCGGAGAGACTTGAAGAATATTTTATAGTAAATAATCAATTATCAAATGTTGAAATCATTGATGTATCGAGAGGGCAGGAGATACGGGGGTTTGATATTACCGGCCACCATTATTGGTATCGGCATCCGTGGATGAGCAGCGACATCATTTTTTTAATGCGAACCAACCTCCCCCCTCATCGCAGGGGGCTTTCCTCAACAGAATTGGAGGGTATCTGGTATTTAGCCGAAGACTACCCTGAAAAAATTAAAAATGCGGCAGAAACAGAACTCAAAGGACAATGGTAAAGATCTATCTTTAAGTCTAATTTGCTTTAAGAATAACTTGAAATTAAATCGCTGTTATTTACCACCTCTCACTTTCATTGATTTTCTGATAACATGCGATATTTAAATTGGGGACTTTTCTGGATATCCGTTTATCTCGGACTTGTAATATTCCCATGTCTTGTGATGTTTTACGGCAAGATGCCGGGTGGGAACGGATTCTGGTGGGACCTTTCCATGGTCTTGGGCTTTGCTGCCACCTCTATGATGGCCATCATGTTCTTCCTGACCGCCAGATTCAAAAGAGCAGCCCTGCCTTTCGGCGTTGACATCATTTATTATTTCCACAAGCAAATTGCCATATTGTTCCTCCTCTTCGTTTTATCGCATCCACTTATTCTTATTGTAAGTGAACCTGTAGTGCTGGAAATGCTGAAACCCCGGCTGATAAATAGGTACATGGCAGCAGGAATAGTTTCACTTGCTACGATCATATTCATCATGATTTCTTCGTTGTGGAGAAAACAGTTTGGTATCCATTATGACAATTGGCGGTACGTGCATGTCTTTTTATCCGCTTCCGCTTTTCTCCTGGCACTTGTCCATATTGAAGGGGTCGGTAATTATATAGCTACGCCAGAAAAACGCATTGTATGGGGTGCTATAATGGCCTGCTGGTTTCTGTTGCTTCTCTATATTCGCTTGGTTAAACCCATTAGTCTTCTGAGGAAGCCATATGAAGTAGTAAATGTGTCTGGAGAAAGAGGAAGTGCCTATACCCTGGACATAACCCCGGTCGGACATCCAGGCATACGTTTTATGCCCGGACAGTTTGTCTGGCTTACTATTTGGAGTTCGCCGTTCAGCATGCGGGAACATCCTTTTTCCATATCATCAAGTGCAGAGCAGCAGAGCAAATTAGGTTTTACCATTAAGGAATTGGGCGATTTCACAAGGCGCATAAAAGATGTTTCCGGTGGTCAGCGAGTTTATGTTGATGGTCCCTATGGTGCTTTCAGTATTGACAGACAAGATGACTCCCCGGGCTTTGTCTTTGTTGCCGGAGGCATTGGAATTGCTCCTATCATGAGCATGTTGCGAACGCTTTCTGACCGCAAAGATAAACGCAGGCATCTGCTGTTCTTTGCAGGGGCAAACCTGAACAGGCTGACCTTTTATGAGGAATTAATTGATCTCAAAAAGAAACTTTCACTGAAGATAGTTTTTGTACTGGAAATGCCTGATCTGAACTGGCAAGGAGAGAAAGGTTTTTTAACAAGCGAGATATTTAATAGACACCTTTCAGAAAACAAACATGATCTGGAATACTTTATTTGCGGTCCGGTTCCGATGATCCATTTGGTTGAAAAGATACTGCATAGGTTAGGAGTTCCATTACATCATCTTCATTCCGAACTTTTTGATTTCGTCTGACTTGGAGGCATTTTATGCGTCTTCTGCTTGCAAAACTGCTGGCCTTGATAACTGGGATGATAATTTTAATTTTAGCAACAGTGTTTGCAGTCATGCAGAATGGCTGGCCATAATAACTTTTGCCACTTGAAAATTACATGCCTATTAAACTACACTCATGAACCATTCACAAAGTATCAGTACAGTCGATATGTTGAGTCAGATTTTGTATGACAAAACTATAGATGTTGGCAAGTAATGTGCAGCTCACGCCTCTGACTCCCAACTGCCACATTGTGGCAGTTTTTTCCTTGACTGTCAGATTGTTTCTTTTTAATATAAAGCAAACATCTATCGGGAGTTTTACCATGAGCAGGGGTAAGCTGAAAAGGTTTGTTTAAAGCCTCAGTTGGGATATTTGATCCTATCGGGGGCTTTTGTGTTTTTTGCCTCAGTTTGAAAACTACCTTGCATGAGATAAGGTTAATTTCATGACTTTATATAACGATTTAAATTGCTGGGAAATAATAAACTGTGATCATTGGGACTGTCTTGCAAGGAATGAACCAGAAACACCATGCTGGCAAATTGCTAAAAGGGTTGGGTCTTTTAGAGACATTTCAAATACTTGTCTTGATTGTATCGTCTATCTACTCCAAAATGAAACTTCTGTAATAAGTAAAAAAGAAGTTTTTAAAATTTTAAACCATAGACAAAATTCTGAGAAAATCGGCACAGGATATCGTGCCTGCATTTTAAAAACATCGTCAATAAAATAACTCTATCTTTCACAAATCAATATGCATATCAACTCTAACCAACGGATCCGTTATAGGCAAAATTCAATGTAAGCATGCACAAAAGATAGGTTTCTGTACATCCTGCAAAGTATATCATCTCTATAATCGCTCAAAAGGGAAACTAGGGAAGTTAGTTCAGACTATTTAGTTAAAATCCCAACCGGATTTTAGCTTTAATCCCAAATTTCCTTTATTCAGGAATAATTATTCGTGCCGTTTTCTTTGTAACCCCCTGTGGTTATTGAAATAGTCTTTTTTAGTAAATATCGGTTTATTTATTGCATGTAAAAAATAGTAGGGAATGTCGCTAAAGAGGGTCTCACTGCTACCTGATAGCATCGGCGCGCTGCGTGATGCTAGTACCTGTAAAGCAGTGAGGCCTCCCCCACATTAAATTGCCTATCCACACCTTGACTCGACTTCTACCGAAAAAGAGTTTCTATTTTGGCAAGATATCTGAAGTTTCACTTTCTGGTTTAGTAATTATTTAAGAGGGTAGATCAGACAAAATTTCTTCGGATGGGAGTTATTATGAAATTTGTATCTAAATTATTATTGATATTCTTTATGTTAGGATTTGTTTCTGTTTGTTTGCCCCAGAAAGTATTAGCTG
>PKTW01000064.1 GCA_002868955.1 Desulfobulbaceae bacterium
AAATGAGGACAGATAGTCGTCCTTTTTGATTTTTTGATAATATCAAAGTGTTATCCTTCGCCGGCAAAGATCTGCATCAAAGGGTTTGGCAGATTCCTTTATTTTTTGGGAAGTTTATGTTTGCTGTATTCGGTGCAAGCGGGTTCATATCCCAATTCGCAGGAACGCTTAAGATCTTCAATCATATTGAATGGGTCATCTTTTTCTTTCCATGCCTTGGCCCGCCAGAAGTAGAGGGATGAATTCAAGGGGTCGAAGAGAGCCGCCTGGTTGAAATCCGTCATGGCTTTATCGGGTTGGAGGAGTTTTGAAAATGTCACGCCTCTGAAGAGATAGCCTTCTGCATCATTTGCTGAATGGTGGATGGCCTGGGTGAAGTTTTCAACCGCCTCCTCATATCTTTCATTTTTCAGGTCTGCCAGTCCCTGCTGTTTGAACTTTGTGGATTCTTCCTCATCGCCGGTCTTTTCTTCATCGATATACATAACCGGAGAAGCCTGAGCGCTAAAGCTGAAGGAAGCGTGCTCAAAGTCCGTTCGTACTGCCTGATTATAATCCGTCATGGCTTCGTCATGCAATCCTTTCTCAGAGTAAGCCCGACCCCGATTAAGGTATCCAGAACCAAACATTGGGTTAAGGATCAGTGCTGATGTGAAATCTTTGATGGCCTCATCATACATGGTATTCTGCAAATAGATTTCGCCCCGCTTATTGTAAATTTCAAAATCCTTACTCTCAAATTTCAAAGCGTGGGTATAATCCGCCAGGGCATCATCTAACATACCCAGTATTGCATAGGCGCTGCCCCTGTTGATAAGCGCATCAACATGATGAGGGCGAATCTCAAGGGCCCGGGAGAAGTCCTGAATGGCCTGGTTAAAGAGATTTTTGCTGATAAGGGTCTCGCCCTGGAGATTATGAGCCTGTGCCTGGAGCAGGTTGATAAGGGTTTCGTCGGGGTCGGCTGGGGAGGACTGGAGTTCCTCCTCGTCATTCTTGCCATCGGCCAGATGCAAACTTTCCTTATTGGCAAATCGTGACATTTCCGTGTCCCCGGCCCCAGCTTCATCTTTTTTTGCAGGGGGGTTATGGGTAACAGGAGCCTCTTTTTTAACTTCTTCAGGCATCCCAGTCTGAATATCCCCGGCAAAAGTTTTCTCTGCAGCGACCTTTATGTTCTCATCCGAGGGTATTGCTCCTGAATCCTTCAGTATAATTTCTGTTTTTGCGTCAGGTTCGCTTGTGGGAGGAATAGATGAAAGTCCTTCCGGAGAATCTGGTCTTCTTATTTGCTGAACTAATGAGCAGCGGGGGCACTTAAATTTAACCACCTCGGATGTAATCTTATCCGGGTCGAATTTGAACTTTGCATTACATTTTTGGCAAACAACAACCTTACTTGCAAGGATGCCTGCAGCAAGTTGCGCTCCTTCATTTTCTGCTGCAATGGTTTTGTGGACACCAGAAAATTCTTTTCCAGTTTCCTCGGTTATCCGGGATTCAGCTTTTTGCGCCACTTCTTCAGGCATCTGGAGTTGAGCTTCCTGGGCCAGTTCTTCAGGAATCTGAGGCTCGGCTGCCTGGGCCAGTTCCTCAGTTGTCTGGGGTTGAGTTTCCTGGGCCACTTCTTTGGGTTCCTCAGCCTGATTTTCTCCTGCAAACCCCCTTTCTGTTTCAGGTTTTAGTTTGCTTATGGCTGGAGAAGAAACCGTCTCTTTTGGGGGGCTTGGTTTTCGGATGTACTGAATCGATGTGCAGTGAGGACATTTGAATTTAACAACCTCAGATTTTATCTTATTCGGGTCGAATTTAAAAATTGCCTTGCATTTTTGGCAAACAACCTTTTTTGTTATTGTCATTGTTCGTTATTGTCTATTTTTTTAATATGAAAATGCTCCAAATTATCAATATATATCATTACACAATAAATTAGCAAAAAACTGTACAAAAAAATAGTAATGATATCCTTATCATGATGCTTTATCTTTTTCTGTAACTAAAAATTTCCCCACAGATATCAGCTGGCAGCAGGCTGAGACAATTCTGCATGGGGATTACTGAACTCCTCCAGTAACTGATTTCGGGCCGCAATGAAACACCGGCAGGATTGTTTCGGATTGCATGAAGGCTATGCGCCTGTTAACAATTGGACAATTAGAGGGAGTTCGCAAGCGAACATCCTGGAGTAGGACAAAATGAAGATTTTTCTGCATGGTCTTGAGAGCAGCAGCAGGGGAGCAAAGGCTGCCTTTCTGCGGGATCTTTATCCAGATATGCTGATTCCGGATTTTAAGGGCAGCCTTGCTGAACGCATGGCATCGTTACATGCTATTCTTGCCGGGCAAAAGAATATCATAGTTATCGGCTCAAGCTTTGGCGGGCTGATGGCTACGATTTTTGCAATGGATAACTACGAAGCGGTGATTCGGATTGTGCTCCTGGCACCGGCGTTTAATTTTCCCGAATTTTCAGATTATACGATACAGCGGATAGATATTCCAACATGGATGATTATCGGACGAGACGACAGTGTGACACCCCGAGATAAAGTTGTACCTAAGGCCAGAAAGATTTTTGCAAATCTATATTATAATGAAGTGGAAGATGATCACATGCTGGCCAGGACCTTTCGGGAGCTTGACTGGAAAACCATGCTGTGCGAATGACAACCATGTATTTTAAATATTAATCCGGATACTTTGGCATGAAGGATTTTGATTTTGATACTGGGATTGACAGGCTTCATACTGCAAGCCTCAAATGGGACCGGTATGATGACAGGGACATAATTCCTCTGTGGGTCGCTGATATGGACTTCAGGTCTCCGCCTGCTGTCATACGGGCGTTGAGCAGAAGGGTGGAGCATGGAGTTTTCGGTTATGGTGCTGCACCAAAAGCGGTTACCGAATTGGTTTGTGAAATGCTTGTCAGGAGATACAACTGGCAGGTTGAACCTGAACATCTTGTCTGGCTGCCCGGCCTTGTCTGTGGACTCAATATTGCCTGCAGGGCATTTGGTGTAAAGGGTGACGAGGTCATGACACTGGTACCCATCTATCCCCCTTTTTTAACCGCACCCAAAAACTCCGGCCGCAGACTTGTCACTGTCCCCCTGCAGACTGAAAGTAATAGATGGGTAATAGATTTTGACGTGCTGGAAAAGAGCATAACACCCAGCACCAGGCTGCTTTTATTCTGTAGCCCGCACAACCCTGTGGGCCGTGTATTCAGCCGCCAGGAACTTGATAAACTCCTTTCACTATGTGAAACACATGATATTATCATCTGCTCTGACGAGATTCACTGTGATCTTGTCCTGGATGCTGATAAAAAACACATTCCTACTGCAACCAGAAGTCCCGAAGCGG
The DNA here is from genome assembly GCA_002868955.1 of Desulfobulbaceae bacterium. Taxonomy (GTDB): domain Bacteria; phylum Desulfobacterota; class Desulfobulbia; order Desulfobulbales; family BM004; genus BM004. The sequence goes on from PKTW01000064.1 coordinate 3,369, forward strand.
CAGCCCGCACCATTACGTTAATGGCGCCCAGCAAAACCTTCAACATTCCGGGACTTGGCTGCTCATTTGCCATCATCGGCAACAGCCAGTTGCGGAATAAATTTTTGCAGGTCATGGCAGGCATCGTCCCGGAAGTGAATATTTTAGGCTTTACTGCTGCCGAGGCGGCGTATCGTGACAGCTGGGATTGGCATGCCGCCTTGCTTGGATACCTCACCGGCAACAGCCGGCTGGTGGAAAAAGAGATTGGTTTCATGGCAGGTCTTTCCATGCACCATGTTGAGGCAACGTATCTCGCCTGGATTGATGCCCGCAGGCTTGATAACATCTTCCCGGCCCGTTTTTTTGAAGCATTCGGGGTCAGTCTGTCCGAGGGTAGCGATTTCGGCCTACCAGGTTATGTGAGGCTGAATTTCGGCTGTCGCCGTCTCCTCCTGCGGCAAGCACTGCAAAGAATGAAACAAGCGGCCGCGGGAAAATGAAATAGCATGAGGGGAGTATTTTATGCGTGAAAATATCAGTGTCTCCACTTCCAGGCGTGAAGAGCTTGTAGATATTACACT
>PKTW01000102.1 GCA_002868955.1 Desulfobulbaceae bacterium
AACGGATCTACCCCCAGAAAAAGTTTTTCAAGTATTCGATTTCCTGTTATCCGGAAGGCAAGACAGACCATTCCGATAATGCGGAAACAGATGAATTCTGTCATCATTCCATACCCGTTTCTAAATCATTACACGATCACCATAGCGCAACAGACGATAAGCATGCCTTAAGTTTGCAACCAATTTTCTTTAATAAGACACCTATCCTGAAACGTCTGTGTGATATTGTCCTGTCAATCCTTGCTCTCGTTGTTTTAAGCCCGCTCCTTTTAACTATAGCCATTGGGGTGAAGTTGACCTCCCGAGGGCCGATTCTTTTCAGGCAGCAACGGGCCGGTCTTGGCGGGATGCCGTTTACATTTCTGAAATTTCGTACCATGCAGGTTGATGCAGAAGAAAAAAAATCTGAGCTCCTGCAGTTTAATGAACGGACCGGGCCAGTATTCAAGATGGCAAATGATCCCCGCATTACCACTCTGGGCATGTTTCTGCGGAGATGGAGCCTCGATGAACTGCCACAGTTTATTAACGTATTAAAGGGCGACATGAGCCTGGTCGGGCCTCGGCCGCCAACCATGGATGAAGTGGAAAAATATGAAAGCTGGCATAATTACCGGCTTGAAGTGCTGCCCGGCATTACTTGTATCTGGCAGGTTTATGCCAGGGGAGAGAAATCTTTTGAGAACTGGGTAAGACTCGATATCAAATACAAGAGGGAACAATCATTTCTGCTTGATTTGAAACTGATTGCACTTACTGTGCCTGCGGTCTTTTCCCGACGGGGCGCAAGTTAACCTGAGGAGCTCCAAACTGTATGGCAGGCAGTACAGTTGAGGGATGAGTAAACGGACAATAACTAGCTGTTTGCACGCACTTTAAAGGATGCCGGATTTAGTAATACATGCAGGAAACAAAGAAAAAATGGTTTGCTGTCCGCACTAAGCCGCGGCAGGAAGAAATAGCAACAATGCATTATATGCGTCAGGGCTTTGCAGTTTATGCTCCCAGGGTACAGAGTATGCGGCGCCATGCCCGGAAGGCTGAAAAGGTGATGCGACCGCTTTTCCCGGGATATATTTTCCTGCACCTTGGTGATGCGTAACAGGACTGGACAGCGATCGGCAGCACCATTGGTGCAATCGGGCCGGTACGGTTTAATGATTATTGCCCGCCTGTACCGGATTGGGTAATTGCCGGAATTCAGGTTCGCGAGAATGATAGCGGCTATATTCCCTTAAAATCACTTGGCGCTGTCATGATGAAATCAGGCGCCAAGGTAACCGTAGCCCTGGGTGATAAAGAAATTGATGGAATTTTTTTAAACTTCCGTGATGAAGACCGGGTTGTTGTTCTGCTTACAATTCTCCAAAGGCAATTACCGGTTGTGACACCACTGGCTAAACTGAAAGTAGCTTAAGGCAAGCCATCAAGTCTGTTGAACGGGTATTACGCAAAAAACGCGGTTTCACCCGAATGGCGGTAGCGTCTCCAAAGTATAGAAAAATCCTCAGTAATGTTTTGAAAAAAACAACAGCACTCAATGGGTCATATACTTTGTACAAGATGTAATACTAACTACCTCATCTGATTATTTTTTTGCCGTTTCAAGTCCCAATTTGCGTCCCAATTTAGGTTCAAATTTAAGAACCATCACAAGCCTGCCGGATCATGCGAAAACTGACCCAAAAGAAATTCTCCATCAGTATTGAACAAAAACGATTTCTGGAAAATTACCGGAGATGGGGATACTCGGACCGAAGCAGCATTGTGCGTGATGCCCTGAATAGTTTCATGAAAGAACTGGAAGCTGCTGAACGTAAAACTTTAATGAAGAAAAAAGCGCAAGAGCTTTCTTCTGATTATAAAGAGGGCCGGCTCACAATATTTTCTGAGACCGATAATAGGGATGATCGATGAAGCAGGGAGAGATCTGGGACATTAATTTGGGCAATAAGCATGAAACAGGCATAGGGGTAAAATGCTCTGTCATAGTCATCAATGATGATACCATCGGTATTCTTCCTTCACGGGTTATTGTGCCCTTGACCGAATGGCAGAATAAATTTGACAAGGCTATATGGCTTATCAGGATCGACCCGAATGATGAAAATAACCTTGGCAGAATATCAGCAGTTGATGCCTTTCAGATGCATACCATACCAACAACCAGATTTTTAAATAAAATAGGCGTGGTGTCAGTCGAAGAGTTACAACAAATAAAAGATGCGGTGAAGGCGATCATTAATGCTGACTAGGAGGTCGGGTCGCATAATCGCATGCCCCTTTTTGTTAAGGTGCGCGGAAAATAAAAAAACATCCGGGTAAAACTACCCGGATGTTTTTTAGGATGAATTTGATCTGGCGGATTTACTTTTTAATAATTCTGGGGAGTATGAAGCTTCCAGTAATTCCAAGCGATAATACAAATATGAAGAAGAGTGCAAGAAGAGCCGGCATTATGCCATAATTCATGGCTATCCAGCTGAAGCCGACCAGCGGAGTCAACCCCAGCCTTACAGCAGACCGCAGCATATCATGCTCTGCAATATAGTCAGCAATTGGTGGCGAATACCTGTAGTAGGAATGGACAAACGAAGTCCCCAATTTGTTAGTGAGGAGGTAGCTGTCCCTTAAATGACGGAGTGTCATGACATGTGGTTCCATATAAGAGCCATATGCTGCTGTAGCTATAAAACAACCGCTTCTGGGACTACCGGCCTCGCCACTGACTATATCAGATACTGCATCTGGTGCAATTTGGAGCTCTGCAAGGCCGAACTCGGAGAATTGCGTTACTTCACCGCAGATGGTGTTATTTTCCGCATCAACCATTGTGGCTATATTCTCCCGTTTCTCTCCCTCATGGTAATGAAATAATTTCAGGTTTTTTTCCTGCCCCTTTACTTTAGAATCGTCATATCCAAAACAGACAGTGACAAAACCATCAAAGGTGCCTGTAAAGTCAATATCATAGGCGCTGCTTACGGATTTGAGGGTTGCTTCGTCAGCATTCGGTTTAAAGACATAAGCGGATGTATTGGGTAGCCACGTACATTCAACAAACCCACCGGAACTTACTTTATCAAATGTGAGGGTAACATCTGCACATGTGGTAACTTCTATGTTGGTACCGGGGGCAATGTAGTCCTCTGGCAAGGTACACCCATCAGCACCTGGTTCTATGAGATATGGATTGAAAGGACAACCATCGTGGCAGTCTAAAATGCCATCTTCGTCTGAGTCCTCATCATGCTCACCACACCCGCAGAATCCAGGTTCTGTTTTATTCGAGTCGGCAGGACAGGCATCAATTGCATCGGCTATACCGTCGCCATCTGAATCAGTAATTACCGGATTGGTGCTGACTACCGAATTGGTGCTGTCGTCACAAGAGTCCCCAATACCGTCGCCATCTGCATCAGCCTGGTTAGTGTTGGAAACTGTCGGGCAGTTGTCCAAATTGCCACAGACACCATCAGCGTCGATATCGTTGTTCGGATCATTTGGGCAGGTATCGCACACATTGCCAAGGCCGTCGTTATCGCTGTCAGACTGGTTGGCATTGGCATTTGCAGGGCAGTTATCAATTGTGTTTGCAACACCGTCACCATCTGAGTCGGTAATTACCGAATTGGTGCTGACTACCGAATTGGTGCTGTCGTCACAAGAGTCCCCAATACCGTCGCTATCTGAATCAGCCTGATTGGCGTTGGAAACTGTCGGGCAGTTGTCATTGCAGTTCGGGATGCCGTCACTGTCAGAATCAGCATCGCTTACACCACAGCCGCAGATTCCCGGTTGTGTTTTTGAGGGATCAGAGGGGCAGTTATCAACTGGTGTATTGCCTGTATTGCCGCCGTATACATACGCCCCTATTTCCCGTTGGGTCCCGTCCATATATGGATCAACTGCAACAACAT
>PKTW01000015.1 GCA_002868955.1 Desulfobulbaceae bacterium
AGAATCGAAAAGCTGTAAAGTTTTACCGAATTATCAAAGAACAATTTTATGTAAATGGGGCATTACATCCACACAAAATTAACTTGACTTTCCCCGGAATAACTCAAGGGGGTATAAACTTCGGGCAGTCCCGCTTTGCGGGACCAAGTGGTTGGCGGCCCTTTTTGGTTCGTTTTTGGGCAAACTGTCAATCATCAGCAGTTTTGTATGCTGATAAAAATGAACAAAGAACAAAATATATAATCTCATATCTGGAATGAATAACTCAAGCAAAGACAATCATACGCATCAGATCCTCAATTTTCTCAGCAAAGAAGGTTTAGTTGACACGCAAGAGAAAGTCATACTAACCCCTCTATCCGGTGATGGCTCAAGCCGCTTATTTTTCAAGATTAAAACAGGAAATACTGCTTCATTTTGTGGTGTTCTGCCTGATAATGAAAATGCTAAAAAAGGCCGAGCCGAGGCCCAGGCCGCTTTTAACATCGGTACTCACTTGAAAAAAAGGGGCATCCCGGTACCGGCAGTTCACGCATTTGACCCGGAAAACGGCTTTATCCTTTTCGAGGATCTTGGCGAGACACTCCTCTATGATGAACTGGAGAAAAAAAGGAATAAAAGTGGCGACCGCATCTGGGGGCAGATTAAAGAAACCTATAAAGAAAGCATCGAGATCCTGCTCTATATGCAGATTTCCGGCAGTGTCCATTTTGACAGGAAATGGTGCTGGGACACTCAGCGTTACGACAAGAAACTTATGCTGGAAAGAGAATCCGGTTATTTCATGCAGGCATTCTGCCAGGACATGCTCGGCATTAAAAAATTTTCTGCAGAATTAAACGATGAATTTAGTAAACTTGCCAGCTATGCTGCCCGGCAACCTGCGGTTTATTTTCTGCACCGTGATTTTCAATCCAGAAACCTTATGATTGTCGATGGGAAAATCAGGATAATAGACTTCCAGGGCGGCAGGCTCGGCCCCCTGGGGTACGATCTGGCCTCATTGCTTATCGATCCCTATGCACAAATCCCGCCTGAGGTCCAGGAGGAACTGCTGGAACACTACCTGGAACATCTGTGCACCTACGGCCTTGACGACCTGGCCTTTCTTAAGGGCTATAAGAGCCTCGCCCTGCAACGAAATCTGCAGATATTAGGAGCTTTTGCCTTTCTTTCGGGCCAAAAGCAAAAGAGTTTTTTTAAACAGTTCATTCTGCCGGCAACACTTTCCCTGCACCATCTACTCATCGACTCAGATGGGAATAACTATCCCCATTTGCTGAAATTAACCGAGAAAATTCTGACCCAGCTTGATACATAAAATTGTATCATTTCTGCGGCCACGCAAAACATTATAAATAAAAAAAGACGCCTAATCCGATGCCCCCCCAGAAAAAATCCTCCCCCAAAAAAGGTTTTATGCAGTCTGCCATTGTTGCCCTTATAGGCAGGCCGAACGTGGGAAAATCCACCCTGTTCAACCGGATCACAAAATCACGCAAGGCCCTTGTCGATCCTACGCCAGGCGTTACCCGTGACCGACAATACGAACGGGTGGATTGGGACGATAGCGCCTTTATCCTGGTTGACACGGGCGGTATAGAGGCAAAAGGCAGCGCCGGAGATGACAGTGGCAATATGGCCGGCAACATCCGGGAGCAGACTCTGCAGGCTGTTGCCGAGGCCGATGTTCTCCTGTTCCTGATGGACGGCAGAGAAGGTGTCACTCCCACTGATTTTGACGTCACAGACCTGCTGCGCAAAACGGATAAACCTGTTTATTATGTAGTGAACAAGATAGATGGTGAGGAGATGGAACCCAACCTGCTCCCGCCTTTTTATGAGCTGGGGGTGGAACAACTCTGGCCAATGTCTGCTGAGCACGGATATGGCGTCCGTTCGTTGCTGGATGATCTTGCTGCAGCACTGCCCGCACGAGAAGAAAGTTCTTTGCAGACTGCAGACTCTATTCGTATTGCTTTTTTTGGCAGGCCCAATGTGGGAAAATCTTCGCTTATCAACCGGCTGCTCGGAGAAGAGCGCATGGTTGTTTCCGACATTCCCGGCACCACCCGGGATTCCATTGATACCCTGCTGACTGCAAGAAACAAAAACTACCTGCTTATCGATACTGCCGGCATAAGACGCAAAGGCAAGGTCAAAGAGAAACTGGAAAAATTCAGTATAATAAAAGCCCTTGCCGCCCTGGAACGCTGCGATGTGGCTCTCATACTTATCGATGCCGAGGAAGGCATTACTGAACAGGATACAAAGGTGATCGGCTATACCCAGGATCAGGGGAGAGCATGCATTCTGATAGTAAACAAGTGGGACCTTGTCAAAGATGAGCCCAAGGAGCAAAAAAAAATCGTGGCTGAATTGGAAATGGCGACGCAGTTTGTCGGGTTTGCACCAGTATTGCCCCTTTCAGCATTGACCGGCATGGGGATAAAAAAACTACTGCCCACAATTGATTCTGTCTACGAACAATTCTGCAAAAAAATTTCCACCAACCGGTTAAATCACATACTCCAGGATGCAGTTATCTCGCACCCCCCTGCTTTGCACAGGGGCAGGCGCATCAAACTCCTTTACACAACCCAGATAACAACCAGGCCTCCTACCTTTGCCATTGTCGCCAACTATCCCAAGGAAATCCACTTCTCCTATCACCGTTATCTGCTCAATACCTTCAGGAAGGAACTTGGACTTGACAAAACACCGATCAAGATTGTCTTTCGGGAACGGAAACGGAAAAAATATAGTTTTTGACCATCTTTGTCCCCAAAACTTATTTCCGCATGTTTTACCGCTTGACGCAGCCGAGCTAAACAGAGATAGATCTAAACACCAATGATTCAGGCTAGTTATTTTCTTCCTCAAGCTGTTTCATAAAATCCAACCAGATAGGGGCAGCAACCTGTCCTCCTGATGCATGTTTGCCCAGAGACATCTCCTTATCATGCCCCACCCAAACTCCAGCCAGAAAATCCCGGGTGTAGCCGATAAACCAGGCATCCATATTATTGTCTGTGGTACCGGTCTTGCCCGCTGCTGTCCTCTTCAATCCCTGGGCCTGTCTGCCTGTACCCTGCCGTATGACTTCCTGCAGCATATGATCCATAAGGTCCGCGGTTTTTTTTGACATGACCCGAATCTTTCCGGAAGAATTTTCTTCAAGGATATTTCCATGCCGGTCAATAATCTTTTCTATGAATACTGGGGGCGTGTAGGAGCCATGATTGGCAAATGCGCTATAGGCACCGGTCATTTCCAGAAGAGAAATGCCGGAAGACCCCAGGGCCATGGTAAGGTCCGGCTTTAATTTTGAACGTATACCAAGATCTTTGGCCATTCTGGCCACCCTGTTGATGCCGACTTCCTGCAGGAGCTTTATGGCCACGATATTACGGGACTGAATGAGGCCTGTCTTAAGCGTTGTCAGTCCATGATAACGGTTGTCAAAATTTTTAGGTTCCCAGGTTTTACCGCGGCTTGCGCCAGCCAGACTTATCGGTTCATCCATGAAAACAGAATCAGGCGTAAAACCTTTTTCGAGTGCAGCGGCATAAACAATCGGCTTGAAAGCTGATCCCGGCTGCCGTCTGGCCTGAATTGCCCTGTCAAACTGGCTTGCCAAAAAGTCAACCCCACCGACGACTGCGCGTACCTTCCCTGTTCCTGTTTCCATGACAAGCATTGCAGCCTGGGGATTTTCCCCTTTGCCCTGTGCAGTATTTAAAGCTGCAACTCCCCTCTGCACTGCAGTCATGGCACTTTGCTGCAGCGCAGGATCCAGGCAGGTGTGAATCACAAGACCACCGGTGGCCAGTGTTTCCTTCCCATACTTGGCACTTACATAATTACTGACCTGCTGCACATAGTATTCACTGCCAAAGGAATATTCGCGGTCGGTATTCAGGAACAAATTATCCTTAAAGGCTTTCCTGGCCGCTTCAGCAGATATATAACCTTCTTCTGCCATTCTGTTCAAAACATACGCCTGACGTTTTTTGGCAGTCTTTATATCCTTCAATGGTGAATAGCGGCTTGGAGCCTGTGGTAGACCTGCCAGCAGTGCCGCCTGTCCCAAACTCAAATTTTTAACACCTTTGTTGAAATATGTCCGTGCAGCTGCTTCAACTCCGTAAGCCCCTTCCCCCAAATAGATCTGATTCAAATAGATATAGAGAATCTCATCCTTGCTCAATACCGAATCAATACGGTATGCAAGGATCGCCTCTTTGATCTTACGGGAATAGACCTTTTTACGCGTAAGAAGAAGAGAGCGGGTCACCTGCTGGCTAATGGTGCTTCCCCCCTGAGCCTTTGTTCCGGACCGCAAATTATGGAAAAGAGCCCGGAAGATTGACCAGACATCGACCCCGGGGTGCTCATAAAACCGGGCGTCCTCTGCGGCAACGAATGCTTTAGGCAGCAAATCCGGCATAGTCGCCATGGAAACCACCCGACGGTTCTCATCAAATATTTCCTTTACAACCTGATGGTCTCTGGCAAGTACCAGCGTTGTCATCTTGGGATTATAATCCTTGATGGATTTCAGGTTGGGGATATCCAGCAGGATAAAAAGATACAGGGTCAGACTGATAAATAAAGTCAGTGCAAAACTGATCCCGAGCACGAAAAAAAAGCAGTGAACATGACTCCAGGGCTTACTCCTCTGGGGACTTCTAGCGGTTTTTCTCTTCCCGGCAGGAGTTTTTCTTTTGTGGGCGGGAGATTTTTTGCTTGCAGTCTGTAAATGTATTTTTTTTGCCATTGATGTCCGAACTTGTACAGAGAAAATTTGTGGTGTAATTTAAAGCGTTGCGGTTTATTTACATCAAGCAGACCCAGAACACAAATACCAATCATTTTTCTTGCACGGAGTATGTTTTGTCCAAAATTAAAATTCTTTCTGAACACTTAGCCAATCAGATTGCAGCCGGTGAAGTGATTGAACGTCCAGCTTCCGTGGTTAAGGAACTCCTGGAAAACTCCATAGATGCCGATGCCAGCCACGTCCAGATAGAAATAGAAGGCAGCGGCACCAGGCTTATTAGAGTCATAGATGACGGTGTGGGCATGGATGCTGACGATGCACTTCTCTGTTTGGAGCGCCATGCCACAAGCAAATTGACGGAAAGCTCTGACGATGGCAACAGGTTGGCTGCAATCAGCAGTCTTGGTTTCAGGGGTGAAGCAATCCCAAGCATTGCATCCGTTGCAAAAATGTCCATTACCTCTCGGATTGAGAACGATCCATTGGGCACACGTATTGAAGTTCGCTACGGCAAATTGTTGAAGGTTTATGAAACAGGCTGCAACAAAGGCACAGTCATCGAAATTAAAGACCTGTTTGGCAACCTGCCGGCCCGCAAAAAATTTCTGAAAAGTCTCCGCACTGAACTTTTTCACATAGAAGAGGTGGTAAGAAATTATTCCCTGGCTAATTATCAGCTCGGCATTACATATACTCTTAACAGCAATAGAGTTCTTGATTTTGCGGCCAATACCGACTCCCTGGAAGACAGAATAAAAATGTTTTATTCCAAAAGCGCTGCAGGGCCGCTGGTCTCTCTTCAGGATCACGAAACGTCGGCTTCTACCACTGACGGGATTAGTATCAAAGGTTTCCTCCTCTCCCCTGAACAAACTTTTTCGACAGGTACAAGGCTCAGGCTGTTTGTCAATGGCAGGGCTGTGAAGGACAGAATGATGGCTCATGCTGTGCATGAAGGACTTTCGGGCTATCTCATGAAGGGCCGCTCAGCCGCCGGCGTTGTGTTTGTCACTGTTCCTTATGATATGGTTGACGTCAATGTTCATCCCACAAAACAGGAAATACGTTTTCAGCATCCACACAGCATACATGAAGCAATCGTTTCCGCGGTTCGACGGGGAATGGAGAAATTCCAGCAGGGAGCTAAGCAAACCCTTTTTGGCAGCAATTTGGCGGCGAAAAAAACAGAAGCTGAAAACCGTTTTCCACATGCAGAAACAAAGACCGTGACCAAAAATGTTTCCCGGCTCTGGAATTCGCCGTCTCCACCAAGCCCTGAAAATATTTCTTTAAAAAACATCGCTGGAGCAACTGTTACTACTTCTGACAGCGACACGACTTTCTTGCCAACAGTAAATGAGAAAGGTGTTGCAACAGCTGAACCTGTTGCTCCTTTTTTACGATCAGCGCCAGACGAGATCCCCGTGCCTGAATCCCTTAAACCCATAGGGCAATTCATGGACCTTTATCTTCTGTGCGAAGCAAAACGTGAAAATGAAAGTTACCTCGTGGTTATTGATCAGCATGCTGTCCATGAGAGGATTCTTTTTGAAAATCTCAAAAAGCAGTTTTCTGCAAGTCAGATACCAAGACAGAGTCTTTTGTTTCCCAGAATGCTTGAACTGACACCGGAGTATGCAGCGGTACTTGAAAGACACCGCGAACAAATCCAGCAGCTGGGGCTTGTGGCCGAGGAATTTGGCGGGGATAACTACATAATAAAAGCTGTTCCTGCGGTTATAAGCCATCTTGACCCTGAAGAGATTCTGACAGGCATTCTCATGGAATTTTCCGGGCCTGAATATGGCCAGGAAAAAGGGCGAAAACGTTCTGATGCCACAAGGCTCGACGACATTCTCTCGTCGCTAGCCTGCAAGGCTGCCATCAAGGCCGGGCAAAACTTAAACACATTGGAAATGCAGGAGCTTCTCAAGCTCATGCAGGAAAGCAGGGCTTTCACCCATTGTCCCCATGGCAGACCCGTTGTGCGCATGTTCTCTTCTGCAGACATAAAAAAATGGTTTCACCGCAGCTGAGCTAAGCATGTTAAATCGGTCCGGTTTCATCCGGGACAAAGAGAAAAACTCTTATTCTGCACCGAGATCTGTAAGAATGAACAAAGGGATTGAAAATAGTTTATACTGAAAAAATTATCTGCCCGGCAACTCAGTAATGAACTGTTCCAGGTCTTCATGCGGAGGGATAAACCCGTAATGTACAAGGCCATCAATAATTCCCGCCGCATACGTTTTACGACTGAAGAACACCCGGACTTTTCCCTGCAGTGTTGCCAACTCCTCACTGTGATTACCTACCACCAGCCCGTTAGTGGCCCCCAGAATCATGTCCCTGTCATTCCCAGAGTCGCCGGCAACCATTACCTTCCTGGATGGAAATTCATACTTGTATTTCAGATAGTTAATGGCCTTACCCTTGGACGCGCGCTTAGGAAGTATATCAAGAAATTGGCCATGAGAATATATGACCTGGCATGATAATTTGCCTTCATCCAAGCTTTTATGAATCGCAGCAAGATAATCCGGCTTATCCTCCATATAATAGCTTATTTTGTGAGCCCGCTGCCCCTCGGCCTCCTGTGAGGTAAGGAAATCAAGCTCCTGCAGGGTTGCCTTGATCTGTTCCGGCCTCCATTTGTGAGATATATGCTGCTGCCACCCTTTGTCCATGCGCAGGTCAGGACCGTAATATATCTCCGTCCCCACTGAACAAATCAGGATGTCAGGCATCGGGATATCATATTCGGTCATCGCCTCCAGAGTAAGTTCCAGGCTCCTGCCTGTTGCAACTCCCCAGGCGATACTCTCCCGGTATTGGTCAAGCAGTTCCAGCAGATGGTTCATGCTGTCATTATCGCCTATCAGCGTATTGTCAATGTCAGTAATCATCAAGTACTTTGAGGATGTCAGGCGCTTGCCAAATGATGGCCGTTCAGGGAACTTATGATTCATTTTTTCTTCAGAAATCCCTTCTACCTCCAGCTCAGGAAAAGTCTCATGAATATACTGCATCAGCTTGTGGCAGTGTGATGCCCATGAGTAGTGATTACGAATACCGGTTATCCCGTTGTTGGAAAATTCATCCCACTTATCATCATTTATTAAAATGGACTTAATGGCAGCAGCTATTTCGGCTGATCTGCGGGCATCAACCAAAATACCGTTGCTGCAGTTTTTTACAATTTCCACCGGTCCCCCGTCATTGGTTGCCACTATTGGTAAGCCGCATGCAGAGGCTTCAATCAAGGTCAGGCCGAAGGGTTCTACCAGTGCCGGGTTTACAAAAATTCCCCTGCTTTCAGCACAAAGCCGGTACAACTCCGGCACCTCGGTTTCAAAATCATGTTTTTTGGGAATAGCGAGTTTGCCATACAGGTCATATTTGTCCATCTGCAAAAGCATATCGGTCAGGACATCGCGCTCATTTTCTTCCATTTCAGCTATGTTCTGACGGATACCGGCAAAAACAGCAAGATTGGCAATGGCCTGAAGTTCGGGATTTAAGCCGTATGCCTCGACCAGGCCGGTTATGTTTTTCCGATGGTCCGGCCTGCATATTGTAAAAATGAACGGTTTTTCCGGGTGGATCCAGAACCTCTGCAACTCTTTTAGCAGTGCAATCCTGGTCTGTTTTATTTCTTCGGGGATATGCTCTGAGTCCAACTGGTAGTTATAATAGGGGTAAAAGATCTCAAAATCAATTCCGGGAGGGATGACCTTATAATGGCCACTTTTAAAATTTTCATAAAGGCCATACTGTTTATCAATTTCCTGCTGGGTTGAGGTTATAATAAGTCCGGCTTTTTCGATAATTTTTTCTTCCTCGTGTATGCGTGTATCCATGGCATAGTGTTTGTTGATGCGCTGCAGGGTAAGTCCATCACCCAACAGTTTGTCACGTTTGTTGCGCCCCATGGAATGACCGGTAAAAATAAAAGGTGCGTCAAAAGCCTTGGCTAACTCTTTGGCAATATACCCGGCATCTGCATAATGACCGTGAAAGATGTCCGGTGTCCGTTGCTGTTTTTTAAAAAATTTAATTGTTTTATCGATAAACTCCTCAAGGTGAGGCCATAACAGTTCCTTGCGCAAATACTTACGGCCGCCGCACTGGATCCGCACGATACGGGCCTTCTCTGATAGAGGTTCTATCTCTCTGCTGTAGTCGGGAGAAACATCCTTGTCCTCGATCAGCCTGGTAACAAGGTCTACCTGTACGATGTCCTCACGTTGCGCGAGAGCCCGAGTCAATTCCAGCACATATTTGACCTGACCGCCGGTATCAGCATCACGCCCCATCTCTTGGGCGTGGCCGCGAATCAGGCCGTGCAGACTGAAGAGCTGTATATAAAGTCCTTTGCCAGACATGACAAAATAGTATCAATAAGTTAAGAGAATGTCCAGGCCTCCGCCGGAATTAGAAAAACTCTTCTTCCGGCTTATTCTTTTAGTTTTTATTTCAATACAAATTAGCCAGGTATGTATTAGTTGTCATCATAACGGCGAATGCGTTAGTATCAGTCCTGGGAACAAATTCAAACATCTGGTGCTGTTGAGCTTTTTCTATGAATTGCAACAAGACTGTAAACAAAGTGAGCCGTGATTGTATGCCCTTAATTTTTGGAGAGGTGCTTTTTGACTGTTTCCCGGATGGACGGGAAATACTTGGCGGTGCGCCATTCAATGTCGCCTGGAACCTGCAAGCTTTCGGAATGTCACCCTTGCTTGTCAGTAGGGTTGGAGACGATAGCCTTGGATGGCAGATCCAGGGAAAAATGAAGTCATGGGGCATGAACATCAACTGCCTCCAACTTGATCCCTCTTATCCGACCGGCAGGGTACGCATAGAACTGACCAACGGCGAACCACATTTTGAAATTCTACCGGACCAGGCGTATGATCATATCTCGCCCCTTACCGGAACCCTTCAACATGAACCACCGTTTCTCTATCACGGATCACTGGCACTCAGAAATAATAACAGACGTTCCACCCTTGCGCTCCTGAAACGAGATTATCAATGCCCGGTCTTTGTTGACGTCAATTTGCGCGCACCCTGGTGGAATGCTGAACGTGTGCATACCCTTGCTGCAGATGCCACCTGGCTGAAACTGAATGAAGTGGAGCTGAACTCTCTTTTCCCAGGGCAGAAAAACCTTGAGCAGCGCTGCCGACAGATTCTGGAACGCTTTAATCTGGATACTCTATTTGTTACACTGGGAAAAAAGGGAGCAGTCGCTCTAAACCGTGACAATCTCTGGTCCGCAACAAAACCGCAGGAGAACATTCCCATTATGGATACGGTCGGCGCCGGTGATGCTTTTTCCTCTGTTCTGCTGCTCGGACTCATGAACGACTGGCCCCTGCACACTACCATGGAACGGGCCCAGGAATTTGCATCTGGAGTTGTTGGCCAGCGTGGTGCAATCAGCCATGATGAGAATTTCTATCAAACTTTAAGAAATAAGTGGAATCTGCAATGAAACTCCCAAAGACAAGCAGTCCGATTGATAAATTAAGAGCTTTTCTTCATGAACACAAAGACGATGCAGATCTTTTCTTGAATTCCCTGTGTGGCAGAGAACAACAGCTACTGTTGCGCACAGAAATTCAGGATATCTTTCTCAATACAACTGCTGAGAACAAATCATCAGCACTGGCTGTAAGTCCATTTAAGACAATCGTGCAATGGTGCCAGGAAGCAGCGATCCTGGAACCCTGGGCTTATTTTGCTCTAAGAATGAGGTCCGCCCGCTGGAAATACATACGGATCAACCTGAAAACCCTCGCCCTGGAAAACATAACTCCTGAACAGTTTTTATACTTCAAGGAGCAGCTTGTCTCCGGCAACAATTCTGAACATTATCCACTGGAGATTGATTTAGCTCCTTTCTCGCGGGAATTTTTCAAGCTTCAGGAGGAAAAATCCATCGGCCGCGGGCTCGAATTTCTTAACCGGAGGCTGTCGAGCGGACTCTTTGCAGAACTGGAAAGGGGCGACAACCGCCTCCTCCGTTTCCTCCAGGTACATCGTTACCGCGACCAACAACTGTTGTTGAACCAGGAGATTGAAAGTACCAATCAGCTCCGCGATGGACTGAGGGATGCCCTGCATCTCCTTCGAGACCAGGACGACAATACTGAATGGAAAGAACTGGAATCAGATCTTGAAAATCTTGGTTTTGAGCCGGGCTGGGGCCGTTGCGTTTCCATGATCAGAGATACAATGGGAAACCTGCTTGATATTCTGGAAGCTCCTTCACCCGCGGCCCTGGAAATCTTTCTCAGTCGTATCCCCATGATCTTTTCCATTGCAATAATCTCGCCGCACGGTTTTTTTGGCCAGGAAAATGTCCTTGGTCGCCCTGATACAGGCGGTCAGGTCGTTTATATCCTTGATCAGGTCAGGGCTCTGGAGAAGGAAATGCGGGACAGACTCTATGAACAGGGCCTGGTGGATATCGATCCCCGAATCATTGTCCTCACCAGACTTATACCTGAATCCGAAGGTAGTAACTGTCATGAACGTAAGGAAAACATTTCCCGAACTGAGAACAGTTATATCCTCAGGGTTCCGTTCCGCTCGAAAGACAATGAAGTTATTCCTCACTGGATATCCCGCTTTGAGATATGGCCTTACCTGGAGCGTTTTGCAGAGGATGCTGGCAGGGAGCTACTTGCCGAGTTGGACGGCAGGCCTGACCTGATCGTTGGGAATTATTCCGACGGCAACCTCGTCGCAACTCTCATTTCGCACAAGCTCGGTGTCACCCAGTGCAACATTGCCCATGCCTTGGAAAAGGCAAAATACCTATATTCGGATCTATACTGGCAGGATAATGAACCAAACTATCACTTCTCCTGCCAATTTACGGCTGATATCATTGCCATGAACGCAGCCGACTTCATTATCACCAGTACCTACCAGGAAATTGCGGGCACAGAGGAAAATCCCGGGCAGTATGAAAGCTACATGACATTCACAATGCCAAACCTTTACCGGGTTATCCATGGTATTGACGTCTATGACCCGAAATTCAACATTGTCTCACCAGGTGCTGACCCGCAAATATATTTCCCGGCCGAAGACAAAGAACACCGTTTCATTGAGCTGCACGAAGAAATTGACAGCCTGATATTCGGTGGTCATCGACCTGAAGAGAGCCGTGGCGTTCTTGCCGATCGATCAAAGCATATTATCCTGACCATAGCGCGGCTCGACCGGATAAAAAATCTTACAGGACTTGTCCGCCTTTTCGCAGTAAACCAGGATCTAAGAGACATGGCAAACCTACTTGTCATAGGCGGACACATCAATCCAGACCATTCAAATGATGCCGAGGAGGTGGAGCAGATCCATCAAATGCATCATTTATTTGAATCGTATGGTCTAGAGCACGATGTCCGCTGGCTGGGAATGCATCTGGATAAGCGGGCCTCGGGTGAATTATACCGCTGCGTTGCCGACCGAAAGGGCGTCTTTATCCAGCCAGCCCTTTTTGAAGCCTTCGGGCTGACAGTTATCGAAGCCATGGTATCGGGTCTGCCGACATTTGCGACCTGCTTTGGTGGGCCCATGGAAATCATTAAACACGGGATATCGGGATTCCATATCGATCCGAACAATGAAGATTCTATTTCGCAATTGCTTGTAGACTTTTTCGTCCAATGCAAAAAAGAGCCTGACTACTGGCATACAATAGCCCGTGGCGGCGTTATGCGGGTCTATGAAAAGTACACATGGAAACTCTATGCCGAGCGCATGATGACATTTGCCCGCATCTATGGTTTCTGGCGCTATGTGTCAAACCTGGAACGCATGGAAACAAAAAGATACCTGGAAATGTTCTACAGCCTGCAGTTCCGTCCCCTGGCAAAGCTTTTAGAGTCTCACTTATCCATGCAATAACCGAGAATGGCCCTCAAACTCATAACCAATACAGTGAAAGTTTTATAGTAACTCTATACTATTTCCAGGACGGCATCCTTCCATTAGAAATTTTGAAAATTTTTGACAAGCCTTTGCACAATTCATGAACTCTTGCCCCAAGACATTGATAATCATCGGCGGTGGACTGGCCGGCAGCGAGGCAGCCTGGCAGGCCGCCAGGCTTGGGTGCCGGGTTGTACTCTATGAAATGAAACCCCGGGTTTTCAGCCCTGCACACCATTCCCCCCTGCTGGCAGAACTGGTCTGCAGCAATTCACTGCGCTCCGATGCCGTAACTTCTGCTGTCGGACTTTTGAAAGAAGAAATGCGATGCCTGGGCTCACTCATCATTGCGGCCGCGGAACAGACAAGGGTGCCGGCCGGCAAGGCGCTGGCTGTTGACCGTGAAAAATTCGCTCAATATATTACCAAGAAAATAACGGCTAATAGTTTCATCACCATAGTCAGGGAAGAACTCCGGGAGCTCCCTGCCATCCTGCCGGAGGCTTCTGCAGTAATACTTGCCACCGGACCTCTTACCTCTGATGCTATGACATATTCGCTTGGCCAACTTACCGGTAAAGAGCATCTTGCCTTCTATGACGCCATAGCCCCTATTGTTGAAGCCGAATCACTTGACAGAAATATAATCTACCAGGCTTCACGCTATGATGCCGGGCCGGGCGATTATCTCAACTGTCCCATGGACAAATCACAGTATGAAGGTTTTATCACCGAACTGGCCCAGGCAGAAAAAGTACCGCTTAAAAGCTTTGAGAAACAGAAATATTTTGAGGGATGTCTGCCTATTGAGGTCATGCTGGACCGCGGGCCTGAGACACTGCGCTTTGGCCCCATGAAGCCGGTGGGCTTGATTAACCCCCGTACCGGCAGGGAAGCATACGCTGTGGTCCAGCTCCGCATGGAAAACAAAGAGGGTACCCAGTATAATATGGTGGGTTTCCAGACCAAGCTCACCTATAGCGAGCAGAAAAGGATTTTTAGAATGATTCCCGGCATGGAGCAGGCGGAATTCACCAGGCTTGGCTCTATTCACCGCAATACCTTCGTCTGCGGCCCTGAACTTTTGCTGCCAAGCCTGCAGGTAAAAAAACGGCCTGATCTTTTACTGGCCGGGCAGCTCTCAGGTGTTGAAGGCTATGTGGAATCAACTGCAATGGGGCTGCTTGCCGGCATAAACGGAGCCCGGCTTATAACAGGGGAAAAACCCGTTGTGCCGCCCCCCGAAACAGCGCTCGGTGCCCTTATCACACATCTGACAACAACAGATCCCAAGCGCTTTCAGCCATCCAATATTAATTTCGGCCTCTTTCCGAAGCTGCAACAGAAAATACCCAAAAAATTCCGCGGCGCAAAATATGCCGAAAGGGCACTGCAGGCCCTGAAACATTGGCAGACCCACACTATAGTTGCAGATTAGTTCCTTTTTTATAGAAAAAGAGAAACAATAAAATCTGCATCTCTTTTAAAAACTTAGGGACCGGGTCTTGCAATTTCAGTTATCCCCGGCCCAGGTGCCACCAGCTTATAGCGCAGCATTTCCTGGATAACCTCTACCAGGGGCAGCCCGACAACGTTGGAGTAGGAACCGTTTATCTTTTCTACAAGGACACCGCCCACCCCCTGGATACCATAAGCGCCTGCCTTGTCCAACGGTTCTCTGCTGGCTACATATGCAGCTGCAATTTCCTCTGAAAAAGAAGAAAAATAAACCTCTGTGGTCACCAACCGGCTGACAGACACCTGTTTTTTTACATTTGCCAGGCAAAAACCTGTATGTACAAGATGTTTCTGACCAGACAAGACAAGCAACACAGACAAAGCTTCCTCTGCATTTCCGGGCTTACCAAGGATCCGGCCTCCATGCACAACCACCGTGTCAGCTCCCAGGACCCAGGATGCAGGATTGCCGCAGGAAACTGCGCCGGCTTTATCAGAGCCGGCCCGCAATACAAAGTCCTCCGGTTTTTCCCCTGCCCGGGGTTTTTCCTCGACCTGGGCCGCGATGACCTCAAATTCAAGGCCAAGATCCTGCAGCAGGGTTTTCCGCCTCGGTGAGCCTGACGCCAGTATCAGCTTGCCGGTTGTCGTAAGAAGTCGCGAAATCACTGCTGCGGAAATTTGATTTTCAAGGACTGCTTGTCGCCCTCCCGCGCAACCTTGACCATGACGTTGACCTCCCCTGAACGTAAACCTAAAGAGAATTCCATCTCGCCCTTGTCTTCCTCTATATGAAGGATTGTTCGCATTATTTCAAAAACTTTATCCACAATTGCCACAACCGGAAGGGGCAGTTTTTCTTTGGAACCGTTTTTTATTGTAACTTTCAGCTCATCACCCCTTTTTTTAAAGGATAACTTTTCAGCTTTTTGGGTTATGGCATACATGATTGTCAGGGCAAGATACTTGATAGCATCCTCTTGGAGATCCTTTGATTCACCCCCGGTCATACTCTGCATTGCGGCTAGAAAATCCGTTTCCATATAGCAGTCGCACATCTCCTGCAGCTTCAAGTGATAGTTGAGCCTAATCTTTTCCATCCTGACCTCCATACTATAAAATTTTTTAGGTGGTTCTTAAGAATTTTCTGGTGAAGGCAACTGAGCAGTCTTTAAACAATTTATTTAAAATTCAGTGTGTTACGTGATGCGAAATTGCGGACTGTCAGGGCCACCGGCCGCTATGAATTTCGTAATTTAGTGGAACAATCTGTTGCATTTAATAAATTGTCCACTCGGCTCAGAAAATCAGCTTCCTGCCTTAATTTGCAACACTTTTGCAATTCAAAAAACATTATATATTGTTTGCATTGCCCTTCAATCATGTTGGGGCCATTCTCTATCCTGCTCTTCTTCAACAAAATAGCAGAAGCGGTTCCACTCAAATTCCCTGAAGCTGACAGGACAACGAAGCTTCACCTTGCGCTCACTGACTCCAATCACTTCCCAGTCACCTTCCCTTGGCCCTCCGGCAATATGTATTTTCTGACCAACGTCCATGGGATACGGTTTGAATAAAATCACTGAATGTTTAGCCATATTCCCCATCCTCATGCTGCAAAATTAAATATTTACAGTGATACAGTAACTGAGGCAATGTAGTTTTTTTCTTTACGCCAACCACATCAAGCGTTGCCCTGCACTTGACAAATGTATATATAAATAGAATACACCAACAACCGGAAAAACATATTTTTTTCTTTGTTCTTTTAGAAAATTTTATCAAGAATCATGGTGCATGGTAATGGATAAACAGTGGTACCAATCTCTTGCAGAAGAGTCCATGGGGGGGCAGTTACTATCACAGGAGACCTGCCTGCAATTGCTGACAGACAGCAGAATTGAACTGCTTTCGCTGTTAGATGCAGCTTATGCGGTGCGCAAGCATTTTCACGGCAGGGAGGTAACCGTCCATATTATCAACAACGTAAGTAATGGTCGCTGTTCTGAAGATTGTAATTACTGCCCGCAGTCTAAAGGCAGCTCCGCCGAGATAGTTGCCTATACCGAAAAAACGGAGCAGGAGATAGTAGCCGAAGCAAAACAGGCATATGCAGCCGGGGCCCATCGTTATTGCATGGTATATGCAGGCAGGCGGCCAAGCAGGCAGAGAACGGAACGAATCGCTACCCTAGTAAAAACCATCAAGGCGCAATACCCAATTGAAGTCTGTGTCTCAGCCGGCATTATGGATGCTGCCAGCACCAGGCTTCTCAAAGAAGCCGGCCTCGACCGTTTGAACCATAACCTCAACACTGCAGCAGGCCGGTATGGGAAAATCTGCTCCACACATACCTTTGCAGACCGGCTCAACACCTTAAAAGCTGCCCGCAAAGCTGGCCTGGAAATCTGTTCCGGTATTATTGCCGGCATGGGAGAAACAGCCGGGGAACTCATAGAATTAGCCCTGATGCTTCGTGACCTGGAGGCAAAATCTATCCCCATCAACTTTCTGCTGCCTATTGCTGGCAACAGGCTCAAAAATGTGCAGAACCTTTCTCCCGGGTATTGCTTAAGAATTCTCTGTCTTTTCCGCTTCCTTAATCCACAGGCAGAGATACGGACAGCAGCGGGCCGGGAATATCATCTTCGCTCGATGGAGGTCATGAGTCTCTACCCGGCAAATTCACTTTTCATGGACGGCTACCTCAACACCAGGGGCAAAAGCAGAAAGGACACCCTGCAGATGATCAGTGATGCCGGTTTCACCATTAAATCAGACATTTCTGCTGAAGAACTGCTGCTGCATGAAACTGCAGATGCAGGTGATGATGACCGTGCAATTCCAGACCTGAAATCAGATGCAGACCTGCATCCGGCAAGAAATTGAAGATTTGAAATGAGAAGGTTTCGAGGTTTCGAGGTTTCGATGGCAATTTTTTATTTTCAAGCGACTAGATCATCATGTGTCCATCGCGGCCCCAGCCATAGCCTCTTAGTAAGGCAGCGACAGCAGCAAGACCTGCGCCACGCCGATAAGAAACCCCAGAACAGCACCAACCATCTCAACAAACTTGAACTCCCGCCGCATGATTGAAAAAATAATTTCCTCCAGTTTATCACTGGAGAAAGCGGCAACCTTCTCTTCAACTATCCTGTGAACATCAAGCTCTTCTTCCAGTTCGTTGCTCAGCTTATCGATAAGTTCCTCGTTGAGGCCGCTTATCTGCTCAAGAAGAAAGCTTTTGATCTTTTCCGCCCTATCACCCGACATTAACATGGCCAGCATAGGAAAGGCATGCGGCAGGCGGGAGGCTAATCCCTCTTCCAGGCGCATGGCAATATGATTGAGAATTGCCTCAGAGGTTGCTTTCTCCTTGAGGTGGGCTGTCAGATCTTCAACCGAGACCAGTTCTTCTGAAACAACCTGGCCGAGCTTACGGCCAAAATCTTTCTGCCGCTTGGGAAAGACGCCCTGGATGGGGATAAAAAAAATTCTCACCTCATCTTTCGGGTGGAATAGCATCTTGATTGCAATATAATTGGTCAGCCATCCGATTAGCGCCCCAACCAGCGGCAACGTATAAATCAGCATCGTAAAACTCCAGCCCGTCTTGTGAAAATTGGAATTGGCGGATTAAAGCCTGCATAATCTGCCAGTGAAAGAATTTATATACTCTCCGCTGACAGCACATTCCCTTAAAGGTTCACACAGGCTAACAACTGAAACAGCACAAATGTAAAAATACAACCTTGCCTTGTAAACTGGAAAGCTTCCAGATTTTTCCCTCTGCATCATGCAAGACAAAATCCGGCGCAAGTTTGTTGATCTCCATCCTCTTGATTCTTTTCACCCCTGCAATTTTCTCGCATCCAGCAATAAATAACACTAAAAAAAGCACACTTAACAACAGGGCATTACCCCTTCTTTTTCTCTGCATCTGAAGCTCTCTTATTCTTATTTACATAACCGATCCCAGCTTTTAACTTGAAAAGAGCCCGGGAACTTTTTATTCTTATGCTTGATTAATAATTTGAAATCCTTTAAATATTTATGATTAGTCTTTTTTTTATTCATGTATAAAATAGGTTATT
This sequence comes from Desulfobulbaceae bacterium, assembly GCA_002868955.1. Classification (GTDB taxonomy): domain Bacteria; phylum Desulfobacterota; class Desulfobulbia; order Desulfobulbales; family BM004; genus BM004. The sequence continues at coordinate 18,286 of PKTW01000015.1, forward strand.
TTTCAAAGCAAATTTTCAAAATATGATCCCGCCCCCAGACAATAGCACCTCTTCCATTTCATCAAAAAATGTGCCTTTTGACACGCGCCAACTGTCTACGCTTGTTGCTATGGAGTCCCCGGAAGCTGTGCATAACGAGGTTCTGCATATTCTGCGCCTTATCAATACAGCGTTTGATGCAGCACCATTATCCCGGATTTTCAGTTTTACCGTTGACCTCTATGAAGGGAAACTGCAGGAATACAGGGCCTGTAATACACATTACCATAATCTGCGACATATTACCGACACATACCTTGCTATGGCACGGTTGCTCCATGGTGCCTTACTTAGCGGCGAAAACTTCAGCAACAGGGAGATCTTCCTTGGCCTTACCGGAGCCCTCATGCATGATAGCGGGATGATACAGGAATCATGTGACAGTGAGGGGACCGGGGCCAAGTATACCCAGGAGCATGTTCAGCTCAGCATGGATTTTGTAACAAAACATGCTGCTGACTTACACTTAAACGATCAGGAAATTACCGACCTGCGTACCATGATCCAGGGTACTGATCTTATGGTTGATTTTTCGTCAATTAATTTTTCCTCCTCCACGGTAGAACTTCTGGGAAAAACCCTCGGCACCGCAGACCTCATCGCCCAGATGGCTGACAGGACCTATCTGGAAAAACTGCTTTTTCTTTACCATGAATTCCAGGAAGCCGAGGTGGGAAATTATAAAAACGAGGTCGACTTTCTCCACCAGACGTTAAATTTCTTTGAGATCAGTGCCACGCGTTTCAATGAAACCCTTGATAATATCTGTCGTCACATGGTTCCTCACTTTAAAGTCCGCTGGGGCATTAATGAAAACCTTTATATCCACTCACTGGAAAATCAGCGCAAGTTCCTTGAAAAAATCCTGGCAAACAAAAACATATCCATTTACCAGGAATTAAAACGAAGCGATATAGTGCGGATCGTACGCAAGAAATATGGTAATACCGGCCTGGGCGAATAATAAAAATCCTCTTTCTTAATTTTTGCCTTCTCAATTAACACAAAGGCAAAGAATCTCTGCCACTAGTATTTAATCATATCCAGGATTCTGTCCCTGAAAATTAAACGGCACCTGCCGCAGAGAATCAGCTTAATCTCCTGATGCACCTCGTTCATGAGTTCCTGTTCGCATTTACCCTTGTTTATCTCGTGCAGTGCCTTTGCAATCATCCTGTCAGCCGACTCATCTGTATCAGGGAGAATACCATCGGAACCGGATATAATTTCTGCTCTCCCTATATAGAAAATACCACCGGCCGGAATTTCAATGCCACAGGTTTGACAGTTTAAACGCTTGCAACCTCTTTCCATCTTTTCTTATTAGCGGATATTTTCATTATTGCAACAAAATCAGGAAGCATGGCCAGAAAGGTCAAGAATGCGACACGCATATTGCACCAAAAAAGATTTACCGATGGCATCTTCTTGAAATAACAGCAATAAAAAGGGCCCGTTTACAATTATTAACGGGCCCTGTGATGCATACTGTGCAAGAGATAAATTATTCACTCAGCGATATATCCACCGAGGGCCGCATGGTGGCGCAGACTGCCAGAGCGCTGTGAATTTTATGCGACTTTAACGCTTCGATAAGTTTTTCATTAACAGGCCTGTCGGCATCGTAATCCACAAAGGCCTGCTGCACAATATTGTAATCAAACCTGGGCGCCCACTTTCTGGAACCCAGTCTTGCCGTTGTGGAACAGTTGTCAACCATAAAGGCTACACCCTTAAAATGCATGTACGGATTAAGGGAATCCACTGCCTCAATTACCGATTCATTGGCCACTTCGCTCAAACAGTGGCCGTTTTCAATGAGCAGGTCTATCTGGGCCATCATGACCGCACAGTAAAGTCCTGCGGTGAATGGATTTACCTTTGGCATGGCGCTGGAGCGGGTTGCCCTGACCTTTTCGCCCACCTGCCACATGCTGGTGCCGTCGATCTTGCCCATAGGAAAGCGGACAAATCTTTTTCCTGCCAGATAAACCGAGCGGATTTCATTGCCGCTGGAAACCTCATCATATATTTCCAGCAGGATATCAAAGGCAGGCCTGTAAGCATGGGAATATATTTTTTCGAAAATCTTTTTCCCCGCAACGTCAAGTTGTTCATATACGGCCAGGATACCGTCGCGGGAAATTGTATGGCTCAAAGGGCCAGTAATGTTCTCCACCGAATCGGTGAATGCCTGCTCGGCAGCCATGCCTTCCTGCATGACAAAACGGCGGTAGAGTGCTTCCACTATACCGTGCACCGCACCGAGCAGGATGCCCCGTTCACCGAAAATATCGGAGCGGTACTCACTGCCCAGGGTGGTCATAAAGACATAGGGCGCGCCGACAGCTACAGCCCAGCCAAGGGCCTGGTCCGTGGCCTTGCCGTCAATATCCTGTTCAACGGCAAAACTGGTGTTGATGCCAGCGCCGTTGACTTCCTTGCCCTGGACATAAAGATTGCGGACAGAAGGCCCCATACCCTTGGGGCAGACCCCAACAACATTGATATTTTTGGGAAAATATTTACCGATGCTTTCCAGGTGCCCCAATAGAAAACCGTGGGACAGCCCCAGGGTGGCCCCGTCTTTCATGCTGGCAAATACTTTTTCATAATGATCTATCTGGGCTGCATCGGAGATCAGCAGAAGCACCATGTCCGATTCGGCTACAACTTCGTACATCTCGCCAAGGGTTCCATTTTCCTCGGTGAAACCAGCCTCCCTCGCACTGGCCATGGATGAACTGCCCGACCGCAGGCCGATTTTCACCCTAATATCAGTATGCTCCAGGGAATCCCTGAGATTCTGCGCCTGGGCCGGCCCTTGGGAACCCCAACCGATTACGCCGATCTGCCTGATGCCATCGAAGGCCCTGGCAAGCAATGGAAATTTATCACGGCCTCCTCGGACAATCATCTCCCGGGTATCAGCAAGGGTGATAACCTCCGTTTCAAAGACATTTGATGTAAAAGTAACGTCCATTTTTTCCTCCTCAATATAATGATAGCAGTACAATCAACTTGAAAATATTGTTTCAAAATGAACAGGAGATAATAGCAGAGTAAGCAGCAAAAAGCCAATGCATTTTTTTTGCTTCGGCGATAGACTTGCGGACTGACTATTGCTCAATTATCCAGGGGGCTCCGCACCGGCCTGATGCCTTTCGGCCGCAGGACATGGGTATAGATCATGGTGGTGGAAACGTCCTTGTGGCCGAGCAGTTCCTGCTCGGTGCGGATGTCGGGGATGCCGTTTATGGTGAAAGAAAATATAGCGCTTCATCCAGGCAATATAACTCTCCTCGGTCCGGCGGCTATAATGCTTGAGCCGCAGAATATCCCTGGCCTGGTCTAACAGCTTTTTCGGTTTTTCTGTATCCGGCTCTTCACTGCCTGTTTGTTTTTTTATCCTCTGAATACAGATAGTTATTACAATTCTGCCAAAATTTACCTCAAAATCACCTCGCGATTTAGTCTTAGTAATAAATGGAATTTTATTTGAAATCAGGTGTTTAATTAGGTATAGAAAAAATTGACAGAGGGCGCAACACCAGTTTTTTGCCAGGGCTTTGTAAGATATCCATACTTTTGGCAGGGAAAAAACAAATGCATTTTTGCTGTAATAGCCTGAAATACAGGATATAGTGACAGGCGACAAAAACTGCATTTCTGCAGCTTTTCAACCTCTATATGGGATATAACTTTAAAAACGACAGATAATAAATTGTTATGAATAGGAGAAATACAAATTGGATTTAGGCAATATTACTTTGGTAGCCAGGTGGGTCGGAATAGGATTGATAGTTCTCACTTGGATTCAAGTCATCCCTTTAACTTTAGGCTGGGTCGGTTTTGGTATGGCGGCCATTTCCTTTGTTTTGGAGACGATATATAAAAAAAACCTGCCTCCTTCAAGCAAAGGTGGCAATCCTGGGTAACAAACTGCTCCTAATTACATAGATTAAAAACTATTCATAACAAATCACTGAACCTGACGGGAAGAAACAGGCGTGGCGGACGGAGATGCTTCCGGCCCGCCAAGTTAGCTCAAGCGTTATCCTTCAACATTAATAGAAAAACCCAATCAGGAGCCAAGGATGGATCCGGGGATATGCAGGTAGCAATTTAACCTGAATACCGCATTTTCCCTGTTCGCCAGGAAACACAGATAAGCGGTTCCGCCCTCATCCAACAAGCCGATCTCCTGCATCAATTCTTCAGAAAAAGGGACAAAAACCCCTTGTTTGAAAAACTCATCCCTGCCTTTGTAATCGTAAATTCCATCCCAGTTCTGCGGCATCTGTTTCCAGAGTTTTTTCTTATGTATTGGGAGCGGCTCCTGCTCAAGGTGGTCCGGCAGAAAACGGTGACCGCAGCGCAACCAGTCGAAAATGAGCAGTTCCTTGACCAAACCCTTATCAGCCCGCCCCCCGGTCAATTCCAGCAAAAGAGAACTCATTAACTCCTGGGTGCCGGCCAGGTCAAAAAAATTCTTCTCCTTACAGAGGGTTAAAAGCGCTTCGAAAAATGAAAAGATGTCCTCATCGGTTCTGCGCAGATAATTCCAGAAACTTCTGAAAAAGCGATTGTTGAAAAATCTTTCCACGCACTCACCAAACCAGAACAGTTCCTCCAGTTCATTTCTATGAAGCCATCTGTTTGCCAATATCTCATAAGGCGGGCTCTTGCATACCACCAAACCATAGGCTTCAACTTCTTTGCTGATAGGCGTATCGGGCAGCACTTTCAGGAGCCCCATCTGAATGTAATGCGGTCCGAGCCTGAATACATCCCGAAAAGACCGGGCAAAAGACTCCCTGTCATCATGCGGCAGGCCCAAAATAAGATCCAGGTGTATATGGATACTCTCCAGGGAAACGAGCTTACCCACATTTGGCTCAAGCTTTGCCAGGTCGCATTTCCTGTTGATGGCTTCCAGGGTTTGTGGATTTGTCGACTGGATACCGAGTTCAAATTGAAAACGGCCAGGACCGACATGTTTCAGAAATTCGAACATTTCCTCAGTAAAGCGGTCCGGCGCCATCTCGAAATGAAACAGCGTTTCCCCGGGATGTTCTACCAGGAAACGCCAGATATCCAGGGCCCTTTCCGGCAGGTCATTAAAGGTCCGGTCCACAAACCGGATAACTTTTGGGCTGCAGGCCAATATCTTTTTGATTTCCGCCTGCACCTGAGAAACAGGGAGATGCCTAACTCCTTTTCCAGATGCAGATAAACAGTAAGTACAGCCAAAGGGACAGCCCCGCGATGATTCATAATAGACATGCCTGTTCTTAAGCGGGCCGGAAAAATCATCCTGCCTGTATGGACTTTTGAAAGTTTCCATCTTTGCACATCCATATTTTTTCTGCAGATTCTTGTCTGACAGTTCCTGGTAAAATAATTTCTCAATGCCCTCAATTTCCCCCTCCACAAGCGTACAAAGTCGGGAGACCTCCGGATCCAGGTCACGGGCCAGGGCGCCTGCCTGCGGCCCACCTAAAATAATCGGCGTGCCTGGAAGGAGTCCTACCAGGTCCACGACCAGGCGTTGTATATATATACTGTTCCAGATATAGACAGAAAAAAAGAGTGCCGCCGGCTCGCCGGACCCAATGTCCCGCAATGTGGGGTAATACGGATCATTGATGGTATATTGTATGATTTCAGGGTGACAATCCGGCAGGTTGTGCTCCAGTGCGGTCCTGACATAAAAGAGCGCCAGGCAGGAGTGGGTAAAACGTGCATTGAAGGCGATCAGTTTGTAGAGCATAGGATTCGAGCGGTTACGAGATAACGGCGGTACGGGTTCATGGATACATGAGTAAAACTGTCAACTATCAGCGGTCAGCAAAATGTGAGAGATAAATAAATTCTAAGCTGCTTCTAACTTTAGAATACTTTTGTCTTCATAGGTCTCAAGTCTTGGTATGCCTTGTTACCCGACACACTGACGACGATTGACCAGCACTTGCAACTTTGAATATTTTATTTTTTCTTCTTACCGATTCAGGGAATGGCTTTGCTTTTCGCCTGAGCATGTTTAGTATATTAGTGAATTGGAAATCCTTTTTCTTCATTAATTCTGCAACAGGGACGAACATGAATGTAAAACATATGCAACGATTTTGTTATGTAATTTTACTGGCACACTTCTTAAA
>PKTW01000005.1 GCA_002868955.1 Desulfobulbaceae bacterium
ACTTGACTTGTCCAGAAGCCTGAGCACTACCCGCTCGCCGTATGCTGTCGGCAGGGTGGAGACACGCACATCCACATTTTTATCGGCAATGCGGATCTCTGTCCTGCCGTCCTGGGGCAGCCTTTTTTCAGCGATATTGAGCTTGGCCATGACCTTGATACGCGAAACCAGGGCGGCCTGGATATGGGACGGCGGGGTAAACGTGTCATAAAGGATGCCGTCAACCCGCTGCCGGATCGCCACCCTGCTTTTAAACGGCTCGATGTGGATATCACTGGCCCTGGCCCGGACCGCCTGCGAAAACATGAGGTTCACCAGCTTGATCACCGGGGCATCGCTGGTGTCGTCAAGAAGGTCACCGGTTTCCTCCATGGCGGAGATAATAAGGTCCGGGTCCTCCTCGTGCAGGTCCTGGATCACCTCTTCAGCGGTATCCCGGCTGATATCATATGAAAAACCTATGGCATTGAGGATTGCGTTCAGAGGCCCCACCACAATTTTTGCATCGTCCCATGCAAGAAGTTGCCGCAGTTCATCCTGGGCCTGAAACAGGAAGGGATCATAGACTACCAGGCTGTTGCCGTCAGGGCCCGCCAGGGGGATCATCTTAAATTTCTTGAGAAAATGGATCGGGACCTGGTCGGTAAAATCCGTATTGATATCCGCAGGCAGGGATGGCATAAATTCAAGGTCGAGCTGCTGGCTTAATGCCCTGGCCAGATCGACTTCCTGGATTGCTTTCTGGTGCAGCAGGATTTCGCCGATCCTGCCGCCCTTCTCCTGCTGCACAGCAAGACCCCGATCCAGGCTGGCCTGGTCAAGCTCTGATATCTCCAGCAGTATTTCACCGATTAAACGCATGTTTTTAGATAGGGTGTGAGGGTTCTAGGGGGCAAGGTGTCGAGGGTAAAAAGATGAGAAATTAATATTCCCCCTGTGCCTCTATGCCTATGTTCCTGTTTTTTTAACACGTTAGCTACTTTGGATTATTCAATAACCTGCGGTTCCCGCTGTTCCATTTCAGGTTCTTCGACTTTAATCTCCGCAGGAACATGCCTTGATTTTAACACCTCTCTGGTATTTTCCTTGTACTTAAAGGGCTCTATTTCCCAGCCTGTTTCATGATGGTATTGGGCATCATCCCGCTTTTGCTTCGTGACAGCAAGAGCCTCGGCCGGGTTCCTGATAATCCTGGGCGTAAGGAATATGTAGAGATTGACCCTGTCCACAGTCTGTGATTGGGTTTTAAAAAGCCAGCCAAGGCCCGGGATATCACCCAGAAGGGGGACTTTATATAAGTTATCCGACACATCATCACCGATAATGCCGCCAATTACCAGGGTGTTGTTATCCTGGATTATGACGGTTGTCTGTGCTGTGCGCTTGAAGGTTGTCGGTGTATTGGTTGCCAGTGCCACACCCTCGTTTTTAATCTTAATGACTTCCACGTAAACCTGAAGGCGGACAACATTCTCCTGGTTTATCTGCGGGGTAATCTTTAGAGTCACGCCCACATCCTTGTACTCGTAGTTCGAAAAATCATTTAAGGTCTGGTTCTCTTGCCTGCTGGTAATATACGGCACATTTTCGCCAACCTTGATCTCCGCCTCTTCATTGTCGGTGGTCAGGATCTGGGGCGTGGAGATTATATGCACATCACTATCCTGCTTATAGGCGTTCAGAATGGCAGAAATTGACGGAAATGTCTGACCATTGATCTCAATGAACTCGTTGACAAGGCCCATTGAAAAACCTTTCGGAAGACTGGGATTATCGAGGCTGGGGAGGGAACTGCCATCCCCGCTGCGTGAGCCGCCAAAAACGATGCCTTTATCATCCCCATAGGTGAAACCGCCAACCCATTCAACCCCGACGGCAAAATCCTTCTCTGCTTTCACTTCCATTATGAGCGCTTCCAGGTATACCATACGGCGGGGGATATCGAGTTTTTTAATGACATTCTCCAACACTGCGTAGTCTGCCTTGTTGGCCGTGATTACCAGGGAGTTTGTCGCCTTATCCGCAACAATCTCCACTCCCTTGGAAATAACCGGTGCCTTGCCCACCTCCGCCGGTGTGTCTGTTTTTTCAGGCAGGGCGGTAAGCACCTGGGTCAGTTCTTCGGCATTGGCATGCTGGAGATAATATACATTGATATTGCCGGTGCCCCGTGGGATCTCCTTGTCCAGAATGGCGACAAGGTTCTTGACTTTTACCGTGTCGAATGCAGAGGCAATGATGATAAGGGAGTTGGTGCGCTCATCTGCGATGATGCTCACCTCACCCAGGGCAGGACCTGTTTCGTCAGGCTGGGCCTGTGCCGGAGTCCTTCTTCTGGTAGTCCGGGTGGCCGGTGCCCGCCTTGAGGATGAACCCTGAAAGATTGAATCCAGGATCGTGGCCACATCACTGGCCGTGGCATTCTGAATCGGGATCACCGAAATCTCAGCAACGTTTTCTGCCACATCAATCTGCTTGATGATCTGCAGCAGACGGTCGATGTTTGAGAGCACATCTGTAACAATCAACAGGTTGGTGGACGGGTATGATATGACAACGCTGTTCTTGGAAACCAGGGGCGTGAAAAGTCTTTTCAGTTCTTCCGGGTCGGCATATTTCAAAGGGATCAGCTGGGTGACGATTTTATCTGAAATCTCCCCTGTATCCTCTTTGAACCCCGTTTCAACGCTTTTGGACCTGGCATCGGCAGAGGGCACGATCTTGATGATGGAGCCTGCCGGAACAGCGGCAAAACCCTGGACCTCGAGAACAGATTCAAAAACCTTGTAGGCCTCATCCACCGAGATCTTTGTCGGGGAGACAATGGTGACATTACCACGCACCGCCTTATCAATAATGAAATTTTTTCCGGTTAACTCACTGATATACTTGATAAAAAGATTGATGTCCACGTTCTCAAAATCTATGGTCACATAGCGCTCAGGGGGTTCTGTCGCGCTTTCAGCGGCCGGCTGTCCCGCCCTGGCATTAGAAGAGATTATCGGCTCTTTAGATGCCGCAATCGGAGAAGTAGGCGCCAACACAGGTGGACCGGACTCCCTTTTTTGCGTAAGTCCGGCCGGCTCGTCAGCTTCTGCACCAAGCGCTGCTGAACTTCCGGCAAGAAGCCATATGCCGATGCAAAGGAAGCTGAGAAGAATTTTTACATGCCTGTCAATTTTCATATAATTAATCCCCCGTGAAAACATCTCTCCGTTTTATATGCTTTTGTTATGGAGTAATTCATTTTATTATAAGTCGCGACTAGGCAACGTTACATACTTTCAACTATTGGATATCATAGGTGAACAGTTTTTTCTGCCCCCGACGCGTGATTTCAATGCTCACCTGCGACCCCGAGTTGAGACTGTTATACAGCTGGAAAGCCTCTTCAGGGCTGCTCATCTGGTTGCCATTGACGCTGGCGATAATATCTCCGTTCATCAATCCCAGTTTCTCAAAAATGGAGTCGGCCTGGATCTGGCTGACAATAAGCCCCTCAGGTTTACCCTGCCTGAAATAGGGACGAATACGTACCTGGGTCATCAGTTGATTGAGATCGTTTATGGAGCCTTGCAATTCATCCTGGGCAACAACAATGATCTCCTCTTCCGGTTCAACAGTTGCACTTTCCTCTAGTGGTTCCTCAACTTGCGGCTGTGAGCGGGCTCTTCTCCCCCGGCTCTCACGCCGGGTAGTCCTGGCAGCCGCAGCGGTCGGCTGCGGTTTGTCATCAGCTTCTACCATGGTGAGGATCTCATCCTTTTCACCGCGCCGTAACACAACCTTGCCCCGGAGAATCTGCCGTATCTCAGCATCCTGTAACGAGTCTCCAACCCTGTAGATGTTCTGACTATTCACTTTTTTGTCTAATATGATGGCTCTGCCG
>PKTW01000023.1 GCA_002868955.1 Desulfobulbaceae bacterium
GTGAAAGTCTTATGTTCTGCATTATCAAATATAGCATTTTTTGCTAATAATTTCAGGTTGTTTAATGCAAAAAATAAGCTTAAACTAGTGCCATTCTATGGTGTCCCCGGAATTGGAATTTGTGAATTCTACATTTTGCATTCATAATTCTGAATTTAAAAATGTGGTGTTCCTGGAATTGCGCAAGGCAGCACCAATTTACTATCCTTTGCCTAGCACTTCTTTAGGGTTGGTGTTTCTGCTTAGCAGTTCTAGACTTGCCTGACACATAAAACCTATCTTTTGGATAATAAAATGGCGAACATAGTTTCAGTTGAAAATATTACCAGCAAAATATTTATGATTCGCGGTATTAAGGTGATGCTGGACCGCGACCTGGCTGAGCTCTATGGGGTCGAGACCAAACGGCTCAAGGAACAGGTGCGCAGAAACATTTCACGCTTCCCGGAAGATTTCATGTTTGCTTTCGGAGGATGAAGAGGTGCTTTTAAGGTCGCAATTTGCGACCTTAAAAGGAAAAGGGAAAAGAATTGAGGAACACCTGGCCGAGCACAATGATCAGTTCCGTGTGGTGTTCGAGGCGATCAGGCAGCTGCTTTCCGAAGAGGAGAAACCGAAGAAGAGAATAGGGTTTTGATTTTCATGCTTGGGAGGTTTCTCCTTGTGGCAGTGGAAAAGGGGTCAAGCACCCCCCAAGGGGGTATTAAAAAGAATCTACGTTTGACTCTTCTCGGTTAAGTCTGTGGACACTTTACTTATTTTATCTTTCTCAGGACTTTATTGATCTTATCTATTTCAAAAAAATCAGGGTCAAAGTCAGAGCCGTACCAATCCCTCATCTCATCATAATTCTCATTTCCCGGCGCACTGATTGCTTCCAGAAAAGTCTCAAAGCCCGGGGGACCGCCAATGTCTTCAGGGGGGCAGGCATGCTCGCCGGCCAGAAGGACAGGGTGTTTGAGGGGTTTTTCGCCAGGGGCGGCAATGCTCTCGATCCGTATTTCATGCTCCCAGCTATCCCCAAAGTCATAGATGTACATACACCTCTGCCGAATATCGCTTTCCAGTTCGTTCAGCGTAAACTTTGACTCATCCAGGTCCTTTACCGCACCCCAGTGATCCCCAACATTTGCAGGCCCATAAGACCTTATGCCAATCATGAACTGGTGCAGATGGGAATCAGTCCAGCCCATGCAGAGCTGGATTACATCGTGGAACCTTGAAAGAGTCATGCTGCCCGGTACCTGTATGCGCCGCCATATGAGAGGTGCGCAATAAAGCAGCGAGATTTTTAGCTGATAGGCGGCTGCAGGAGTTTTTTTCGTGGGTGGTTTGCCCATTTTCTTCTGCATTGCTGGAAAATTTCCTTTTATTACTTTTGCCATGAGAATCTCTTTTTTCTATCATTCAGTTATTAAGGACGGGGCCAGGCTGTATTATTGCATTATTATTTCTCTCACGTTTCAAAAACTGCTTTTTCAATTTTAATGCCAACAGGCCGCACAACAACAGTTCCAGCCAGTTTGTCATGCCAGCCCTGTTTTTTGGGGTCCCATATAATCCATAAAAACCCCAAACCTAAAGGTATTGTTGAAAGATAGTAAGCAAAATACCTGCCGATCAATTGTCCTTTGGATGGTTGCAGAAAGGTTTTAGCGTCAACAATTGTTGCTCGTATAAACATTTTTCCCGGTGTTGCCGACTTGTAGACCCAGAAGGCTATTATTGCAATTGCCGGCAATACATAACTCACCAGGAAGTGACCACCCCCTGCAATGAAGCGGTCGTCTGTGAAATATTGATTTCCGTAAATCGTGTAAAGCAATGGATAGACAATCATTGAGAGAAAAACAGAATCAATAACTGTGGCTCCCAGGCGCGGCCAGAAACCGACGTATTCGAATTCTTCATTCTGTTCTGTTATATCTTTTGGAGCCATATTCAATTCCCAAGCCTATCGATAAAATCACCCAGCTTTTCATGAAAAACAAAGTCCGCTGTGTCATCCAGGGGTGTATCCGATTGGGTTATTATTGCCAGAATGGCACCGTTCTGTTTTGCAATGAGAGGAAAAGCTGCAGCCGGCTGCACAACAAGGGTTGATCCGGCAGCTATCATCATATCGCAGGAAAGGGCCAGGTCCTGGGCCCGCTCCAGGTCTTCCGGGATCAGGCTCTGGCCGAAGGAGATGGTGTTGGGTTTCAGGAGACCGCCGCATTTGGTGCAGAGGGGCGCGCCGTTAACCAGGTCGAGATCATCCAGGGTCTCATAGGCCGGATTGATGTCTTTGCACTTCATGCAGATGACCTCCAGGTTTGTGCCGTGGATGTTGATAAGCACCTCTTTGGGAAGCCCGCTTTTCTCATGCAGACCGTCGATATTCTGGGTGATCAGCCCGAGAAGTTTGTTGTTGTCGTAAAGTTCTTTGAAAAATAAATGGGTCTTGCTTACCGTGGCATCCCTAATCCCCTGCCACAGGGCTTTCTTCCGCTGCCAATAGAGAAGCCGTTTGGACTCGTTGGCCAGAAACTCATCCAGATAGACCGGCTGAAATTTGTCCCAGATACCTCCCTGGCTGCGGTAATCCGGTATGCCTGACTCGGTGCTTATCCCGGCCCCGGTAAACCCAACTATCCTCTCGCTCTTGTCAAGCGCTGCTTTAAATTTGTCAATATCGTTCATTAACGAATTTTAAATTTTACGTTATGAATTATGAATTAAAAATGTAACAGGATCATGCTTCACATATTGACATTCTCCCCTCAATAAAAAGAACAACCTATTTTCTGGCAGCCAGGCTATCCTTTTGAAACCCTTATCTTTCGGCAAACAACAGTTAAACTACTAGCTCAAACTGGCAGGTGTCAACAAATTAAGAATTATGAATTATGAATGCAGAAGGTTAACAAATTCAGAATTCAGAATTAAAAATTAAGAATTAAGAATTGAAAAACAACCATTTCATAAGGGGAAAGGGGAAAGAACTGCAATTTTGAATTTTGAATTCTTAATTCTTAATTAATTTCAATACACTTCTTCGTGGGAACCGACATGCACCAGGATGATCTTCTTTTCCTGTATGATAAATTCCAGGGTGATGCGGTAACTGATACTAATGGAAACTGCGTGTAGCCCTGCGAGCCTGCCCTTGAGCGGATGGAGCCGCAATGAGGGGTGAAAGGGATTGATCTCCAATAATTCAAGGGTCTTCTGGTACCGGCGGGTCAGATCCGGGTGTTTTTTTAAGAATCTGCGAGCTCTTCTGATATAACTTTCCGGATAAATGATGGTGAACGCAGCCATTATTCAGACTATTTTTTTTGCAGCCGCTTCATGTGCTTTACAACACTCTCCTTTACCGCGCGGCCCGCTTTCAGGTCTGCTTTGGCTTCCAGGAGGGCTGCCTCCAGTTCGCATTCCTGCAGATATTGATAATGCTTGATATCCATAACCACGTAACGTTTTTTACCCCGTACAGTAATAAATGCTTCCGGTTCCTCTGCCAGCTGCTCGCTGATTGAAGTTATCCCTCTTGTTTTGAGTTCATTTGCAGCAATAATACCCATACCATTTCTCCTTGCAGTACGTTTATGAGTACTATTATAGGTATTATTAAGAGCACTGTCAATAAATTAAGAACTTTATTAAATGCAGAATGAAGAATGCAGAAGGTTAATAAATTCAGAAAGCAGAATGCAGAATGCAGAATTGGGAAGCCTATTTTTTCTTTACTTTTGTTTTTGTGTTTTTGA
>PKTW01000088.1 GCA_002868955.1 Desulfobulbaceae bacterium
ATGCAGAAAAGCGGCACCTATCCGGGGCAGAAGATGGGCAGAAAAATTGGCACATCCGAAGGTTCAGAGGGCGATGTCGACTGGGACGGACCGGATCCGGAAACCCCGCGAGACTGGGGCACCTGGGGAAAATTCCCGGGCGCCAAGTATCTCGGCATCCATGATGATGAAAAAAAGACAGTAGCACAGCATGCTGATATGCATGATATGGAAAATGAGTCGGACACTGATGAAAATCCCTCATCCTCCGATGCTGCTGCTCCTACTCTTGCTCCGGACCATGAAGTCATGAAAGAAGAAATGCGGAAGCAGCATAACCCTGACCAACCTGTGCCGCCTGCCGACCAATGATAAACCGCATAATTGACTTTTCCGTCAAGAATAAGCCCATCGTGCTCATTCTTGTGGCTGTTGCCTGCATCTGGGGCTGGTGGTCCATGCAGCGCATCTCCCTTGATGCGATCCCGGATCTGAGCGAGACGCAGGTCATCGTCTATTCGCGCTGGGACCAGAGCCCTGATATCATGGAGGACCAGGTCACCTACCCGGTAGTGACCGCCATGCTCGGCGCGCCGAAGGTCAAGGCCGTGCGCGGCTTTTCCGACTTCGGCTATTCCTTTGTCTACGTTATCTTTGAAGACGGTACCGACATCTACTGGGCCCGTTCCCGCACCCTGGAATACCTCTCCAGTGTCATTCCCCGCCTGCCCGAAGGCGTGCAGACCGAACTGGGCCCTGATGCCACGGGCCTGGGCTGGGTTTTCCAGTATGCCCTGGTGGACGAGTCGGGCAAACACTCTCTTGCCGACCTGCGCTCCCTGCAGGACTGGTACCTGCGCTACTACCTGAAGGCGCTTCCCGGTGTGGCCGAGGTGGCGACAGTGGGCGGCTTTGTCCAGCAGTACCAGGTCAATGTCGACCCCAACCGGCTGCAGGCCTACAATATCCCGATCAGCCGCGTGGTCGAGGCGGTGAAGTCCGGCAACAAGGAGGTCGGCGGCAAGGTCATCGAGTTTGGCGGCACCGAGTACATGGTGCGGGGCAGGGGGTATGCCACCTCGATTGAAGACTTCGGCAATATTGTACTTTCAGCCACAGAGGACGGCTCTCCCATCCGCGTCAGCGACATCGGCGAGGTAACCCTGGGGCCCGACTACCGCAGAGGGGTAGCGGACCTGGACGGAACCGGCGATGTCGTTTCAGGGATAATCGTCATGCGGGAGGGTCAGAACGCCCTGACCGTGATCGACAGTGTTAAAGAAAAAATCAAAGAGCTTGAGCCCGGTCTCCCGGAGGGTGTAAAAATAATCTCCGTGTACGACCGTTCCGATCTTATCCGCAAGGCGATTAACACCCTGAAATCAACTTTGATTGAGATCATTCTTACGGTGTCTGTAGTCATCTTTTTATTCCTCTGGCATCCGCCCAGTTCCATCATCCCGGTCATCACCATTCCCATCGCCGTTCTTATCACCTTCATCCCCTTAAAGGCCATGGGCGTCACCGCCAATATCATGTCGCTCGGCGGCATCGCCATTGCCATCGGCGCCATGGTGGACGCGGCAATTGTCGTGGTCGAACAGACCCATAAGCGTCTGGAGGAGTGGCAGCAGAACGGCAGGAAAGGGGACTACCGCCAGGTCATGGTCGATGCTATCAAGCAGGTGGCAGGACCGAGTTTTTTCGCCCTGCTCGTCATCGCTGTCTCGTTTCTGCCGGTGCTGACGCTTGAGGCGGAGGAAGGGCGTCTCTTCAAGCCCCTGGCCTATACCAAGACATTCTCCATGGTAATCGCCGCCTTTCTGGCCATTACCCTTGATCCGGCCTTACGATTGCTCATGACCAACCTGAAGAACTTCAGCTTCAGGCCCCGCTGGCTCTGCCGTGCGGTAAACGGCCTGTTCGTCGGCACCATCCGTTCAGAGGACAAACACCCGATCAGCCGCCGGTTGATCAGGATTTACGAACCCCTGGCAGCATGGTCGCTGCGGCAGAAATGGCTCGTCATCACCATCGCTACTTTGCTTGTACTGGTGACAATTCCCGCCTTCCGCAACCTTGGTTCCGAGTTCATGCCGCCGCTGGATGAGGAGACGCTGTTCTTCATGCCCACGACCATGCCGGGGATATCAATCACCGAAGCGCAAAATCTTCTCCAGAAAACCGATGCCATCATAAAGCAGTTCCCTGAAGTTGACAGGGTTCTCGGCAAGGCGGGCCGGGCCGATACCTCAACAGACCCCGCACCGCTGTCCATGCTTGAGACGGTCATCACCCTGAAACCGAAATCCGAGTGGCGGCGGGCTGATACCTGGTACTCAGCCTGGGCCCCCGAATGGCTCAAGGATATATTGCGCCATATTACCCCGGACCATATCTCGCACAAGGAACTCGTGAACCAGCTCAATGAGGCCCTGCGGATTCCCGGTCTGTCCAATGCCTGGACCATGCCCATCAAGGCGCGCATGGACATGCTCACCACCGGCATAAGGACTCCGGTGGGGCTAAAGATCTCCGGCGCCGACCTTAAGATGATCGAGCAGATCGGTGCCAAGGTCGAAAAATATCTCTACATTGTGGAGGGCACGCGGAGTGTTTTTGCCGAGCGCACCAGCGGCGGCTATTACATAGACATCAAGTGGAAGCGGGAGGAGCTTGCCAGGCACGGGCTGAGCATTGAAGAAGCACAGTCTGCGGTGCTCAATGCCATCGGGGGAGAAAATGTCACCACCACCGTGGAGGGACGGGAGCGGTATCCGGTTAATGTGCGTTATAAGCCGGATTTCCGCTCAGACTTCGGATCGCTCGGACGCGTCCTGGTACCTGCACTGGGCGGTAAGCGCCAGATAGCCCTGAATCAGCTGGCCGACCTGGAGACCGTCAGCGAGCCGGCCATGATCCGGGATGAGGACGGTCTTTTGACCGGCTATGTCTACGTTGACCTCGCCGACATAGACCCGGGCACCTATATCGAGATTGCCTCGGGCCTGCTGAAGAGCGGCATTCAGCTCCCGGTCGGCTACGCCCTGACCTGGACAGGCCAGTACGAAGCCATGCAGCGGGTTCGGGAGCGTCTGACCGTGGTTGTTCCTCTCACCCTGTTTCTTATCTTTCTGCTGCTGTACATGAACACCAAGTCCTTTACCAAGACCTTGATCGTCACCCTGGCCGTACCGTTTTCCGCCATAGGAGCGGTCTGGTTTCTTTATATACTTGGGTATAATATGAGCATCGCCGTCTGGGTCGGACTCATCGCCCTGCTCGGCATCGATGCCGAGACCGGCGTCTTCATGCTGCTTTACCTTGACCTGGCATACGAGAAGGCAAAGCGTGAAGGACGGCTCCGCAACCTCCAGGAGCTGCGCCAGGCTATCCTGGACGGCGCGGTGAAGCGGCTGCGGCCGAAATTCATGACCGTGGCCACCATGTTTTTAGGGCTTGTACCCATCATGTGGTCCACCGGCACCGGGGCTGACGTTATGAAGCGTATTGCCGCGCCCATGATCGGCGGCATATTCACCTCATTTATTTTAGAATTAATGGTATATCCTGTAATTTATGAAATCTGGAAATGGCATTTTGAAGTCAAAAAATTAATCGGCAAGGAATGACCAAAGTGATTTTCTCATGTAAGACATGAGCTGTACAAAGCGCGTTTGACAACAATTCACTCAACAAAAGGAGAATTATGATGAAAAAAGGGCACCAATCTTTGTTCCTGGCTGTTGCATTTC
>PKTW01000002.1 GCA_002868955.1 Desulfobulbaceae bacterium
GCACCATGTTGAGGCAACGTATCTCGCCTGGATTGATGCCCGCAGGCTTGATAACATCTTCCCGGCCCGTTTTTTTGAAGCATTCGGGGTCGGTCTGTCCGAGGGTAGCGATTTCGGCCTACCAGGTTATGTGAGGCTGAATTTCGGCTGTCGCCGTCTCCTCCTGCGGCAAGCCCTGCAAAGAATGAAACAAGCGGCCGAGGGAAAATGAAATAGCATGAGGGGAGTATTTTATGCGTGAAAATATCAGTGTCTCCACTTCCAGGCGTGAAGAGCTTGTAGATATTACACTGCAGGTCCAGGAGGCTGTAATACAATCCGAGGTCGAAAACGGTTTGGCAGTGCTTTATGTGCAGGGAGCCACCGCAGCCCTGATGATCCAGGAGAACTGGGACGAGAGCGTCCAGACCGATGTGTTGGACCTGCTGCGTAAGCTGATCCCCAAGGGTGTTTGGCTGCATGACCGCCAGGACGGCAACGGCGATTCCCATTTGAAGGCAGGTCTTGTCGGGCCTTCCGAATCAATTCCCATCATTGACTCCAGGCTTGGCCTTTCCCGCTGGCAGAATATCTTTCTTTGTGAATTTGACGGTCCCCGTTCGGAACGTAATGTTGTGTGTACAATATTACAAGATCAATAGTGACACACAAATTGGATTGTGCCTTGTCGTTGCTGGCTGCTGAAAGTGAATACAAAAAATGCGGGCCGGAGATCCGAAGATCGACGACCCGCATTTGAGGGGAAGCAGAGAAAAATAGCGTGGGTTTTTTATTTTTCAGAGATATCAAATGACCCGTCGGGAGCTACCTGGACTACAGCATCAAGATACCTTGCCTGATAACCGTTATCCTGCATGGTCTTGAAAGCCATACCTGCCAGAATGCCGGTGTTGCAGTAAATAATGTATTCATTATCCTTGGAAAGTTCTGTCATCTTGTCGGCAAGTTGGCCCTGGGGTATGATAATAGCTCCGGGAATAGTCCCCGCGGCACCGCTGTCACGGACATCGAGGATGACTTTATTGGAAGGCTTTTTTGCGGAAGCTATCTCCTTGAACTCTTCAATGGTAATCTGGCCTGGTTTGAGTTTCTTGACATATACTATCTCTCCGGCAGGTTCGCCCGGAAAGAACTTGCCATCCCAACCCCTGGCTCCGCCGTTGAGGACAGAAACATTCTTGTATCCCCAGCTGCGCACAACATCAAAGGATTCTCGGGAAGCCTCGTCATCATTATAGAGAATGACAGGGGCTGATTTATCCTGGGGGAATTCGTCCTTTGCCGCTGCCAGCTCGGCTTCAGTGATGGAAACGGCACCCTTGATATGGCCGGCTATAGCAGCCTCCTTAGGGCGCAGGTCGATGAGTACATATGATTCATCTTCGTTGATCATCTTTTTAAGACCGTTGGTAGGTAATACAACCAAACCTTTGGCTTTTTTCCAGCCGGGAAGACCTGAAGAGAGAACCCTGGTATTGGTGTAACCGAGTTTTTCCGCCTCACGGGCAGAGAATGGGCTCATGGTTCAGGTAGGACCTCCGCAGTAAAAGACGAGCAGCCTGTCTTTATCCTGGGGCAATACTATTGAACAATTTTCCTCAAAGCTGTCAAACGGAAGAGAGATCGCAGTGGGGATATGACCGCCCAGGAAAGCACCGGTAGGCCTGGCGTCGATCAGTGTATATTCGCCTTTTTTCGGTCCCATGGAAACCAGTTTCACTACTTCATCATTTGAGATCTTCTGTTCTTCCGGAACTTTGTACGGTTGTTTAACCGCTACTTCGGTTGCCAGAGGTTTTGATTCATCGCCTGAAAAACTGACAAGGATCTCTTTGTTTTTCGGCAGATCCTTAATACTCTCTGCCCCTGAAGTTTTATCACCATCAATAACTCTTGTTTTGTCGTCGTATTTTACAATCCAGACTATTTTGCCTGCTTTGACCTGCAGTGTGCTGAACTCTGGGGAAACTTTGCCAAGATTACCACGGACGGCACCTGCTTCCGCGGTGTGGCATTTCTGGCACGGACCGCCAACAGTTGGTTTGCCGGCCTCGGATACCCCGGCAGTGCTAAAAGCGGCTGCAACAAGTGCTGCCAGAAGCAGTGATGTTTTGTTTTTGTGTATCATTATTCCCTCCTTAACATATTAATTTGCGATACAAATTGATCTTGAACATACTGATGCTGTGAAGAGAGCAAAAGGTATGCCAATTAATCCTGAACGATTAATTTCACCTTGGGAAAAGGCTAAAATCGACAAATAAAGTTGAAGGATACAAAAAATAATTGCACTAACGCCTTATTATAATTTGAGAAAAATAGAGTAGGTGAAAGGAAGTTGCGGAAGATTAATGGAACCCGATTTTCTTTTTTGTAAAAACAAAAACTGCTAAGACATCATGTGTTAATGGAAAATGTATGTTAATGTGTTAATTGGTTAACGTTAAGCTAACGCAAATTAACACATTTGGGAGTCTTCGTGGGTAATTTTCTGCAGAGGGATGAAACCCTGTTTGGCAAAAGAAAAACGCTGGGCAAAGAGACGGCTTCCTCCTGCCCGGATGGAACCTGCCATGGCAAAAGAAACATCAGACGTATTGGGCAGTTTGTTGAAGAGCTGGATTATGTCCCAATATGCGCTTGACAGACGTAATGTTAAGTGTCCGTATTCCTGGGGCGCGATTGTTTGGCTCAGGTTGCTTTTTTTTGGCAAAAACCTTAATGCCTTCAAGGTGCAACGTGTAATCCACCCCCTGCATGGTAAGAGCTTTTTCATTTGGATTAAACACCCTGAGATCGGCCAGCAGATTGACATGACTCATTGTAACATTCTGGACGTCTAGCCGCATGAGATTAACCTCTGGCGGGACAGCATTTATGCTGCTGCAGGAAGAAATGGGAATTGCAAAAAGTATTCGAAAACACTATGAAAAAATAAATTATTCTGGCAACGTAATGGACATAAGTCCAGTTTAATGCGTGAATGGAATAAGATTATCTGTTATGAAAACCTTGCAGCGAAGGGAAGGATGCTGCAAAGTAATCTTATGCAAAAAGCAGAATCCCTGAGGAAAAGGAATGTTTATAGGGTCTCAGTTGCGCCAGGAAAAAATTAACATATTGTATTTAAAAGTTTTTTCCGCAAACTTTGTCTCTAAAGTGGAATAAAAAATATAGCGTATTTCAGCTAACATCCCAGGGGGTGGGAATTTGGAAAAAGATTTATCTGCAGACAACTGCAGGTCAGAAGAACGAGCGCCTGTTGATTTTCAGGTTGATTGCATACATGAGGGTGACTATGTTCTTTCATTCAGCAAGAACATATCACTCGGCGGTATGTTTCTCTGTACGCCGAACCCTCCGGAGCCGGGCAGTAAGGTTAAACTTATCTTTCCTGTTGAAAAATATTATCATACAGAGGTCATGACGGTTGTCGTCTGGGTAAACAGGTCGCCCAATGTTGGAGAAATTGGTATGGGCGTCCAATTCTTAAGCCCGCTTTCGTCCCATGTGAAGGAAAATATAATGAAACAGGTTAAGCGTGTTGAGATCCTCAAAGAGTTTGAAGGATTTGCCTGAGTGGCACTGTGCGCAAAAGAAACCGGCAGCTTTTGTTTTTTGCTGACCTGACGCCATAAATCTCTCTCCTGATATATGCAGAATTCTGTTACAACGAGTATAGATCCGGATTTCTGTATTGGCTGCGGA
>PKTW01000096.1 GCA_002868955.1 Desulfobulbaceae bacterium
TGAATTATCAATCTCCTCTCTGTTGCGCCTTTCCTCAAAAAAAGCTTTATAGAGTTCGTTTAGTATCATAGTAAAATTCGTTTACCAAAAAATATGCAGCCGCAGGAAAATCCCGCGGCTGCATATTTTTCACTTATGATTTTCAGGCAGTGCTATTTCTTATACCATTTGCCTGATCCATCCTGCAGCCATTCTCCGGGGCCTGCCTTTTCCGCAATCTGGATTGCTCGGCGTTCAGCAACAAGCTCTGCTGCGGTCCCCTGCTGCTTGGCAATGGCGTTGTAAACCGTCTGCCGGTCTTTATTTTCTGCAATAACCACATCCTCCATTCTTGCTGATGCACCAGGGACAAATTCAAGAAAACCTTTGTTGTTTTCCCCGATAATATTGTCTGCCTTCATCTGAACGATGGTCGGCAGTCTTTCCTGCATTCTGGCCTTGATGTCGTCAGCTCCGGCAAAACACATGCCCTCAGTACTAAAAACTGCTAAAACTAATAATGTAATAATTGCATAAAATATGGAATATTTTTTCATGGTCGTTCTCCTGAATGATTACACAAGTGGATGTGAGCCCAAGCAACCTATTTAATTTCCTTTGCAGATTCATCAATATCAGAGAAGAAATCATCCAGGGCCTTGTCCACCCTGATATTTACATCGATGGTAATATGGATCGGCTTTATTTCAACTGGAGCTACCTCAACCTGACTTCTGGTTTCCACCTGATGCTTGGTGCAACCCGAGGCAATGAGCAACAAGAGTATCGCTACTGTACACAGTAGTTTTTTCATGCAATTCTCCCTGAATTCATGCAAGTTCACAAGGAATAATAATTAACTTAATGTTTTGTAGGTCATTTTTCTCCAAGAAGCAAGAGCCAGTTCATTTTATTTAATTTTTTTCATCATATCCTGAATTTTTCCGCTGTACCCTAAAAACCTGTTCACAGGGAGACGGAAATTCACATCCAGCCGTATGGGTTGCATAATGCCTTGGCCGGTATTTTCTATCCTTTGCAACAATCCGGTCTGGCTGTCGTATTTAAAGGGCAGGGACTGCACAGGCTTGCCGTCCATCTGCATTTGCATGATCAGGTCCTCACCTTCGGTATTCAATATAAGCTTTACCCAGTTATACTGGAAATTTTTCAAGGCCTCTGCCGCAAAATCCACCTGGGCAAACTGCGGCGTATTTTTAGGGATTCCCGCTGCAAGTAAATCAAAGGCTGACACCTTGACACTTCCCCCTTGACCGGGACTGGAATAGAGGAACCCGTCCTCAAAACCAATGGTCTTTTTGCCTATCAGCAACGGTAGCCGGCCACTTACAGTGCCCTCCCCGGCAGCATCACTTATCCCGAATTGATGCAGCAAATCGGTGAGCCTGAGTCGGTCGCAGAACAGAGGAACGACAAACTCCTTCTTGTCCGGGGAAAACCTCACGGCGTTTGTAAAAACACGGCCTCCAACCCATTGAACAAGGCCTTCTTCCAGGAAGACAGAGTTCATTGATTCCAGTTGCCAGACCAGTTTCCCGTTACTGAAAACAAGGTTACCAATGGATGCTTCGGCAAAATGCAGGGTCTGGGCCGGTGCTGTCCGCAGGTCGGGAAGCGCAGGTATAAGAATGCTGAGATCAATGCCCCGTATATTATATTTTTTCTCAGGAAAATCGAATACTCCGTTCTGCAGTCTGACCTGCATCCTGCCTTGAAAACCTCCTTCTTTAAGCTTTAGGGAACCGTCCAGGCCTAATTCACCGCTGAAATAAGAATTGTTCAACGTCGGATCAAACTTACCCAGGTTCACGGCTGCAAAAGGAGCCATATCAGATTGCAGGGCAATTTCACCATAATAGGCTGCATCTGTAAATCCCGCCCTGGCGGAAAGCTTTGGCTCTATACCCTTGAGCAGGCTGCTTTTGTACCCCCCTTTCAGGATGTACATCATGTCCTTTAATTTAATATCAGCCTTGAAGGAGCCCAGATCAAGGTCCTTCCATCGAATTCGCGGAACCTTTATTTCACCCGTCATTTCCCTGCCTCTCTGAGGCCAGAACCAGGGGATATTGCCTGCAATGTCTGCTAATTTCACAGCACTGTCCCGCTCAATGATTTCAGCATTACTCAATGTAACTTTTCCCTCTGCCTGCAGCGTCTTTAAATCATAGGTCAGATGCGGCGCCATTTTACCCTGCAGGGAAATATCTGCCTTGCCGCTTAGTCCTTTTTGGGTAAATTTTATACTGCCAAGAGCTATGCCGAAGGCAGTGCTGGATGTCCTGCCTCGGTCCGGGTCTTCCTTCTGGACGTAGGTTGCCTGCACACCTGCTTCTGGCATAGTTATTTCTGCTCCAGCATAACGTACCTGCACATCGGGAACCGCAAGCGATACCTCGACTTCATCGGCGTCGACCGTCCCTTGTCCGAATACTGCAAAGGTCGGTGTTCCAGAGTGCAGACTGATTGTATCGTAATGAAGATGAAGGTGCTGGGCTGGGCTGCCTTGCTGTTTTTGATCCAGACTTTTGAGTTCAGCCTTCCATGCCCCCGATTTATTACGTGCAAGAATAAAATCACCATGCAGATCAGGAAAGCTTTGCAGCACTAAAACTGGGCGGTCGCTGTTTTCTGCACGCATGGGTTCTGCGATCCGGATCACAATATTTCCGAAACTCTGCATCCCCTCCTGCTCCCGGCTTACAGAACCATGCAATTCAAGAGCGGCTGAAAACGGTTGGCTCATATGACCTTCGGCCTTGACCAGTAACTGCTCGCCCTTGTTTTTAAGTTCCAGGTAAATTGCGTGACCTGCGTCAGGCACAATGTGTCCAAGAAGTACAGGCGTTTCCCCAAAATGCAGCAATTCGGGGTCAATACTCAGATTTGCCGAAACAAGCTGAAATGGCTGTAAGATGATTTCAACTTCCCCCCGAAAGGACGTATTCCCGAGATTGAAATTAGTGCCTTGCCCTCCAGCCAAAACCGCAAATTTGCTCATATTGAGCGAATCTGCCGAGAGTGTGAGAACACTTTTGTTGCCGGTTAAATCTATGGTTCCTGCAAGTGTTATTTCTTCACCCAATGGTTTCAGCAGCAGGTGCAACTTATAGATCTGGAGGGTTTTTTCTGCAGGATCTCTGTTCAACTGCAGGTCGAAGGGAATCAGGAAAAGTTTTCCAGCGTAAGTTATTTTTACAAGTCCGTTGCTGACCTGGAAATTTCCCAGTCTAATCGGTAGATTGAGTTCACTTGATTGCTGCGGCACCGGCTCTTCAGCTTGTGCAGATGCAAGGTTTTCAAGGTCAACACCGGGGATGACAATTCTTCCATCCAATACTTCCAGGTGCAGGGCAAGACCGTTTATCCTGACTTGCCCCAGTTCTTTTGCCAACAAGGATGGCAGCGAATAATCTGCATGGACCGAACCGATACTGACGGCTGGATGTAACGTGTCGCCCAGGACAATATCGCCGAACTCTGCAGCAGAGAGCCCTACGGTGTATACCCGTCCTGCCAGGGAACTGGAGAGTTGACGGCCAAGTTCGGGAAGAATCTTTTTTTCAATATAGCGGGGAAGCAAAAAGGAATAGGAAAAAAAACCGGCTCCAAGCAGAAAGAGCATCAGGAAGAGCAGGAACACCAAGGGATTGCGTTTCAGGAACATCTTCTCCATGGAGATGAATAAAACGTATGTGCAGGATATGTATATACTTTATCAAGTTAAAATTTTACTTCTTCAGACTGAAAATAGCTTTAAAAATGAGCAGGAACCACGGAATACCGTGCATAAAAAAATCAAACCAGTCTATGGGCCGCACCAGGCGGCCCTTGAGCAGCATCTGCAGCTTTTCAATAAAATGTGGCGGGTTAAAGGGCGCCAGCCCAAGGGTCAGGCAGGCAATAATAAGCAGACCCCAAGGCAGAGAATCCATAAATTTTTCCATGGCTAATCGTTGTCCAGATTAAATAAATGAATAAAAAATACTACTGCACCTCAGCCTGAAAACTTGCGATGGGACTGCTCAAGGCATGAAGAAATGCTTCGAGCTGGTCAAGCTCCTTGTCAGTAAGATTGCCATGGGAAAGTTCAGGATTTTGGGCCTGACTCCGATAGAATTCAAGGACTTCACGCAGGGTGGCAAATTGCCCGGCATGCATATAAGGAGGCCTTTCAGCAACATTACGGAGAGTCGGTGTTTTGAAAGCTCCGGCATATTTTTTGTTTGATGTATCTATAAACCGAAGCTCCGGACAGTCATTTGGATGGGCATCGCTGTACTGCCCCAAGCAGTTGAATTCATTGCTGAGCACTTGGGTAATTGCTGCTGCACGACCCTTGTCCGGAGCAACGTTCTCCTTTTGCGGCAGACCGATATTGTGGAAATCGCTGTTGGTGAACAAGGGGCCGTTATGGCAGTTAGTACATTTGGCCTTGCCGATGAACAGGCGTAACCCGGCGACTTCTTCATTGGTCAACACCATCCTGCTTGGTATGGTCTCACCTGCGTGTATCTGTTCTACATAGCGGTCAAACGCTGATGGTTGCGGCAGAATAGTCCTGACAAAGGCTGCTATGGATTTGCCCATGTTTACATAGATGCGGTTTACGACTTCCCTCTGTTCCGGAGTCATAAGCACCCAGGCCTTCAGCGCATCCGGATCGTCCAGGGCCGGTCTCGCATTCTGCGGGAAGTTCTCTTCCATGAAATCAGGCAAGGGACCAAAAAGTTCCTCATAGTCTTTGCGGTAGTACTTGCTGATGATATAAGCACTCATGGTCCGGGAGATGCCGTGCTCAAGTTTGTTCTCAATTGGGCCCAGTGCCTGTGACCAGAGACTGTCACTGCGTCCATCCCAGAAGAACCAGCTGTTGTAGGCTACACCAATGAGAGGCATGGATCTTCTCGGTGTAGTATCCATGCCATGGGAAAGGGGCAGGTTGTCGGTAAAAGAATAATCCACACGGTGACAGGTGGCGCAGGAGACCTTCATGTTGCCGCTGAAATGATCTTCAAAAAACAATTTTTTGCCAAAAGCAGCGGCCTGAGGATTGTCTGAGTACCTGTTGGAGGGATCAACAGGTAAGCTGCCAAGTGCTTCTATGGACAGGGAACGGAGAACAGCTTTCTCCTGCTCGGACCAGGTGTGCTGGTCCATTGACAGAGCTGGTCCTGGCCAAACTATGCTGAAGAGGATAAACAGGAGAACTGTAGCAGCTGCTGCTCCACTGGCACGCATTAAGAAATTTAGCATATCACACTCTCAGTTGTATTATAGGATGTTCAGGTTAAAGGAAACGCTGTCATGCACACCGTCGACCATAATACTTACAGTAACAACCCACCAGCCGGGCATGGTGAACTTCATGCCGTCAACCCTGTAAAGACCTCCTGCGCCAACTTTAGTAATTTCAGGCTGGGTTGGCAATCCATGTCCATGTTCCGGCATATCACCAACCACAGTTACCATTGCATCGTTTACGGGCTGTCCTGCAGCGTCATTGATCGTCAATTCCCAACTGTGAATCCTGTTTATCCTGATTTGGCCGCCAATACTTTTGTACATGACATTATATGCATTGTTGGCGGTCATTTTCATGGTGGCATAATCAAGGTCCTTTGGTGGCGGGGCGTGCATCATGGCATGCTCATGGCCCATGGCTTTGACTTCGGGAAAATTAAAAACCGCAGTATCTTCCTTGTCATCCTTGGCAACCTTTACCTGCAGCTGCCAGTGGCCGGTCATGGACAATACTACGTTGTCGACTGAATAGAGACCGCCTCCCCTTTCAGTGACAACGGGTTTTTGCATGACACCATGCCCCATGCTCGGCATCCAGGGAGTAACCGTCAGTTCAGCCTGCGGCACATCGCCGCCGGACGCATGATGGACAATAATTTCAACAGTGTTGACCCCCATGCTGAGCTGCTTAGCCGGGATAACCATTTCCAGGCTGAACAAATTTTTGTCGGTCAACATTGTCAAGCTTTCATCGAAATGTTTTGTTATTTTAACATCTCCATGACCATGGCTTTCTGTCATTTCTTCCATGGCGCCCGAAGTTTGTTCATCTTTGGCAGCACATCCAGCCAGCAGCAAAAACAGTACAACAATGACAAACAGTCCTCTTTTCATGGCATCCTCCCTTAAAATTTAATGAAAATGCTGGCAACCAGTGAAAAAGCAGCACTCAATGATTATGATCTTTTTTATAATTACTTATTAACTATAGATTGCAGATAAGTAAAGCTCTTACAGTAAATTTGTATTATTAAAAAGTCGGTACAGGGCTGCATATATTCTAAATGTTTTCCATGGTCTTACAAGCTAACACTTGCATGTGAAAATGTGATAAAGCTATGGTAAAGATCGTGTAAATGTTACACCAAAATCAAATTTTTATCAGCAGAACGATGTGTGGCAAATAAATTGTTCAGCCAGAAATTCTTCACAGCTGGCCAAAACGTGATAGGAGATTATTATTATGGGCAAAATTAGTAAGGTTTTCGGCATAATCATTCTGCTGATCGTTGTCGCCATTGCAGGCCTTATAGCCTTTGTACATTTTTATCTTACTGAAGAACGGGTCAAGGCCCTTGTCATACCGCAGGCAAAAGCCGCCCTGGGCAGGGAGGTCGCCATCGGTGACATAAAGATCGGCTTGCTGTCAGGAATTACCATCCGGGATTTTCTTATCAAGGAAGTTGATAAGGAAACCAATTTTGTAACTACCAAGGCATTTGTCCTCAGTTACGATATCCTGCCCCTGCTACAGAAAAAACTGATCATAAGCGAGATACGTTTTGATGAACCGGCTGTCCAGATAATCCGGGACAGGAAAGGCCAATTCAATTTCTCCACATTGGCAATTCTTTCTGAACCGCCGCAGGGGAAGAAAGCGGAAAAAGCCAAACCCGCCTCAGCCGCCTTGCCATTGACTCTGACCATCAACCAGATAAAACTGGTTAAAGCACAAATCAAAATCCGTGACCAGTTGAACGAGATCCCTGCTATCGATGCCACCAGCAGCGCCAGTCTCAACGTAATCCTGGGCCGTTCCATGAACGACCTGCTCTACAATGGTTCTTTTGATTTTGTCGCGTCAGTTGGCTATGGTGACTCACAAGCCAAGCTGAACGGTAAAGGCAATGTCAGTCAGAAAGATATGGATATAACGCTTGATACGAATCTTGATGGCGAACTGGTTCATGCTGAGGCGGATGTGAAAAACTACATGCACACACCCGATGCTACCATTGCTGTCAGCAGCAAATCATTAAATATTGACAAACTCCTCGGGATTGTTGCCGGATTGCCGAAAAAACAGGGAAACAAGCCGCAAACAACCCGAAGCGCAAAAAGCAAATCCGGTGATGTCATAGCCGAGTCCCTACCCACAGGCCTTGTAGCGCAGGGCAGTGTCAAAGTAGACAAGGCACTATACAAAGGGCTTACAGCCAACAATTTCTCCATGTCTTTTGCTCTGGCTGAAGGGGTACTCACCGTCAAAGAACTTTCTGCCAATACATATGGCGGCAAAATTGCTTCCAACATGACTGTTGATCTGAACCAGCCTGATCTTGCTTATGATGGCAAACTGGGATTGCAGTCGCTGCAGGCTGCCGATTTAAGTTCTGCACTGGCAGCGAAACTTGCCGGTATGCTTAGTGGATCACTGCAGTCCGAGATAACTTTCTCAGGTGCTGGAACCGCCTGGGAGCAGATAAACAAGGCCCTCACGGCAGACGGCTCCTTTACCCTCAGTGACGGCAACATCAAGGGCACTCCGGTATCCCGGTCAATTGCTAACCTTCTGGGCCTTCAGGAACTGAACAATATCAGCTATAAGAGTCTTTCAGGCACATTTACCATAATAGAAGGAGGCAAGGTCAAGATAAAGACAAATTTACAGGGTGCTGATCTTGATGCTGAAACCGAAGGCATTATAGGACTGGACGGCAGTCTTGATCTGCCCTTGACCTTTCATCTGTCGCAGCCTCTTGCTGACAAGTTGCGAGCCCGTGCCTCCTTTGCTAAATATCTTACAAACGAAGAAGGGGGAGCGACCCTGCATCTTAAGTTGGCCGGCAACGTTAAAAGCCCGAATCCGACCCTTGACATGAAAGGTGTGCAGGAGCAGCTGCAAAAATCTTTGCAGAAAGAGGTTCTCAAAAAACTGGACAGTTCCGGCCAGCAATCCGGGGATAAATCCTCTCCTGAAAATATAATCAAGGGTTTGTTTGGCAGATAATACATTTCCCGTAGCCTGTGATATGAACGAAACTCAGACTGAAAAAAAACCGGAACACCCTGCGCAGGATGTAGCTTTGGGAGAAAAAATTAGCCACATATGGCAAGAATTCTGCAATTGGGTCTGGCAGACACATAAGCCTGGTGAAGCGTACGGTTTACGTTTGCTGCGGAGTGTTCTGCGTATCATCTTTATCGTGGTGCGCGAGTCCCAGGCTGACCGCATCACCCTGCGGGCCAGTGCCCTGACCTTTACGGTTGTGTTGTCACTCGTCCCCATGCTCGCTCTTGGAACTGCTGTTCTCAAAGGCCTGGGTGCAGGTGACCAGATGCGTCTGGCAGCATACAGTTTTATTGAACAGTTTGACTCTGAGAATATTGCTAGCGCTCCGGTACCTGATGCGCCTCAAACCGGGGCTGAAAATAAAATCCCCCCCCCCTTCGCGCCGGAAGCAGATATAGAGAGCCCAGGCGCAATCGCAGAGCCTTATCCTGTTGAACTTACCTCGCATTTACGACGGGCTGTGGATCAGATCTTCGATTACGTGGATCGCACGGATTTCACCACCCTGGGCACCTTTGGTATTATTGGTATGGTGCTTGCCGCCCTTGGAGTTCTGGCCTCTATTGAGCAATCCATGAATGCCATCTGGCAGACTACAACCGGCCGTGGCCTGGGGCGCAAGATCATTGATTATATGGCTCTGATGATCCTTTTACCTCTCAGTGTCAACCTCACTCTGGCCGCTACCGCTGCATTGCAGAGCCCTGTCCTGCACACCCAGATACAGAATATTCTGCCCGCGCTCTGGCTTGAAAGGTTTTTTTTCAAGGCATTACCCATTATCATACTTGTTATCACCTTTTCACTGCTCTACCAGTTTCTGCCCAATATAAGAGTTGAATTTTTGTCGGCCTTAGCAGGAGGTCTCTTCGGCGGTCTAACCTGGTTCTGGGTCCAGATCCTTTATGTTAAAATGCAGATCGGCGTTGCCAGGTACAACGCCATATACGGCTCATTTGCCACCCTGCCCCTTTTCTTTCTCTGGATATACGTAGCCTGGGTCGTGTTTCTCTTCGGGGCGGAAGTAGCCTTTGCCATTCAAGCCAGGCGTCATTACGAGTGGAAATCCTATGCCCTGACTCCGGCAGCACGGTTGGCAATGGCCTTTGATATTATGGAAACCGCTCTGAAAGATTATAAGGCCAGGAAAGTGACTGACAGGAAATCTCTGGCTCAACTCCTTAATCAATCAGAAAAAACCGTGATTTACATTATCAATGACCTTGTCAATGGAGGGCTGCTTCGCCGCGTAGAAGGCAAACTGGAAGGATATGTTCCTGCAGGTCCCCTGGTTGAGCTCAAACCTTCAGAGATCATGGATATCATTCTCGGCAAGGATCTTCCGGATGTGAAAGGATGCGACCTGGCCGGCCAGGCCCTGGCAGCTGCACGCATCTCTCTGGATCGTTACAATTTAAACTGCCAGGAAAAATCCTCACCCACACTTCATCAAAAACAGTAGAATCTCATTGTGGAACAGCTTGAACCCATTATAAAAACCATAGCCCTGACAATGGGGGTTGCTTGGGCCAGCGGTATAAACCTTTATGCCGCAATACTTGTCCTGGGTATCCTTGGTTCGAGCGGCAATATAACGCTGCCCCACGAATTGATGATACTCACCGATCCATTGATTATTACTGCTGCCGGCGTCATGTATGCAGTCGAGTTCTTTGCCGATAAGATTCCCGGGGTCGACAACGGCTGGGATGTCATACACACGTTTATCCGGATTCCCTTGGGGACCCTCCTGGCTGCAGCAGCAGTGGGTGAGATAAACCCATCGGTCACCATTGCCGCCGCCCTTGTTGGTGGCGGTATGGCTGCCTCAACCCATGCCGCCAAGTCTGGAGCCAGAGTCCTCATCAACACCTCGCCGGAGCCTGTTACCAACTGGATAACATCCCTTGGAGAAGATGCGGCTGTTGTTTTAGGACTCTGGACCGCACTCCATTATCCGCTGCTCTTTATCGGTTTTCTTATTGTTTTTATTCTCCTGCTGGTTTGGCTGCTCCCAAGAATCTGGAAGGGTGTTATGAAGATATTTTCAATGCTGGTATATCTTTTCAGGCCAAAGCAGAACATCCAACAAAATAATGAACCATCAAACAAATGGTAATTTCGTTAATTTTTTCGTGACAATTTGAAAAATCTGAGTTAACAGATACATATTATTCAAAGAAATCTATATTCAGCCAGTTGACAGATTGGTGCGCCGTTTGGAATCAATTGGCATTTTTAAAGCTGCATGTTGTTTATATATAACTTGGTGATCCGGTTTTTTTATTGTTCATGCTTTACAGGGTGCATTTTCTGAAACTTCATGAAAAGGAGAGGGATATGAGAGAAAAGGAGAAGAATATGAGATTAAAAAATTTTGTTACAGGTCTTTTGGTGTTGCTCCTCGGTTTGGTCCTCACAGGTTGTGCCGGTTTATCAGCAAAAAAAACATTTGATATAACCAGCACACCCAAGGATATCAGTGCAATGCTTAAAAGTGGTGAGTATCAGAAAAAGGTTGATAACTTCCTGATCATTAGGGACGCATCTTCTTCAATGGCTGACAAAGTAAGTCGCGCATTTTGCGCCGAGCCCACAAAACTTGAGCTCTCAACAGAACTGATTAAAGGTCTTAACAATTCACTTCCAGACGACTTCGATGTGAATGCGGGAATGCGGGTTTTCGGTCCTGTTTATGCTGAAAAGGGCCTTGTATACGGCATGACTAAATACACCAAGGCAGGTTTGGAAGATGGACTACTCTCCGTAAGTGGTACCGGAGGCGTGACCCCTCTTGCCAATGCAATTACTCATGCAACTACAGATCTTTACGACATGCCGGGTAATGCTGCTGTGATCATTTTCAGCGACGGCCTCAATACGGACCCGGCAGACCCCGTTGCCGCTGCGGCCCTGATGGAAGAAATGTACGGAGATAATGTCTGCATCTATACTGTTCTTCTCGGCGATGACCCAAAAGGTAAAATGACCATGGAACAGATCGCCGAAGCAGGGAAATGCGGTTTTGCCATCAACGCAAACAGTCTGCATACCCGAACCCTTGATGATGCATGCTCCACAGTTGAGCTTACTGATGGAATGGGTGATTTTGTAACCTCTGTTTTCGTGGAAAAGGCTCCGAAGAAAGAACCTCCGAAGAAAATAGTTGACCTTGACAGCGATGGCGACGGAGTTCCTGACAGTCTTGACAAATGCCCTAACACTCCTCCGGGTATGAAGGTTGACCGTGTAGGATGTCCTGTGGCGATTCCGGAAAAAGTCTCAATCACCCTGCTGGTGGAATTTGATTTTGATAAAGCAGTTGTGAAACCGCAATATCACAGTGATATTGAAAAGGTGGCAAACTTCCTGCAGGCTTATCCCAAAACCACGGGAGTATTGGAAGGACATACTGACAGCATCGGCTCTGAAGAATACAACATGAAACTTTCTGAAAGAAGAGCTGAAAGCGTCAAAAAATACATTGTCGAAAAATTCAACATCGAGGCATCGAGGCTTTCAACTGTAGGTCACGGAGAATCAAAACCCGTTGCCAGCAATGATACAGATGCGGGCAGAGAAAAGAACCGCAGGGTTCTGGCAAATATTGTTACTATTACTTTGAAATAGTGTACAAATCAATTTGAAGTAAAAAGGGGCGGTTAATCAGTTTAACCGCCCCTTTTCTTTTTCATCAGTTGTAACCCCTTTTTTAACAGAAAATTTTGCTATCCATATGGTCTGGTTCTTTTTCGCGTTGACAGCAGCATTTTCCATCGCTGCCAGGGATGTCTCCATCAAGACCTACAAAGATCTTGCTCCACCGGAAATTGCCATACTTGAGCTTTTATGGGCATTACCATATTTCGGTCTCGGCTTTCTTCTCGTCGAAACGCCACCTTTGGACCAGACGTTCTACTGGACTTTCATACTCTCCATCCCCATTAATATTCTGGCCTATGTGCTCTATCTTTATGCAATAAAATTATCTCCCATATCCTTGACCGTACCCTTTCTGGCATTTACCCCGGTTTTTATGATACTGACCGGTTTTTTCATCCTGGACGAAACCATCAATATATGGGGCGGCATGGGAATAAGTCTTATTGTCCTGGGTGGCTATGTTGTGCATTGCAAAAAAAAGCAGGCAAATTTTCTTGTCCCTTTCGTAGCTTTTTTGCATGAAAAAGGATCCTGGTTCATGTTAATCGTCGCCATCCTTTTTGCCTTTGCGGCAGTTATTGGCAAAAAGGCCATGCTCCATTCGTCGCCGCTCTTTTTTTCTTACTCTTTTTTTCTGGTTTTCAATATAACGGTCCTGGCAGGTTTCCTTTTGGTCGGCAAAAATGACTGGCGGAAAATTTTTCGTAATACACCACGTGGTATGTGGCTTGGCAGTTTATTCATGATCCACATAAGCTTCCATGGCCTGGCAATTTCTATTTCAACCGCTGTATATATGGTTGCAGTAAAAAGAAGCAGCATCCTCTTCAGCGTCCTTTTAAGTTGGCTTGTCTTAAAAGAAGCAGATATCAGTTACCGTGGTCTTGGTACTCTGCTGATGTTTACCGGTATGCTTTTAATAACCGTGTTCGGATAAGCGACACTCGCCTTTTAGAAAAAATCCCGCTTTTTATCTCTCAAGATTAAAATTTTCACACCTGTATCATTTTTTTTTGAAGCTCAGAATCCCACCCTGTCTGGGTTTGCTCTAATTGTATTCAACACACAACATATTGTGGTTCCTTTTCCTTTGACACACAAGTTCGTTTGTTCTATATTTTCATTTCCTGAATCAATCAAGAGTTCACGCAACTCTCTGGCGGACACTTTTCACTTTATTATTTTTATTAATATTCTCAGATAGTTAATTTTATAATTGGGTTTATTCTTTTATTAAGAAAAGAACCGTGCGGTCACCCAATACTACACCTAATATTTATGAACTAAGGAGTCCGGAGCATGAAACTGCCAATCAACCGTGAAGATGCTATCAAGGAATGGGATAGATTTGAAGATTATCTTGTGCGTGAACGATACGCTGTAAGGGATCCTAAAATCGGGAAGCCGGCCGAAAAAAATCTCTCTGATGTTTTAAAACGGATCAGCAAGGAATTTTCATACCCGGGTATCGCCAAGGCACTGTTAAATATTGAGTTCATTACCGCGACACCCTTTTTGATGAATGGCGGCAATCCCCATACCCAGCGTAAGGGTTATTACTCCTGCTATCCACTTGGCAATGTTGAAGACTCTACCGAAGCCATATTCAATATGGAACGTGACCTGGTTACCATTTTCCAGCATTCCGGTGGTGGCGGCATTGATGTGTCAGACATACGCCCCAAAGGATCACCTGTTGACAATGGCCAGGGAACAGCATCAGGACCTGTATCATTTGCCAAGGGCTATTCCCACCTCTCCGCCCGTATCAGCCAGGGTGGCAAAAGGCGCGGCGCTCTCATGATTCAGGCCAACTGGGATATAAAGGATATCAAGGATCTCATCACCTTTAAAGGTGATAATCCAGGCATATACACCGGCTGTAATGTTTCAGTCAATGTTACCAGTGATAAATTCTGGGATGATGAAGAATTGATCCAGCTCATAGCTAAATATATATGGAAATCAGGCGATCCGGGGCTTCTTTTTACTCGGAAAAGCCAGGAGAATACCCCGGTTCCTAAAAAATTCAACCCGGTCTTCTCCAACCCCTGCGGTGAATATCTTTCTACCAAGGACACGGCATGCAACCTTCTGACAGTTAACCTGCAGAAGTGCCTTGAGGGGAAATTCGCTGATTTTCTTACGCAAGTTTATGAGAAAGCCAGGCTGGCAGCAATTGCCGGGAATGAAATTCTCGACATGGGTGGTTTTCCGCCAATTGAAAGAATTGCGCAGAACACCCTGAAGTTCAGACCCATCGGCATTGGCTTTACCGGCCTGCAGCATGCCATGAATTATTTTGATATATCCTATGCGGATGAACATGAGGCTCCGAAATTTGCCAAGGCAACACAGCTTGCCCTCATGCTCGGTTCAATGCAGGGCAGCCTTGATTATGCCGACTATTACAAACAGAAGACCGGCAAAAAACTGGAGGTCCGCGAATGGAATATTGACTATGCCAAAAGAATTGCCCAGGAAGCGAAGGAATTTTCTAATCAGCTCCCGAGAAAGGCCACCTGGCAGAAACATATCAAGAGAATATTCGATAGTGTCATAAAACAGGGAGGCCTCTATAATTCCGTTACCACCTCCCAGGCCCCTACCGGCTCCATTTCTCAGTTAATGCAGGTTGCTTGCACAGGTGTGGAACCTTATTTTTCCATGATACAGTCTCGCAGGGTAAAGGATGCTGACGGCTCCTGGAAAGAGTTCACCCTGGTTCCCCTTGAATTCTACGATTATGATGAAGACAAACTTGACTGGGTCGAAAGCCAGACAGCCCACAATATAACCCCGCTTCAGCAGATTAGGCTACTGGAGGCGTGTCAGACCTTTAATCACACCGCTGTTTCCAAGACCATTAACCTGCCGGCTTCTACAACCGTGGATGATATCAAAGAAATGCTGTTCATTGCCCGTGACAGTAAACTCAAGGGTGTCACCATGTTCCGCGACTCCTCCATGACCGGGGTCTTGAGTGACTCGGCGGCCAAGGCGGCCGAAAAACCCGGTATACCATTCTCGGAACTACCGCAACGCTATGGCAGCACCTTCAAATTCAGCGGCCCCGCCTCTTTATATGTCACTACCAACAAGGGCGAGAATGATCATGTTCGTGAGGTGTTCATCAATACCACCAAGTCCGGCTCAACCATTCACGGCATGTGTGAGTCACTTGGCCGCGTTATCTCAGTTGCCCTGCAGCATGATTATCGGTTGGTGGGTAAAATAGCAAGGACCCTGGAGGATATATCCTCAGACTCAGTGTGGTCCAGCAGTTCTCTGGGAAGAGTGTTCTCCATCCCGGCAGCCCTTGCCAAGGTGCTTGACAACTGTGCGCCTGAGACCAATGGTAAGGAAGATCCTGACCCCTATGAGGAACCTTCATCCTATTCTTCATGCCCGTCATGCGGGAAGCTTACCCTGCGCCGCAGCGGCGGCTGCAGTCAGTGTGTCAGTTGCGGCTACTCGACGTGTTAAACTTGCCAGGAGTGAGGTCCTTTCGGCACGGCATAATCTGCCAAAGCCTCCGGCATATGTACCGGAAGCTCAGAACACCCTGGCCTGTCTGAAATCAATAAACCAGTATCCCCCTGGCTTGCGTCTGTCAGCGATATAAACATATCCCTGCCTCAGGTCAAAGCATGAGTGAATATAAGAACCGTGTTTGCCTTTTCTCTCCCTACAAGGGATAATGCTTCTTCTAGCGTTGGCAGGCGCCAGTCATCATAACCCGACAGTCTCTTTTGATTAATTTCCTTTCACCATGAAAAAACTCCAGCAACAACTTCTTGACTGGTTTCAGGAAAACGCCAGGGAACTGCCCTGGCGAAAAACATATACGCCTTACCATGTATGGATATCTGAGATCATGCTGCAGCAGACGCAGATGGACAGGGTTGTTGACTACTTCAACCGTTGGATATCGCGTTTCCCTGATCTTAAAAGCATTGCCGGCGCTTGTGAACAGGACGTTCTGAAGCTCTGGGAAGGCTTGGGATATTACTCAAGGGCCAGAAATATCATCAAGAGTGCCAATATCCTTGTAGCCGAATACTGCGGTAAACTCCCAGCAGACCACAATCAACTCCTCAAATTGCCCGGAATAGGAAAGTACACTGCCGGCGCTATCATGAGCATTGCCTTTAACAAGGAGTATCCCCTGGTTGATGCCAATATTGAGCGTGTCTTTGCCCGGCTTTTCAACCTTGCCCAACCGGTTAAAGACAAGAAAACAAGTGCTTTTATCTGGCGAAAGGCCGGGGATTTGCTGCCCTACGGCAAAGCCCGTGAATTCAACCAGGCGCTGATGGAACTGGGAGCGCTTGTCTGTATTGCCAAAAATCCACGCTGTAAAATCTGTCCCATAAAGACTGATTGCCAGGCTTTCAGCTTTGATCTCGTGGCAAAAAGGCCGGTTTTGAATGCGCCTGCAAAAACAATTTTTATTGAAATGGCCACCGGTATTCTCGAACAGAATGGCAGGATCCTTATCCAGAAGCGCAAACCAAAAGGTGTCTGGGCCAACCTGTGGGAGTTTCCCGGCGGCCGTCTGGAAGCCGGGGAAACCCCGGAAATGGCCCTGGTGCGGGAATACCTTGAAGAGACAGAACTTGCAGTCGGCAACCTTAAAAAAATCACCACTGTAAAGCACAGCTACACCATCTATCGGGTCACCCTGCATTGCTACTTCTGTTCTCTCATGGATGG
Source organism: Desulfobulbaceae bacterium (assembly GCA_002868955.1). Taxonomy (GTDB): domain Bacteria; phylum Desulfobacterota; class Desulfobulbia; order Desulfobulbales; family BM004; genus BM004. Next base: position 16,697 of record PKTW01000096.1, read on the forward strand.
CAGGCTTGAACCTGTCCTCCACGGCGCCCAGGAATATCGTTGGGTAAAACCAGAGGAACTGTCTGATTTTGCCTTGCCTGCCGGACATCGAAAATTAGTGGATCACCTGCAAAATGAAATGGGATTATTTATGTGATTGTACTACTGGATTTTAAAATGCTTTTTCAGTAAAATTACTATCTCATAATTATAATTATTTATCGCGTAAGATCGAATATTGCCTGCACTCGGAGTTTGTTTCAAAAAACAACTTTGATCACTCTTTTAGGGGAATGCATAAATGCCGAGAGATATACCTGTTGGAAACGGCAAACTCCTTATCTGCTTCGATAAGCATTACAACATACGTGATCTCTATTTCCCGCATGTCGGGCAGGAAAACCATGTACAGGGCGAATACTGCCGTCTTGGCGTCTGGGTCGACAATCAGTTTTCCTGGGTTGGTGAAGACTGGAAGATAGATCTGGGCTACGAGCTGGATACGCTGGTCACCCGTGTGTCCCTGTACCATCAGAACCTGGGTGTGCTCCTGATATGCCGCGATATGGTTGATTTTCACGAAAATATCTACGTACGCGAAATGATAATAGAGAATATGGTGCCCCAGGATCGGCAGATCAGGCTTTTTCTCAGCCAGAATCTCGACATATCAGGCAACAGTGTTGGGGATACCGCAGCCTTTGATCCTCCCACCGGCGGTTTGGTTCATTACAAGGGCTCGCGCTATTTTCTTATTGGCGGCAATACTGAAGAAACTCCTGATCTGGACCAATTTGCCGTTGGACAAAAAAACATTAACGGCAAGGAAGGGACCTATATTGATGCCGAGGACGGTCTTCTTTCAGGCAATACCATTGCCCAGGGGTCAGTTGACTCTGTCATAGGGCTGCATTTGGATATTAAGGGCATGTCGCGGAAAAAGTGCTTTTATTGGCTGGTTGCCGGAGAAAATTGGAATGATGTACGCCGCCTTGATGGCCGCGTCAAACACAAAGGCCCTGCAGCACTCATAAAGAGAACCTCTGATTACTGGAAACTCTGGGTTCATAAGGAAGCACTGTCCCTTGATCAACTGCCGCCGGCTGTTGCCGAGCTTTACCGGAGGAGTCTGCTGGTTCTCAATACCCAGATCGATGCCCAGGGTGGTATACTGGCGGCAAATGATTCTGACGTTGTTATGTTCAACCGTGACACCTATTCCTACATCTGGCTGCGTGATGGAGCCCTTGTGGCCAATTCCCTGGATGTGGCCGGCTACCCGGAGATTGCCCGGCGCTTTTATGAATTTGCAGCCCGAACAATTAATGAGGATGGCTACTTTCTGCACAAATACAATCCTGACGGAACACTCGCATCTTCCTGGCATCCCTGGCAGGAAAACGGCCAGAATCAGCTGCCGATCCAGGAAGATGAAACGGCTCTTACTCTCTGGGCCCTGTGGAACCATTTTGTCATTTACCGGGATATTGAGTTCATCAAGCCTTTCTATCGCAGCCTCGTAAAAAACGCTGCTGAATTCATGTGCCGCTACCGCGATGAGGAAACGGGATTGCCGGACGCCTCCTATGATTTATGGGAGGAAAGACGCGGCATGCTCTCTTTTACAACTGGAACAGTTTTTGGCGGCCTTACAGCAGCATCCCTTTTTTGCACTGTCTTCGGTGAAGATGACCTGGCAGATCATTATCAAAAGGTTGCCTCGGAGATACGCGATGCCGCTTCAAAGTACCTCTGGCGTCCGGAATTAAACAGTTTCTGCCGAATGGTGTCCAGGGACCACAGGGGAAACCTTGTCTATGATGATATCTGTGACGCGAGCCTTTGGGGGCTTTTTGCCTTTGGACTCTATGCTGCTGATGACGACCGCATCATTGCCACCATGAAACTTCTGCGCGAAAAACTTTGGCTCAAGACCGAGGTAGGAGGCCTGGCCCGCTATGAAGGTGATAAATACCACCAGGTTGACACAAACTTGCCCGGTAATCCTTGGTTTATCTGCACCCTCTGGCTTGCAGATCACCTGACAAATATGGCCCAAAACGAAAATGACCTTGAGCAGCCGATACAAATTCTGCAGTGGGTTGCTGATCATGCTCTGCCCTCAGGGATATTGGCTGAACAGGTTCATCCTTTCACGGGCAAACCTCTTTCTGTCTCGCCCCTGACGTGGAGCCATGCTACTTTTGTGGCTTCAACAAGGAGAATTATGCGAAAAATTTCCCGTATTCACCGGTGTCCGGAATGTGATCACGCAAAAGATGAAATCATACCAGGGGATGACTGGCTGGCAAAACTGTATAACAAAGCATGTGATGCCATTCACGGCATTTGCTCTGTAAAATAATTAATCGGAACTAATACAATGATCAATAAAGCCTATGTAACCGGATAAAATTTCCCATGCAAAATAATCCTTACAGCGCCTTCGTTATAGAAGAAGTCACTCCCGGTACCTATGCAGGACAAATTCAACAGAAAAACATTGCCGAACTTCCACAGGATGATCTGCTCATCAGGGTTCACTATTCTTCACTCAATTATAAGGACGCCCTGTCCGCTTCGGGAAATCGTGGTGTTACAAGACGGTACCCGCATGTGCCGGGTATCGATGCCGCCGGTGTAGTTGAGGAAAGCAGCAGTTCAGAATTCCAACCAGGAGACAAGGTCATTGCCTGCGGCTTTGACATCGGCATGAATACGCCAGGGGGCTTTGGACAGTACATGCGCATCCCGACCGGGTGGGCTCTCCATTGTCCACAGAACCTTACATTGCGCGAAAGCATGATTTATGGTACTGCCGGCTTTACTGCCGCTCAATCCGTAGAACGTCTGGTAGACTTTCCCATAGTGCCGCAAAAGGGAAGAATTCTTGTTACCGGTGCAACAGGTGGTGTTGGTTCCATTGCAATCGGCTTATTGGCAAATATGGGTTATAGAGTGACCGCTGTCAGTGGTAAACCAGATGCAGAAAAATTTTTGACCCGTCTTGGAGCAGAGGAAATCATTTCGCGGCAAGAGGCCATTGATTCCTCTGGGAAATTATTACTGAAAGAAAAATGGGCTGCTGTGGTTGATACTGTGGGTGGTGAAATCCTGGTCTCTGCAATTAAATCAACGTGTTATGGTGGTGCGGTAACATGCTGCGGTAATGTTGCTTCTGCCGACCTGTCTCTTTCTGTTTATCCATTTATATTGCGTGGTGTTTCATTGTTGGGTATAGATTCAGCAAAGTGTCCCATGCATATCAGAGAAAGAATTTGGCAAAAACTCGCTGGAAAATGGCGCTTAGCGAACCTTGCCCCTCTGGCTAAAGAATGCAAACTGCCAGAGCTTCCCGGTTACATTGAGCACATGCTGCAGGGCCGCCAAACAGGCCGGGTGATTGTGAACCTGCTTTAATTTGAATAGGGGACAACGGAATGTCCTATAACAATAAAAACATAAAGGAGGTGCAAAATGTCCGGAAGTGTTTATAAAATGATCGAATTGGTCGGTACAAGTGAGAAGTCCTGGGAAGAGGCTGCAAAAACCGCTGTGGAGACAGCCGGCAAAAGCCTGAAGGATCTGCGGGTCGCAGAGATTAAAACGCTCGATATGAGAATCGAGAACAACAAAGTTGTGGCCTACAGGGCAAAAGTAAGTCTTTCTTTCAAATATCATACGGGCTGATACTGTTGAATTATATTTCCAGGGAACCCGCAATTGCATGGGTTTCCCTGGAAATAACTGGACGGCTTGTTCGGTTCACAGATTTTTCCATCCGGCTATTCCAAAATTTCCTAAAATCAAAACCAAAGAACTTCTAAAACACCAGTCGCAATTAACTATTTTTGCTTTTTTCCTGGTCAAAGCAGGTGTTCAAATTTTTTGTTGCGGGTTGTAGTTGGAGTTGCGATAGTGCTTCAATGATGTTTCATCCCACAAAAAAACAATCCTGGTTCGGCTGGTGCATGTATGACTGGGCCAACTCCGCCTTTGCCACGGTGATCCTGTCCGCTGTTCTGCCCGTCTATTTTGTTGCCCTGGTGCCGGAAGAAGGGGCCCGCATTTCTTTCCTTGGTTTCAGTCGCACCTTCAGGGCCACAGCCCTGTGGGGATATGCAGTATCCAGTTCCATGCTGATTGTGGCACTGACCTCCCCCTACCTTGGAAGTTTAGCTGACAGGTTAGACATGCATCGAAGATTTCTTTTTGCGTATTGTCTCGTGGGCGCCCTTGCAGCTTCGTCTCTCTATTTTGCCACACCTGGAAGGTATCTTCTTGCCGCATTTCTTTTTATATTTGCCAACATAGGTTTTGCCGGGGGAAATGTTTTTTATAATGCCTTTCTACCCAAACTTGCTGCAAACCATGAACTGGACCGCCTCTCCTCGCGGGGATTTGCCTATGGTTATATCGGTGGCGGCATGGCCCTGCTCCTGGTGTTTGGCATGATCCAGGGCTATGCCTTTCTCGGGTTTGCTGATAAAGGTGCTGCAAGTCGTGCCGGTTTCCTGCTCACAGGATTGTGGTGGTGTTTCTTTGCCGTCCCAACCTATCTTTATGTCCGTATTCCAGCAAGCCCCATAATGGTGGACAGGCTTCATAGGGGTATAGGTGGATACTTCAGGGTTTTTGCTGAAATTAAGAAGCACCCTGCCCTGCTTCTCTTTTTGATCGCTTTTCTCTTTTATAATGACGGCATACAGACGATTATTGTTGTTGCAGCAATTTTCGCCCGTGAGGAATTGGGGCTCTCCCAGGGGACCATCCTCGCCTGTTTTCTGATGATCCAATTTGTGGCCATGCCGGGTACTTTGCTCTTTGGACGCCTGGCTGAAATCTCAAGTGCAAAACGTTCGCTATACCTGGCCCTTTTCCTCTTTGTTCTTGTTACCATATACGCCTATTTTATGAATACTGCCTGGGAGTTCTGGCTTCTGGGGTTTGTTATAGCAATAATTCTTGGTGGCAGCCAGGCTGTCAGCCGTTCATTATTTTCAAGTCTCATTCCTGAAGGCAAACATGCTGAATTTTTTGGTTTCTATGCCATCAGTGCAAAATTCGCGTCAGTTTTAGGACCATTTCTCTTTGCACTGATTGTCGATATAACTGGTTCAGCCCGGCTGTCCATCCTGGCGCTCACCATTTTCTTTATAACTGGAGGATTGCTGCTTACCCAGGTGAAAACCGAAAACAAAATAGCAGTTTCATGAATTATTGCTCCATTATTGCGTAACGCATGATGGGTAAGATTTATTAAGGAGACAAAATGCTTATAAGACAGCTGGAGCTCGGAGCTGACAAGGTGTTCTGTTACGTCCTGGCCTGTGAAGAAACCAAGGAGGCAGTGGTCATTGATCCATGCGGTGAGGAAGAAAAACTGCTCGCGGTAATAGATGCCCTTCAGCTTAACCCCCTTTTCATTATCAATACCCACTGCCATCCTGATCATACCTGCGGCAATAAAGTCATCAAGGAGGCAACAGGAGCTTCCATAGTCCGGCATGCAGATGATGAACTTCTTCTGCATGATTCCGGCGCAAAAGATTATTTTTCCAGACAGGGTTTTGCTCCCTCGCCGCCTGCCGATATACTTGTTAAGGGTGGCGACCACCAGCTTAGATTCGGCAAACACACCCTAAACATTATCCATACGCCGGGCCACTCACCTGGATCTATCTGTATCTATGTGGATAAAAATCTTTTTACCGGCGATTCTCTTTTTGTCGGAGCTGCCGGCAGAGTTGATGTGCCGGGAGGAGATTTTACTACGTTAATTGATTCCCTTGCCGCCAAAATTGCCGTTCTTCCCGATGATACTAAAATCTGGCCGGGGCATGATTATGGCGACTCCAAAACGAGTTCAGTGGGCCGGGAGAAAAAGGAAAACCCTTATCTTGGCGGCGAATGGTAAGTAAGGGCTCGCACATAAGAGCCCTCTTATAACTGATGGAGTCAACAAGGCTGGCTGCAGACATATCGCGTCCCGGGAAAGCCTGTAAGCCTCTAATCTATGGTTGAGGCTTCCATGCGGTTGTCAAACAAATACACTAACAGGATCTCCCCCATTGTTTACAGCAAAAACTATGTCCTTTCCAGCATCCAACTACCGGTTAACCGGACAAAAGTACCCTTCATAATAAGTATCGTAGCTGCATCCCCGGTATTCAACGCCGCTCGTCACCCCAAAGGAGTTATCCTCAACATGGATACGTGGCACAAAGCGCCAGTTTTCATCGTATTGCCTGGCGGTCATTCCTGCCTGCGGCGCACATCCGGCTATAATCAATCCCAGTAGAGTTAAGAATGTTACTGTTTTTGCGCCCGAAATTCTCATCATCATACCCTCCTCTCTTCAAGGCGACAGCCCTAAAGTATTTTTAGCAGTTGTCTATAATTTATAAATTAGGCCTTTACCTTTCAAAGTCAAGGCAATGATTCAAATGGTTTGCATAGCATAAAAAGAATCTCATAAAGTATTTCCATGCGTCATATCAAGGAAATATATTGTAATTTGCTGCTAATTTGCACAGTATGACAAACATGGATAAAAAAGTTAGCGCTTCAATTTCATGGATATATGTTATTATCTATTATCCTCTAAGAGTGCA
>PKTW01000073.1 GCA_002868955.1 Desulfobulbaceae bacterium
CCTGAAAGTGACAGACCAACAGGTGGTGGACACTAGAGTCGACGAAAAGTTGAATTACCTTTCAGCATAAAGAGAAGGAGAAGATAATGAAAGCTATGAACCGAAGAAAATTTCTGAAAGGCAGCTTACTCGGAGGAGCGGCCGCCTCGGTAATCGCCAAAAGCAAAAATGCAGATGCTTCCGCTACATTCGGTGGCTATCCTGAGGCCATGGGCGTACTGGTCGACCTGACACGCTGTGTTGGCTGCCGCAGCTGCGAAGCCGCATGTAACAAGGAACAGGGTCTCCCGGCTCCGGCGCAATCTTTTGACGACCTGTCCGTACTGGATCATACGCGCAGAACCAGTGAGGGTGCATACACAGTTGTCAACCGCTACGAGATCCCCGGTCAGGACCATCCTCTTTTTCGTAAAATCCAGTGCAATCACTGCAATGAGCCTGCATGCCTGACCTCGTGCTTTGTTAAGGCTTACACCAAGACACCTGAGGGCGCTGTGATTTACGATCCGACAGTCTGTGTGGGTTGCCGCACCTGTATGGTGGCCTGCCCGTTTTATATTCCTGCCTATAGCTACTCGAGTGTCTTAAATCCTGTTATCAAGAAATGTATTTTCTGTTACGACACCAGGCTTAAATTCGGACGTCCTCCGGCCTGCGTCGAAGCATGTCCGCGAGAGGTTCTTACCTTTGGCAAACGCCAGGATCTGATCAAAATAGGCAACCAAAGAATACAAAACTACCCGGACCTCTATGAAGATCATATTTACGGCGAAAATGAAGTTGGCGGAACTTCCTGGATGTATCTTTCAAGTGCTCCTTTTGACCAGGTTGGCTTTGATACTGATCTTGGCACGCAACCGATTCTCTCCTATGTCAAGGAATTCCTGACTGTTGTTCCCATGGTGCTGACTATCTGGCCTGCCCTGTTTGCAGGGTTTCACCTGCTGGCAACACGCAAGGACGCACAGAAAAAACAAGAAAAATCTGAGAAATCATAGGAGGACTGGAGATAATGAAAACACTTATCGCAACTGGGAAAACTCCCGTGGCCAGACATTATAGCCCGGACAAAAAGAAGCTTACCATTAAAGACAAACTCCTCCTGGGACTGAGTTTGAGTGAATACCTGGCCCAGGCTTTTCGCAACCCTGTTAACTGGATATTTGCTATCATATTCACCTTTGGCGGCTACGTCACTTTGACCAGGTTCCTTTTCGGGCTCGGCTATGTAACGCACAGCTCCTATGATTACCCCTGGGGCCTCTTTCTAGGTTGGGGACTCTTTGTCATGGTTCCCCTTTCAGCTTCAGGTTTCATGCTGGGGACAACAGTTGAAGTCTTCGGCCGCCATGATTTCAAACCCATTGAGCGCTTGGCCCTGCTAAACGGTCTGCTGGGATATTTGTTCGCTGTTATTTTTCTGCAGGTTGATCTTGGACAGCCCTGGCGCCTGATCTACCCCATGTTTGTATCCCTTGGTCCAGCAGCTGTTCTATTCCTGGTTGCCTGGCATGTTGCAACCTATCTTTCAGTACAGGTTGCTGAACTGGTCCCTGCCTTTGCAGAATGGGCCGGCGCGCCGAAACTGAAAACATTTATCAAGAGCATCATACTCGGTCTGACCATTGCCGGCATCATCCTCTCTACCCTGCATCAGGGTGCTTTGGGAGCCTTGTTCACATATGCCCCCGGCAAGGTCCATCCATTATGGTTCTCTGCACCTTTCCAATGGTTCCATTTTTTCTGTTCTTCAATATTTGCCGGTCTCTGCATGTTGATAGTCGTAAGCACAATCTGCAAAAAAACCATGTCCTGGCGGTGTGACAGCAATTTTCTCGATAGCCTGGACCGCCTCACTTTGGGACTGGCAAAAGGCGCCACCCTGGCATTAATTACCTACCTGGTCATCAAGGTCATTGCCATCGCTCATGATGGCGACTGGGGTTACCTGGCCAGCGGCTGGGGGCAATGGTACATGCTGGAAATGGGTGTTGGTGTCATACTGCCTCTGATACTTTTTACTATTTCTATCAGGAACGATATGGCTGGTCTTGCAAGGTTTGCAGCCCTCATAGCGGTTCTCGGCATTGCCTTAAACCGTCTTAACACCGCTCTTTTTACCTTTAACTGGAAGATGTATCAGGAAATACCACACTGGCGTGAAGTGGTGATCTGCATCACCGTCTACTCCCTTTACATAGTGACTTACCGCTTCATCCTGTACCGCCTGCCAATACTTTACACCTGGAAAAAGGATGAAGAGACGGCAGGCTAGAAAAGGCTCCTTCCCTTCTGCAGCGGGGGCGCATGTAGAAATATCCGCGCCCCTGCTGCACAGGGTTACAAAAACAGACACGTCATTGAGAGTGAATCCGACCCTGTTTGTCTTACCTTCGACATCGGTTGGGGCTGTTTAAAACTCTTTATTTTCCAGGGCGACTGACATGATCCCTTCATTGCGAACAACCAGATATACTGCCGCAATCTTTATAGCCTTAATCCTGGCTTTTCTCTTGTTGCTTGGTTCGCGGCAATACAGATCCCACAAGGAATATAAAAACATTATTGAGCAAAATGAAAAGATCATTTTTCAATTTGCCACCATCCGGGAACACATAACCGAATCACTCCTGGAAAACCACCCCCAGCAACTCACTAGCATTACAAGTGAAATAGAGAGGTTAAATGCAAATATTTCACACATCCTGCAGCAACGGATCATCCCTGACGAATACAGGATATCATTTGCCGGTCAGGTTGACTTTGCAGGCATCATCCTTCTCCTCAGAAGCATCGGTTCCGGCGACCAGACACAGGCAAAGATCCGCCAGTTGAACCAGGAAATACGCATTCTGGGCGAACGTCTGATGCTGTTCGACAGGGTCATCGTTGACCATGTAAAAAGAAAACTTGTCGGTTTTCAGAATTTCGTTATAGGGCTTCTGGCTATTATCCTTTTTATAGTCATCTACATTCTTCTCTTCTGGCACGGTCAAATTGCCATGCCGCTCATCGAACTTGTAAAACAGGTCAAAGAAGTAACTTCCGGAAAACGTTCGGCCTTATCCATCCGGAAAAAACGTGGAGAGGTGGCAGAACTGGCCGGGTCATTTCAAAGTCTCCTGTCAAAACAAAACATGACATCCAATGAATTTGCCCGTTATAACCGGGTACTGGAAATGGTTCATAATGTGAGTGGATCCGTGTGGCAGGTGCAAACCAGGGATGCCGTTTTTGTGGAAGCATGTAGAGGCGTCCTGACCAACAATGATTACGTCCTCGTCTGGATAGGCATCCCAGGAGATAATACCCTTCTGGTGCCCTTTATTGCAGACGGTTCAACAACTATGAGCCGTCAGGAGCAGGATGAATGCATGACAGCCCTGCTCACGGCCGCTGAAGAAAATAATGAGAAATATGACCCCGCCGGTCAGGCTTTAGAGCAGAAATCACCCGTGATAGTGAGAAATATTCTGGCAGGGTTGCCCAAGGGGCCATTCAAGAACACCCCCTTTGCAACCGGCAAAGCTGACTGCATAGCTCTGCCCCTAGTATATGACCAGCAGATTTTTGGAGTTATGAACATTTACTCCATTGCATCGCTCAGTTATAGCGAAGAGGAAATCGAGCTTTTGAAGGGTATGAGCCGTGAGATTGTTTTTGCTATCTTTGCCCTGGCAGCCAAAGAGTCAGACAAGACATTGGCGCGTCTCCAGGCGGCAAGAAAAAAAGTTTTTGAAAACAATCCCGATCTCATTCTGGTTATTAAACCCGACGGTACAATTGTTGAGGCCAACCCTTCTGCAGAAGATAAATTGGGAAATGGCTCTGGAGGAATTATCGGGACAACCATTTCCGACCTTTTCCACAGTACCTCATCTTCTTCCGGACATTTTCTGGATGTATTATCCGGTGGCAGAGAAAATATATCCCTTGAACTCACCGGTTCAGGTACAGAATACCTGGTAAGTATCTCCACCCTGAAAAATCAGCCAGAAGAAGAGGATGCCTACCTTTTGATTGCCCGGGATATTTCCGAGCAAAAGACTCACAGGATTGAAACAATTAAAGCATCCAAGCTGGCTGCAATGGGTGAACTCTCCGTCGGCGTGGCAAATGAAATAAACAACCTTACCAATGGACTTATTAATTATAGCCAGATCCTTAGTGATGAAATTAAAGAAACGGCAGGGGGCAATAACCAGTCACTCGAACTATTACATAATGTTATCAATGAAGGTGAAAGAATTTCACAGATTGTGCAACAGCTCCTTTTCTTCAATACAAACCGCACCCAGATAAAAGAAGCTGTTAAAGTGAACAAAGTCATTGAAGACTCCCTGGCGTTGACCAAACATCAATTCAGATATGATGCTATTGATGTTGCAATACGTTTTCCGGATATCGTGCCTTCCGTTAAGGTAAACGTTCAGGAAATGCAGCATGTCTTTCTTAACATCTTAAGTAATGCAAGATATGCCCTGAACCAGCGCTATCCTGGCCAGCACGATAAAAAGCGGATTGAAATAAAGGGAGAAATAACAGCTAGCAATGAGCAGCAGCATCTAAAAGTGATGTGTACCGATTTTGGCACAGGCATTCACCCCAACATTCTAACCAGGGTGTTTGAACCTTTTTTCTCGACCAAACCTGAAGGAGTGGGTACAGGCCTAGGCCTATCCATATGCCGCAGTATTGTGGAAGATAATAACGGTACATTTGAAATTGAAAGCACCCTCGATGATCACACATCCATAATCATGGAACTGCCTGTTACTTCATGACAAGAGAATTCCTGGCTACATTTATTTGCACCGTCACAAAAATTCCCGTCCTGTCATTGTTTTCATAAGCCGTTTTGGGGCAACAAAAAGTTTAGCATACTGTTTTCAGGCGATGCCAAATTTGTTAATGGTGGCGACATGTAAGCCCCAACAAACGTGTGGCATGAGACGCATTTATGCCACAATACCGTCGCATGCAACACATGCTGCGACACATAGAAAACATTACCGGCATAGCAGTATTCAGAGTTTTTCACGAGCCGGGTGTTTTAGTTATAAAATATAATTTTAATAATAATAACAAATATATATAGGAAAAATTACAGAATAAAAGTGCGGAACATTATTCTAAAACCAATTTTAACCTAAAAAATAAAAATGATCTGGCATCATTTCTGCAATATGAGAAGCAAAGAAATGATTAAGGAGACAATAAAAAAAAGTAAATAATTCACTACTAGATAAAAATAAACCAGCAAGGAGGTCAGTCATGACTAACGCAATCGATACCACCGAAGAAAGAATCGCAACTGTCGCACAGGAAAACGTTCAAACTCAAAAACCAGAAATGAGCAAAGCAGAAATCTGCTTTGGGGCTATCATGGCAATTGCAGCAATTGCTGGAATGTGGGGTGTTGTCTCTCTGCTGATTTCATTATTCCTTAATTAATAAATAAAATACATATAAAAAAATTAATAACCCATCACAATTTCTACATCTGTAGGAATTGTGATGGTTTTTTTATTGCAAATAAAAAAATATAAATAATTATAAATATAAATAATCAAATAAAAAATTTTAATAAATGAAAATTATATTTATTCTTTCTGATACTACGTTTGTGTAGCAACAATATTGTAGCATGCTACACAACTGAAACACTCGCCACAGTTCCTGTTTTCTGGAAATAGAATAAAATTTATTTCAATAAATTCAAATATTTATATATGAAAATTTTAGTAACTCAGCATAAAATGCAAATCCTGTTTTCTGTAAGAAACTATATAGCTGAAATACATAAAAACACAAAACAAAACGACCGCAAGGATAAACAATTACTTCAAAAATATTCATTATATATTATTGAAATAATTACATAATAAATACTTACCTTCTGCCTCTTTCCTTTGTGCTTGAATTTTGGAAACAAATATAAATGCAACAATTACACATATGGCACGATTTGTGCTTTAATAATAGCAAGAAGAGATTGCAGAAAACTTAATCAAAGATACTGTCAAGCACATATAAGGAGAAAAACAATGGTAAGCGAACAGAAAATATCAAAAGAACAGGTTGCAACCTTTGCCGATACTGTTGAAATCACTGAGCTCGCAGTAGGTAACTCCAGGTTTGGCATCGGCATTATTTTGGCCATGGCTGGTTTTGTCGGTATTTGGGGCTGCTTATGCTTGGTCAACGGCGTTGTACAAACCCAGAATATTCAAGAATTAGCCCGAGGCATTTTTACAGCTTTTACAGGAATATAAACAGAAGTTTTTTCACTTAACCAACACAACCCAGGAGGAGAAAAATGTCCAAAAAAGAAACCACCCCTAAAGGCATGACTGTATTCAAGTTTGCATCTATTTTTCTTGGATCACTCATATCAATCTGGTCGAGCGCTGCGATTCTCAGCGGTTTAGCCCAGGTAAACTGGCAAGTTTCCGAATTGCTGCGCCAGTACCTGATTGCTGTTGGCCTTATGCAGGAATTCCATACCCTTTCAGACTTCTACACCCACATCAAGGGGGTAGAGTACATTATTGCCGTTATGTTTCTTGGTGCCTTCCCTGCATTCTATTCATACCTGAACAAGCCTGCCAAAGAAATGGCTGCTGAGTAGCTGAAAGCTCTACCTGTAAAAAAACCTGGCCGTTTACTTTAACGGCCAGGTTTTTCATTTTAAGCCCGCACCATATATACAAATCCTGTTGATTCTTTTGTTTCCTGTTACCTTCCTGGGCAATGGAATTGTAAAATTATCTTTGTCCTGGAGAATATTTTGTTATACTTCAGGGCGCTTATTTCTCAGGCTGTGAATACTATTTGTCAATCCACCTCCGCAACCGCTTGTCAGTTTGGCATTTCAGAACAGGGTAACAAAATTTGAATCCGCTGCATCTTGCAAAAACAATGAAAAAAAGTGTCTTCCCCCTCTTCTTGGGCATCCTGCTCTGCGGAGTGACTTCGCGAAGTTTTGCTGAACAGACTCTGGTGGCAATACCGGCAACGGTCCCCCCGGTTATTGATGGACTTACCAACGACCCTGCCTGGAAAAATGCACCAGTATTAACAACATTTGATAAAACCAATGAACTGCCTATTATGATCAAGTCAGTTTATACTGACAAAGAAATCTTTTTTCAGGTCAGCTTTTCTGACTCTGATGAGTCGCGGACCCATAAAAGCTGGGTTTGGGACAAAAAACGGCATTTCTATACTGTCGGGCATGACCGGGAGGATATATTTGTTTTCAAATGGAATATGGAGACAAAACCTGTTGATCTCACTCTTTACTCCGATAGCGCTTACCAGGCCGATGTCTGGTACTGGAAAGCATGCCGCACAGACGGAGCCGGCTATGCTGATGACAAGATTCATGTTTACAGCCCGACAGAAGACCGGAATGCTACTAGAATTGTTTCCAGGTCCGGGGCAGTTATGTACCTCTTGCGTACAGGTGATGAAGGAGAAAGTGCCTATAAGATTAACCTTATAAGTGAATATCAGGATGATATTCTGCCGCGCTATAGCTTAAGGCTGCCAACCGGTAGCAGAGGCGATATCAGGGCCAGGGGCGTATGGCAAAATGGCAGGTGGACCATCGAACTCGGCCGGAAATTGCAAACCCACAACCAGGACGATATCCACTTTATACCAGGCGAAAAATATTTATTTGGAGTTTCCCGTTATGAAATTGCCGACCGGCAACCTAATGCCAAACTATCCGACCCGCTATACGGGACAGGGGATGTCAGCGAAACCCTGTGGTTGGAATTCATGCAATAAGACTTATTTGCCTATGAGCCTCATACAAACTCGCATATTCCCTGTTCTGGTTTCCATCACTTTATCCACACTGCTGACTTTCGTACCTGTCACAGAATCATATGGTGCAGAGAATGAAATTCAGGTGCAAACAGACGCGACAAGGACGCTGCGCCTGTTGCTCGTTCCAGAAAAAAACTCCTTTGAACAGCGCAGACGCTACAAATATATAACAGATTATCTTTCCCAGAAAATGGAAATAAATGTCACTGTTGAAATGATAGCAAATTATAGTGAGGTCAGCACCGCATTTCAACACGGGAGTGCCGATGCAGGCTTTTTCGGGAGTTTCAGCTATGTGTTGACTCATGCCAAGACCGGGATTGAACCCATTGCCAGGCCTGTATGGCTTGATGGCAGCTCCACGTATCGAGGCTATATCTTCGTTAGAAAAGACAGTGGCATAGAGACTGTTAAAGAAATGAAAAACAAAAGCCTGGTTCTCGTCGATAAGGCCACGACCGCAGGTTATATTTTTCAGCGTTTCTATTTTAAGGATAACGGCATCACCAGTATGGAGAATTATTTCTCACGGATATCCTTTGCCCGCAGCCATGATGCATCCGCTTGGGCTGTTTATACCGGAGAGGCTGACATTGGCGGCGCCAAGAATCATATATTCAACAGCCTTAAAGAGACTTATCCGGACTTCGAGGAACAGATGGTAGTCCTTGCTGAATCACCGGAAGTTCCCTCTAACGGTCTTGCTGTCCGCAAGGACCTCAACCCTGCACTAAAAATACGCTTGAAAACCCTGCTGCTGTCCCTACATGAAACCGCAGCGGGGCAGGAAGCCCTGGATAATTTCGGGGCTCGCAAATTTATTGAAACGAGTGATAATGATTATCACATCCTTTATAAAATGGTAAAAGAGCTGGGAATAGATCTATATAACTACCCCCATTAACCGCAACCATTGTTGATAACCGCATACACGCAATGAACTTTTCGTTCCGCACAGCCAGAAATCTGGGCCTTTTCATACTGCTCGTGATCATTGTCATTGAGAGTGTTTTTGCGTATATCTCCATGTCCGACAGTTCGGAACGTCTCACGGCAATAATCACAGTCGATCAGGTCAAGTTGCGGCGCTGGTACGATGTTGCGGAAATCATCGCCCATGCTAAAGACAGTCTTTATGACTACAGACTGGGGCGCACTGATGTTGTTGCCTCGGTTGATCTAATGGTCAACAAGGCTATGAGTGAAATTAAACAAATCGAGGTGCTCGCAACTGACCAGGATGAGCTGGCCAATATAGATGAAATCATCCGCGCCGCGCAAAGATTCAAGCAGGCCATCTATGCCTTCGAAACAGAGGTGCAGGAAGGTTACCGGGGCGGATCATCGGCCCGAGAAATGGAAGATATTGCCATACGGGAAGCAGACCGGATAGCCTCTCTTGGACGAGAGGCGGCAGCCTATGTCGGCAGAAGAATAGAAGAAAAAAATAATGCGATCCTTGAAATTTCAACATTTTCCCAGAAGATGCTGACCCTTGTCTTATTTATAGCTATTCTTGCAACCATCATTAACGCCTATTTCATGGCGCGGGCCCTGGGAAAACCGATAAAGCAGCTTGTTGACGGCACCAATCGTCTTGCTGAAGGCGATTTGACCCATCGGGTCAATGTTCATTCAAAGGACGAGATCGGCCAGCTCGCTGCAGCATTCAATACCATGGCTGAAAAATTGAAAAAATCCAGGCAGGAACTCCTGACTGCAAAAGCTTACACCGACAACATAATACGCTCCATGAGTAATTCTCTCCTGGTCGTCAATAAAGACCAGACGATCAGGGCTGCCAACCAGGCCACCTATGACTTGCTCGGTTTTACGAAAGAAGAATTGATAGGCAAGCCATTTGCAATGATTTTTGCTGAAGGATATTACAGTGGCATCGGTCTTGATGATCTTATCAATAAGGGCTTCACACGCAATGTGGAAACAACCTACATGTCCAAATACGGTGAAAAAATCCGTATGCTTTTCACCGCTTCAGTCATTTATAATGAAGAAGGCAAGTTTGAGGGTATTGTCTGCGTTGCCCAGGATATTACCATGCAAACTGAAACATTACGTGCCGGGCACCTGGCTTCAATAGGTGAATTGGCAGCAGGCGTTGCCCACGAAATCAACAACCCGATAAACAGCATAATTAACTTTGCCCAAATCATGATTGATGAAGTGAAAAAGGGTGAAATTCCTGCTGAAGAAATTCCTGAACTGATAATTAAGGAAGGTGATCGTGTTGCAAGCATTGTCAGCAGCCTGCTTTCATTTGCCCGCGGGAATGAAAAGGAAAAGGAACCAGTCGATACACGCGATGTTCTCGATGAAGTCCTGGCCCTTACTGAGGCACAGATCATAAAAGACGGTATCAATCTGACGATAGATTTCCCAAAAGGCCTCAATAAAGTACTTGCTGATTTTCAGCAGGTGGAGCAGGTATTCTTAAATATAATCAACAATGCCCGCTACGCCCTCAACCAGAAACACCCCAAGGCCCACCCAAAGAAAAACTTTGTCATCCATGGCATAGAGGAAACAATTGATGATCAAGATTACGTTGAAATAACCTTCCTGGATTATGGTACAGGCATTCCATCTTCAATTATCGACAAGATATATAACCCCTTTTTCTCTACCAAGCCTTCAGGAATCGGAACAGGCCTGGGCCTTGCCATCAGCCATGGAATTATAACGGATCATGAGGGTAAACTTATTTTTAAAAGCAGTTACGGGGAATACACGAAGGTGACTGTCCTGCTGCCGGTTATTGCTGCAAAGAGCTAAGCCGGATATTACATTGCCGGCCAAGCAAAGGTTAACGAGGAACGTAGCGCACTGTCAGTAGCGGAGCCGTGCTGGGGTCGAAAGGAAGATCCTCAATGCCCACAAACCCCACATCAGTTTCGAAATCGAGCACAAATCGCACCTGAAAATCCGGTACACCGAGGCGCTGCGCTTCCTGCATCAACGGCGTAACGTCAATCGACACAATAGTTCCCAGATCCGCAGCAAAAAAATCCAGCGATTGAGACATTAGTGGAAAAGAATCGAAATCTTCCACCCGCAACCCGTTAATAGGATATGAAACAAGATCGAGCAAAGTGGGGACAATGGGGGCAAAACTCACTTCGTTAATAAATACTTCCAGGGTTGCGGAAACTATTCTAGCGTTTATAGGGATAACTTCCCCACCGGTGGAACCGTCGAGTGGAAAATCCAGGAAAGCACGGTATTCCGGGAGGTTTTGGTCACTATCGTCAATACCAAAAAACAGCGTTTCAGGCCCGTTAGTGATAGTAAAGGATTGCAGAACAGGATCAAAGGCAATATCCCCATCCGTTGCTTGGTCGCTGAAGATATCGGCCACAATGACAGGTTGCGGATCACTCCCGTTGCAGGATAGGGTCAATAGCATTACAGCCAAAATGCCGAGTAAGGATAGTTTATGCATGTGTACCTCCTGAAGGAACTCCGTGAGAGAACTTTACCGAATGTTCTCTGGTTGCGATAGCCTGCCGTGTTATTCTTTTCATCTTCAGACCCTTAGCCCATAATTTAATACCAAAGCCATCATTTATACTATAACTCACGAACAATATAACTGGCAACCTGGCTATCTTGTTGAGATCTGTGGCTGCAGCTACTGCTTTAATTAGTAAATGCATCTTGCCACAATAGAAACTTTTTCGATTTAACTTCCTGGTTGCCATGCCTGAAGGCAATCTTGACTAACCACTTCTTCCGTTTTTTTGAAAATATCAGCAGTTGAGACTTATACTGTCTGCCACATTGAAGTGTCTTGCATTTTATCTTAGTCTTTAGCTAACAAATACTTTGTAGTATACATTTAATCTGAATGAGCGCGACCATTCAGCACTATTTACTTTGCAGATTTTTTATACAATATTGCAGGTGGTATGAAAAAAATATTCGGATACATTCTTTCGCCGATTTATTTACTTGTTTTTGGACTCCTTATAGGAATTTTTCATCCAATTCAAGTGGTTTGCTGGAATATGTGGGGATACCCTGCGCAAAAACGTGCAGCAGAAATTATGAGCTATCTCATCATTAAAAGTTTGATTATTCTTGGTTCAAGGGTGGAATTCAAAGGGTTTGAAAAGCTGCCCCAAAACCGCCCATTAATCATTGTTTCCAACCATCAAAGCCAATATGATATTCCACCGGTTGTGTGGGGATTCAGAAAACACTACCCAAAATTCATCTCCAAAATTCAGTTGGGAAAAGGAATCCCCAGCATTTCATATAATCTTCGCAAAGGAGGATCAGCCCTAATTGACAGAAAAAATAGTTCCCAGGCCATAAAGGAAATTATAAAATTAGGCAGGCAAATAGAAGCAAACAATTACTCTGCATGCATTTTCCCGGAAGGAACCCGAAGCAGGGACGGAAAAGTAAAAGCTTTTAAAGTTAGTGGGTTGGCGACTTTATTGAAAACATCACCATCTGCTGCGATTATTCCATTCGCTGTTAATGGAAATTATCTTTTGCAAAGATTTCCGATGGGTGTTGGAGAAAAACTGACTTACTCTGTTTTGGATCCCATTGAAAGAGAAAATCGCACTGCGGCAAAAATATCAAAAATGTGTGAATTAGCGATTAAAAAAGAACTGGATCAAATGTAATGACAAAAAACCGCCACTTAACACTTCTATCAACTCTAAACTTTTTAAACAGAACAGATTGCTTGCCACAATCTTGAGTTTTGTAATACAAAATCTGACTCAATATATCCACTGGCAATCTTGATACTTCAGAAATGATTCACAACCTTGAACTGACAGCAGTTATGTTAATTTTCATCTTCCGTCTTAAGGACGCAGGTTTTCTTTAAAGAAAGTAACCGTTGTATCGAGTGTATCCTGCTGGGCTTCCAGGTTGGAACGGAAAATCACACCGATTGTACCGCAGTCGCGATAAACTGTTTCCACATATTCCCTCCAGCCGAACAGGGTTGTTACCTCGCCATTGAGGGCCGACTCATGGCCGTTATCCTCGATATGCATAAAGCCGCAATCCCTGAAAGTCATGCAATCTTCACAGTCAGTAGAAGCCTTGTCGTTTATCCAGCCATGCTGGATGTTGTCGTATTTCTTTATGTTCACGGCATGTCCTGCTGTGGACATCTCCTTTACGTATTCCTCGCAAAATGTTGATGCTGAATAATCATCATTCTCTGCCACCAGCAAAAGCATCGGGGCACCGGTCAGTTCATGGTTGCGGTAACGGACCTGGCAACTCGGGTATACCGGCAGCAAAGCAGCAAATCTCCTGCCCCGGGCCAGGCTGGTCTCGTTCAATCGAAGTTCAGCGGCCAGCATAGCCGTGGTGCCGCCCACCGAGTAACCGTTTATGCCTATCCTTTCTTCATCAATTTCATCCAGCTTGGCCAGCATGTTGAGAGCCTGAAAAACATCTGTCAACCTGGCTGCCCTTGACAACCGTGCTTCAAAAAAAGCGGTGTTCATTATTTCCCTGCCGGTGAAACTGTCTATAACAAAAGTGGCTATTCCCTGCTCAAGAAACCTCGGTACAAGCTTATTAAACCAGGGTTTGAGATCATCAGGATGATAATGCCCATGATAAATGATCACGGCAGGAAACGGTCCTTCACCAGGCGGCAGGGTGAGATCCCCAGAGATCTTCCTGGGCCGGATGCGCCAGTCATCCCGATAGATCTGGCTGATGGTACTCGGTGTAAAAGTCAGGAAAAAATGCTCGCCGTTTTCGGTCCTTTTGTCCCGGTCCTCGGTGCGGTTCATGGCAGCAACCCCAAGCAATATTACACAAACCAGGAAAACCAATATGAGCCAGGTATATATATTTTTAAAAAATGCCTTCATGTTATTCAACACCATTGCCTAACCACTTCCACCTGTTATCCTGCTTTACAATCTTGATGCCCGGCGGCAGCCTGATAGTTCCAATCAGGCTGTTTTCAATATAACCTTCAAGCAGAGCCTCCACTCCTGATTCCGCTGCGCTGGTTATATGAACCTCAGCCGCATGATCCTTGCTCAATAAAGGCTGAAGCAACTTTTGAATCTGCTCTTGCTGCAGACCGTTCTGCAGAAAACCTTCGCTAAAGCAGATTGCCTCTTTCTTGCCGGGTGCACCGGTCAAGGCCAAGCCGCATTCATCAATAAAGTTATCGAGACCCTCTGAAATCTCGGCATCAAAATACTCATCCCGGTCTAGGACGGCACCATAAGACGGTGACCCGAACCACAGCCAGCGCCCCCTCAGCTTGATAAGATTTTCCAGCGGAAACCATCCAAAGGAACCTTCATTCATGTTGGCATACGAATATTTAAGAGACCCTCTCAGGTAGGCCCTGTTGCCGTCAATGCGAATTTTTTCAATATGTACAAACTCCAGGTCACCGCTACCGCCGTAAAATATCTTGCGCCAAAAGCCGTACATGGACTGGTAGTCTTCATCTTTTAAAAATAGATCATCCAGCCAGCCCATATTGGCATCTTTAGTCTCATAGCCTTTGGCATAATGATAGAGGATCCTGTTTATATCCTGGGTGGCAATGTCCTCTGCCAGATTCTGAAAAAACCGCCGAATCTCTTCAGGCACCTCTGTGGCATAAATGAAATTCGGCTCGTAATATGGACGTTCCCCGGGATCAATTGCGGCTTGCTGCTGAGCCAGTTGTTCATCACTGACTTGAAAGATCAGCTGAAACAGTTGTTTATAGCCGCTGTTTTCGGACAGGGGAAACAGCCCTTTGGAAGAAACCGCTACCAGCATATCAAGCCCTGGGGCCAGAACAATATACTGCCCCCCCTCTCCCATGGCCATGATGGTTTCAGTCTTACCGATTTTATCCGAATGCCAGCCACCCCAAGAGCCGGAACGAAACTCCTTCGTTATCATCTCGATCCAGCCAGCAGGAATAATCCGTTTGTCCTGCCACACCCCGTTCTTCAGAACCAGGTAGCCGAACTTGGCCAGGTCCAGGGTACGCAGTTCAAAACCTATAAACGGGTCCAAGAGACCGTCCTTTTCTTTTATCTCCGACAGGGTGGTGATACCCAATGGAGCAAAGAGATACTGGTCGGCAAACTCGAAAACACTTTTTGAGGATGCAATCCTTATGATCTCTGCCAGCAAAAAATTGACTGCAAAATTAGCTGCGGAATTTGGTTCACCTCTTTCTGAAAAAAGAGCCTGTATTGATGCACTGATCCGATCGCTGGAAAAAAACAGTTCCCAGTAGTCAGGTCCACCCTCACCCCAGATGAGCGAGGTCTGGATCCGAAGCAGGTCTGTAATTGTCAGGTTTTCATCCTTCTGGAAAGAATCCGGGAAAAAATCTTTTAGCGTCTGGTCCGGCCCGGAAAGCAACTGTTTTTCCATGGCGATACCAATCAAGGCATGCATTATTGGTCCGTTGAGAGAATGGAGATAATCAATTTCCTTGGGTCCGCCCTTCCAGTAATATTTCTCATGTACGGTTTTACCGTTTCTGATGATCACCATACCCCGGGCCATGGGCAGCCTGGTTTCAATATATTCCGATGCCTTTTTGAGAAGCTGAGGATCAATGCCATAATCTGCCGCCTCGGCAGGATTCCACTGCTTCTTTTCTATATGGACCCGCTGGTCCCCAAAATTCATAGAGATAAAGTAGATACAGCTCGGCACAATGATCAGCAGGCCAAGAAAGATCAGCGGATCCCGGAATTTAAGCGGCAGTTTTTTCATGCCGCCTCCTTTGAACTGCTGCCTGCGGCAGCCTGTTGCTCTTTCCCTGCCTTGGAACCATACAGGTAATTAAGCAGCGCAGGAGCCAGCATAACGTCGGCCAGAAGGGCAACCAGCAGGGAGAAGCCGACGATCAGGCCGAAGTCGCTGATCACCTTCAGGGAGCTGAAGAGCCGCAGCCAGAAACAGCTGACCAGGATAAGGGTCGTGGTGATCAGAGCCCGGCCTGCTGAACGCAGGGTCTCCACCACCGCAGTTTCCACGTCCCCGGTTTTCTTAAAGTAATGTCGAAAATTATGAAAAAAATGAATGGTGTCGTCCACTGCCACACCGATCACGATGCTGCCGCCGATCAGGTTGTAGGTATTGAGCGGAATACCCATAAGACCCATGAGACCCAACCCGGCTATAATCGGAAAGAGGTTGGGGATCATGGCCACCAACCCTAGTTTCAGGTCACCCACCGCAATTATCATGAACAGAGTTATGATGAAAAAGGCGGTAAAGTAGCCGATTGCCAGGTTGCTCATCATCGAGTCTATCACCCTGGAGCCGATCGACACTGCGCCGGTGACAAGCACCCTGGCAGAGCCGCCAAAAAGCTCTGCAGCATACTCCTTGAGCTGCTTGACAAAATCTACATCCATGGCCGCATCCTTCCAGTACATCATGGCAGTGAAGCGTGCCAGGCTGAAGTCCTGATCTGTAAAGTTTCGAAGGTAGTCGGGACTAATCTGCCTGAACTCGGCCAACTGTTTTTCAACAAGGAAGTCATCCGGCGGGATTGTATGGTATACCCTGTCGCCACCGTGCCAGGCCTGGTTGGTTTCCTTGACAATATCAAGTATGGAAGTGATCTTGCCGGTATAGGGCCGGCCGGAAATATTGTTCTGTTCAAGGGCATAGTCCTCAAGCTGCTCCAGGTTGTAGAGAAATTTCCGGTCCAGGATGCCGTTTTTTTCACCTGTATCAACGACTACCTCCAAAGCCCTGAAACCACTTGTCTCATCCTCAATAAGCCTGGTTTCCTGGATGAATCTTTCCTCCTCGTCAAAATAATGCAGCATGTTATGGGAGAAATTGAACTTGAAGAAACCCGGCAGGATGGCGATGAAAACAATAAATGACAGGATATAGATGTCGTGAGCGTGGCGAATGCCAGTGCGTCCCATCCAGATAAGCATCCGGTTGTAGGTCGATGTCTCGTAGAGCTTTTCGCGTTCACTTCCAGGCAGGATCTTGAGCAGGGCCAGCAAGGCCGGTAGAAAGACCAGGGTCAGCAACAGGCATATGCCGATGCCGATGGCCGCAAAAATTCCCAGGTCTGCTATCGGTGCAATATCGGTGAAGGAAAAGGACAGCAAACCGATAATGGTGGTCAGGCCTGTCATTATAATGGGCAGCCCGGAATGTTCCAGGGTACGGATGACGGCCCGCAGACGGCCCACCTTTTTCTGGTACTTGAAAAAAACTACCATAAAATGGATGGGCGGCGTCAGTCCCACGGAGAGTATGATGGATGGCAGCATTGAAGAGGTCAGGGTAAAGGGCACCCCTGTCAGGGCCATGAGACCCAGGGTGGCGGCAAGCGACATGAGCACCACGAACTGAGGCATAAATATCCCGGACACCCGGCCGAAGAGAACGGCCATGAAGAAAAAAGTCAGCGACAGGACCATGATCGATAAATAGATCATGCTCTTCCGGATCTTCGGCTCTACATGAAATTGATAGGCAGGCGTGCCGCTGAACACGATACTGAAGTTCTCGGCATTATACTGCTTAATGACTGTTTCGATGATACCCAGTACGGCAATGTTTTCAACCTGAGATATTGATTTAAGAGGCGTATCCGTAGGAATCACCTCTTCTCCCCCAAAGCCTCGGCCATGGTTCCTTATCCTCTTTCCGTCTTCGGTCAGGGCCGAGACTGCCTGGGTCTTGACGACCATGATCAAGGCATCGCCGTTCTGGGATAGATAGGAATTCCTGTACAGTGGATAAGACAAGGCCTTCTGCCTGAGTGTTTCTGCCTGTTCCTTTGACTGAGGCAACTCCTCCATGAAATTATTAACCTGCAGGACCCCCTCTTTTCCCTCTATGTACTTGGCGTTTATCAGTGAATCTACCTCACTGACCATGGGCAGGGTGTTCTCCAGATCCTGGTGGAACTCTTTGAGCCTGGCAAGGAAATGCGGACTGAAAATATCCTCCGAGTTGATCAGGATGACAATCTTGTCATCCCTGCCGAACAAGTCCCTGAATTCATGGTAGTCCTGGATTGCCTGGTTATGCCCCTTGAACGAACTCTCCAGGCTGGTGGCAATGCTGAGTTTCGGGATATTGTAACTCAACAGCCCGACGCCCAGCAAAATGAGGAGCAGCATAAGGTTACGGAATCTTATAATCGTTATGCCGAACCTACCGAGTGATTTCCCGACCTTTTCCTTGAACTCATAAGGACGGTTCATATCAGGTTTTTTCTGACTTGTGCTCACGCCTTTTCTCCATGGGGATCACAAACATCAGGATGGCAGGGATCACAAAGACTGTACATACCGTTGACACAGCTAACCCACCCAGGAGCACGCTTCCCAGGCCCCGGTACATCTCCGAGCCGGCACCCTGCACCAGGACAAGGGGCATCATGCCGAATATGCTGGTGGCAGCACTCATGTAAATAGGACGCAACCTGCTGCGGGTTGAGTCCAGCACCGCATCATGGTGGGTCATGCCCCGATTGTGGAAATTGTTCAAGGCCTGGTGCACGATAAGAATAGCATTGTTGACCACCACGCCGATCAGGATGACAAATCCCAGCATGGTAAGCACATCCATGGGCTGCTGTACCAGAAAAATATTCAAGAGCTTCAAACCGATGAATCCTCCGGCTCCAGCCAGCGGGATAGTCAACATGATGATCAGTGGATAAATGAAGTTGCTGAATAATGAGGCCATCAGCAGGTAGGCGATGAGTGCCGCCAGTACAAAATTCCACTGCAGAACGTTGCGGGTTTCGATGAGCTTGTCCGCAGCACCGCTGATGCCCACCTCCAATTCCTTGAATAACCCTTCGGCCCTGACTGCCGGAATGATCTCCTGCTCGATTATCTCCAGGGCCTCCTGCAGGGCCATGTCATCAGGCGGGGTGATCTGCAGGGTGACTGTCCTTTTTCGTTCCAGGTGGCGGATCTGGGTCATACCTGCTGTATGCTCAAGTCTGGCCAGGCTGGAGACCGGCACCATCTGACCTTTCGGGGTTGACAGCAGGGAGTGATAGAGATCTTCCGGGGTTGCAATGCCCGCATCCGCGGACTTGATGATCAGGTCAATCTTCTTCTTACCCTCCTGTTTAAAATCGCCCACATAGGTTCCGTCCATCAGCACGTCCAAGGCCAACCCCAGTTCACGGGAGGTCATACCATTGGTCTTCAGCCGTTCCCTGTCAGGGATGATCTGCGCCTCAGGGTAGGAAAGTTCGATGGAAGGCACAGGCCGGACCTGGGTGCCGTCAATATCGTCACGTATTTTTTCAAAAAGCCTGGTGGCTGCGGCTACGATAAGCTCCAGATCGTCACCGCTTATATCAAGCTCTACGCTTCTGCCGGTACCGATGCGTCGTGAAAAAATACCAGGCTGCAAACTGACACCGTACATGCCCGGGATCGAATAGATCATCCGGTTGAATAAAGGCCGTAATTCACCGGCCCGGTCCCAGTGAGTACTCAAGGCACCGACTATGTTGAAACCTTCGCGGCCGATATAGAACATGTCGGCAATACCCGGCATGCCGTTGACGTCCTTACCGAGATGAGGTCTTGCAATTTCGGTAAAATAGTTGCCTATCTCCAGGAGTTCCTGGTTGGAGAGTCCTGGAGGTGGAGCAAGGATGGAGAGCACGAAGTTGCGGTTACCCTGGGGCAGATATTCCATCTTTGGCAATAGGGCCCAAACCGTAAAAAAAGCCAACCCGGTAAGTATGCAGATAGTGGTCAGCCTCGTCTTCCAGTTGCGTATGGCCATGGATACCAGGTTCATGATTTGCTCGGCCAGCCAGTTGCCTGAACTCACAAGGATGCTTTTGGAATGCAATTTTTTTGAAGACGCTACACCAAAGAACTTGTTGGAGAACATGGGGATGACAGAAACCGACACAAAGAGGCTGAGTGATACGGCGGTGACAACGGCTATAGCAATATCACGGAAGAGCTGGCCCGCCTCCTCATGAATAAAAACAATGGGCAGGAATACAGCAACCGTTGTCACGGTGGAGGCCAAGACCGCCCCCCATACCTCCTTGGTGCCATCCAGGGCAGCATCGTAGGCAGACTTGCCTGTCTTGCGGTGTCGGTCGATATTCTCGATGACCACGATGGCGTTGTCTACCAGCATACCCACAGCAAAGGCGATACCGGCCAGGCTGATGACATTCAGGTTACGGCCCATGATATCAAGTACTGTAAAGGTACCGACAATGCTGATCGGAATGGCCAGTGCCACCACGGCCGTGGCCCGAAGGCTCCGCAGAAAGAGCATGAGTACAGCCACGGCCAGCAGTCCGCCGAAGACTATGTTCTGCTTGATTAACTTGATAGCACCGCCGATATAGAATCGCTGGTCATAAAGCCAGTGAAAATAGAGCTTATTGGGCTTCAGCTTGGTCTCGTTCAGCCACTTGACAGTCTCTTCCAGCTTATCGGTCATTTCCAGGATATTGGTGCCCGGTTCGGGTCGGATGCCAACTGCCATGCCGCCGGTGCCGTTATGCAGAACCACACCGTTTGGTTTCGCATAGCCGAAATCAACATCTGCAACGTCCCGGAGCAGCACCCTCTTCTGACCGTCGGAGCGCAGCACAACGTTGCGGATATCTTCAGCCGAGTTGAATTCTGCCTTGGTCCTGATCCTGTATTTTTGCCTGCCAACTTCAAGGGTCCCGGCCGAAGTATTAATATTCTCCTTCTGCAGATTAGAGATCAGGTCATAGACCGTCAATCCCAGGGCCGCCAAACGGTCAGGCTTGACCACCACGTGCATCTCCTGCTCCGTGCCGGCACCGATGAACAGGTCGGAAACGCCCTTCACCCGCTCAAGATGCTGGCGCACCTCTTCCTCAAAAAAGGTGCGGTAGGTTTCCACATGCCTGGGGTTGGAGTCCATGGTCTTGAGGATGATCCAGACAACCGGAGAAGTTGAGGCGCCCGAGGCATTGACCACCGGCTTGTCCACATCATTTGGATATGAAGGCACTTCGTTGAGCTTGTTGGATACCCTGGTCAGCACCTCCTCGACATTGGTGCCTACCTTGAAGCGCAGGGTCACCGTACCCATGCCGTTCATGGATTCACTTTCCATTTCCTCCAGGTTGGGGAGGCCCTTCAGAGTGTTTTCCTGTTCTTCGATAATTTCACGCTCGATTTCGTAAGGGGTGGCACCCCGCCAGGTGGTGGTTACCTTGATCTCCGGCTCGATGACCGTGGGACTCAGCTGAAACGGCAACCGTTTCAAGCTGATCAGGCCGAATAGCAGAACGATGATAATCACCGAGATAACGGTGACCGGTTTTTCTATGGAATAACGGATGATATCCATGGTGTGGTCTACCTGAACTGTAAGGACATCCCGTCTTCAACTCTTTTGCAGCCTTTAACCACGATCTCCTGGCCCGCTTCAAGGCCCGAACCAGTCACCACGGCCTGCAGCCCAACGTAGCCTTTCACCTGCACCGGCACCTCGACAGCCTTGCTGTCTAAAACCCGGAAAACCATGGTCTTGCCGTATTTATCCACGACCGCATCCCTGGGTACCAGCAGCCCGGTGGTCTCACCACCATCCGGCAGCGACACAAACGCCTCGAGCCCTTCGACAATACCATTGGGATTCTGCAAGCTGAACTTGGCGGTAAATGTGCGCGTGGCAGTATCGCCTCTTGGTATGAAGGATGTAAAGGTGCCGTCATAGTCCCGCTTATTAACCCGAATTCGTACCACTCTACCCTTTTTCAGGTTTTCGAGGACACCTATGGGAACATCAACCTCAACTTCCATCACTGAGTCGTCGGCAATAACAATTACATTACCGCCCTTGGCAACCCATTCGCCTACCTCAATCGGCTGCAGGACCACAATGCCGCCAAACGGCGCTTTTATACTCTTCTTGTCTTTAGAGATGAGCAGCTTGTCATGCCTGGACTGTAATTCTGCGGAAAGTTTTTCCAAACGCAATTTTTGGGATCGGTATGAGTCATGGTCGGTTTCCGAGATGGAACCTTCCTTGAACAGGCCGTCGATCCTCTCAAAATCGCGCCGGGCGTTCTCAAGATCAACCTGGTTCTGCTCAAAGGCGGCCCAGGCCCCGGCAATTTCGGCCTCCAGTATTTGTGAGTCAAGCTGTACCAGTTCATCTCCCTTTTTGACACTATCACCTTCATCAAAGTTGATCCTGGTGACCAGTCCTTCAAGATCGGTTGCCACCTCGGAGATCCTGGCAAAGTAGGTAGTACCGACAAAGTCGGACATCTTCTGGATGGCACCTTCCTCCACTACGACGGTGGTGACCAGCAGAGGAGGCCTTTTGGACTTTTGGGCTGGTGCTTTCTTTTCTTCCCCCAGACATGTATTTGAGAGAACGACAAGAGAAGCAACAAGCAAAATGACAGTAACACTGAAATATCTGGACAGATTCATAGGGGCTACCCCTTTTTTGTCTTTTCGTATTTCCGAAATGACTGTGAAAACAATGACCGGTAAATATACATGAGAAAAACAGATAAAACTATTGGGGAAACACCTGAAAATAGGCTTCTAAATTCCTTGTATTAAGACCTGATACCTGTATGCGGAGAATTAGACAGATTTGCAGATCAAAAGCCTATATAGCTTGCCAACATCTATGGTTTTGGTAGACGAAATGTGACCCAACAAATCCACTGGCAATCTTGAAAATTTAGGAATGATTCACGACTGTAGAGATATAGTGGTCATTGAAAGTCTTAAAGTAAATAAAGACAAAACAAATGACACAAAAATACCAAAAAACAGCGCACCAATCCTGTAGCCTGAAATGAGGTAAACACAAACAAAGCGCTGGAGTTCCTTCTCCGGTCCAACAGGAACCAGAAAGGGTATCTGGGCATGAATGTGTTCCGTTATCTGCATGTGTATACTCCGCTATATTTTTGCGACACAATAAAAAACCCCCGCCAGCTTTACGCCGACGGGGGTTGATTGTAACCGTATTATAAAATTAATTCATTTAACTTATTTGCCTTGTTTGCATTTTGATAATTCACTCAAATTCCGCAGTTATCATTCTGTGAATCAGCGCCGATAAGATTTGGCACATGTGCAACAGAAGTAAAATCTGTAATGCAGTTCCCCGTGACATTGAATGTCTCCAATAGTAATAAATTACTGAATGTTGCCGGGATGTCACATGTGAGCTGGTTATCTCTAATGTTCAAAGTATCAAGCTTAGACATCCCCCCTAACTCCTCTGGGATGCAACCTGTAAGTTGATTACCATGCAAATTCAAATACTCTAGGTTAACCAGATTTCCTAGTTGCACGGGAATGCTGCCCATAAGTTGGTTTGCCCCCAGTAATAGCACACGTAATTGTGTCAAATCTCCTATCTCAGGCGGAATATTGCCGATGAAGCTGTTTTGGTATAAATATA
>PKTW01000119.1 GCA_002868955.1 Desulfobulbaceae bacterium
CCAGTCCTAGCCATAAATTTTGTCTGGTAGAGAATCTTACAAGGAATATTCAGATTGATGAGGTCAAAACTATGAAAGGAATCAGGCTGAGACTATGTTCTGCATTCGTTCTTGCTGTCCTGCTGCTTGTATCTAAAGCAGTAACTGTGCAGTCGGCTGAGATCGTCCACGATGCCGAGTACTATATCTTGGAGGCCCAGAACGGTGAAAAGTGGGCCAAAGAGGATAAGGCACTGGATAAGAAGTTGGCTGAGCTGAGAAAGAAAAACGGCGGCAAGCCACCGAATATTCTCTACATCTTGATCGACGATATCGGTTTCGGCGACCTGGGTGACGAAGCGTTGAATTCAATACGTGGCTACAAGACCCCCGCAATTAACAAGGTCGCCCGTGAAGGCATGCGGCTGTCACGCATGTACACCGAGCCCTCCTGTACCCCGACCCGGGTTGCCTTTATGACCGGACGGCAGCCTTACCGCAATGGGATGGGCAATACCGCTGTAGACATCTCTGGTTTCGGCCTGGCAGAAAAGGAGGTGACCCTCGCTGAGATCCTGTCGGAATCAGGTTATAATACGGTACACATCGGGAAATGGCACATGGGCGATATCAGGGAAGCCTGGCCCAATTTCCAGGGCTTTGACTATGCCGCCTTCCCAATCCACCAGCAGGGTCAACTGACCATCTTTCACGATGATGCTGCGGATGAAGAGGTGTCCATCGGCATTGGCAAGAATAATTACGATGACCGTTATTCACTGGATGGCTGGCTGCGTACCGATGCCTCTGCTATGGTCACAGGAGTGGAAGGCACACGTGGAAAGAACATACGCGAAGTGCATATGAAGCCCGGTGAACGCTGGACCGAAGCCAAGTACCACGAGATGAACGTTCGCTATCAGGAACAGGCCATGGAGCACCTGAGGAAACTGGCCAAGGAAGACAAACCGTTTTTCCTGAATTACTGGCCCCTGTACCCTTTGACCGGCCCCCGGACTACGACCAAACAGTACACCACTCCCAACGGCGGCATCTATGTTGAGAAGATGAAACTAGTTGACCAGTGGATAGGCGAACTCATGGCTGAAATGGAAAAACTTGGCGTTGCCGAAAATACCCTTGTCATCATTATGGGTGATAACGGCCATTTTACCAAGTATTCATCCCAGTCTGGCTATACGCCGATGATCTTCAGGGGGGGCAAGGGGGATACCACGGAAGGCGGTGTACGGGTTGATGCCTTTGTCCGTTGGCCGGGCATGATCGAAGCCGATTCAGTCGTCGGCGACATTATCCATGTAACTGATCTTTTCTCTACCATTGTAAGACTGGCCAATGCGACCGATAAGATCCCCACCGACAGGATCATCGACGGCATTGATCAGACCTCACTGCTGCTGAACGGCGATACCTACGGGCGCCGCGATTATGTATTCATATACAATATCAACTCAATGGAAGCAGTGGTGAAGGACCAATTTAAAATGGCGATTCCCGGAGGCAAAATAGAGAATGCTATTCTGGGAAAATTCTATGATCTATACCGCGACACACGGGAGGAATGGCCGGTTTCCACACAAATAGGCGCCTGGGGTGGTGCCAAGTTCGTGCGGATGGTTCAGCGCCATATGAAACGCAAGGCAACGTACCCTGATGAAGGCCCGGCCATTGGCATGCCCTATGAAGGTATTGACAACCTGCGGCCCGAATCAAAGGCCGCAGTGCAGGAATTCCTGTTCATGATGAAAACTCCTGAGATGTAAGACGGCCTTTCTTGCGAAGGCTGGAATTCACAGGAGACTTTCGCTGGATAGGTTACTTCAGTAAAACCATAAAAAAGGGGACAGATGTCAAAAATTATACTTTCCCCTTTTTTAAATTATGACTTTTCTAAACAAGCTGAATAAGACAATTGATGAGGGTTTGCTCAGCCAAGTTTTCATACACATAAGAAACTATCTTATGTGTATGACAATCATGATTGCAGGATTATTCGCTGTGGAATCAGAATATAAAGCACTTCCAGGCCTAATACCTGATGTGTTTTTTGGTCTTTTGGTTTTCGGTCTCGGGGTTATTCTGGCTCTTTTTAATCTCTATGAAGCAGTTTACAGTCTTTCAAAATTAAGACATCCTATAATTCTCAATTCCCTGCTGATAATCTTTTATGTGATTGTCACATTTCGAATTTTTGAGATAGTCTGGCATTTTACTTCATCAAATTAATCTGCAGGAAACCAGAGAAATAAATTTGTCCCTTTGTGAACATTTTTTAACCAAAAAGGTTATTCATTTTTGTAATATTCATTAAATGACATGGAGGTCTAAAAATGAGAAAAATCAAATATGCAATGGCATATTTTGTCATTGTCCTGATGTCAGTCCCACCTGTATTTGCTCAGGATCCGATAATCTATCCCAACAAGGGCCAGAGTCCCGAGCAGCAGGAGAAGGACAAGTCTGAGTGCTATGCCTGGGCCAAGGGACAGACCGGTTTTGATCCCATGCAGGTGCCGACTGCCACAGCTCCTCCACCGGCGCAGGAGGCTCCTCAGGGAGGAGTTGTCAGGGGTGCGGCTCGCGGTGCAGCAGTTGGGGCCGTTGGAGGAGCCATTGCAGATGATGCGGGTAAAGGCGCAGCAATTGGTGCCGCCTCAGGTGCCCTGATCGGCGGCATGCGCAGGCGCGATCAGCAAAGCCAGCAGCAGCAGGCAGAGCAGCAGTGGGCAAATGAGCAGGCAGCCAACTATACCAACCAGCGCAACAACTATAATCGTGCCTACGGCGCCTGCCTCGAAGGACGGGGCTATACAGTAAAATAGGGAGGTAATACGATGCTGAGAAATAAACTGATATGGATGATTGCTGCAGCTGTTTTTGTTTCCTTCCCCGCATGGAATGTCAAGGCTGCTTCTTTAGACGGTTCACATAATCTGCTTTGTGCTCCCCAAATCGCCATAGAGTGCGGACCTGATGGTCAATGTGAGCAAGCCATGGCG
Source organism: Desulfobulbaceae bacterium (assembly GCA_002868955.1). GTDB lineage: Bacteria > Desulfobacterota > Desulfobulbia > Desulfobulbales > BM004 > BM004. The sequence goes on from PKTW01000119.1 coordinate 3,000, forward strand.
GCCAGTGTCAACCTTCCCAGTTTTTTTCAAATAGACTTTTCCGCCAAGGAACTTATTGCTGTCACTGAATCGGAGGACAAGCGTTCCAGTAAGATCAAATCAATAGAGGCTCTTGATGGAAAACTGTTTCTGCAAGGTGCTGACGATGGTATCGAAGGCATTCGGGACGGTCTTGCCTGGTCCATGTCCATAATGCAGGATACCGGCAGGCTTGTCATCTCTGCCTCTGGTGGGAATGAGGCATTTGTGGTATTTGGCGCCTGTACGCCAAGATAAGAACATAGGGGTTATAAGGAAGGAAGATAATGAGAAAAATCCTTACTTTTCTGATCACTGTTCTTTCTTTATACCTGCTTGGTGCCTGCGCCACCATCCCGGTTGAAAAAAGGGCCGGCCTGCGCGAAGAGATCAACCAGCGGGCGGAGGATGCCATTGCAATTCTAGTCGAAAGAAATCCTGAACTGCAGGATGATCTGGACACGTCGGTGGGCTACTTCGTGGGCCAGCTATCACGCACCAAGGTTCCGGTCGTCGGGGGAGGCAGCGGCCTTGGATTACTCTATGACAGGGAGGCAAAAACCCGCACCTACATGAATATCAAACGCTTTGATGTGGGGATTGGTCTTGGAGCGGGCAAATTCAGGGTGCTTATCATTTTTCATGATCGTGGGATGTTTGAAAAGTTTAAAAGTGGAATCTGGCGCTCTGGCATTGCATTAGAGTCGGCAGTCGGTGAAAAAGGCAGCACAACAATCTCCGGGATAGGCGAAGGGGCGACCCTTTATATTTTACCGGAAACTGGTGTAGCGGTGAAGGCAACCGCCAGGTTTGTTAACATTACGGTCAATGAAGATCTGACCGATACAGGTGTATCTTCAGTCAGCCTGCCCAATACCGGGTTTTCCGTTAGAGATCGGCAGGGAGAAGACGCCCCGAGGGTCTGGGACTATAAGCTGCCCTTCATGGCCCAGAAGGTCGTGGACATGGGCTATGACCTGCCCCTGCCTTACGGCATCGGCATTATCTATGCCAAGGTTGACCAGGACCAACTCATAGACAATTTGAGGGCAGGGATCAACGGCCGTGAAAAGGAGCCGTTTGAATTCGTCTCCTTTACCAATGCAAGCTCCGATAGCGACACTTTGCAACTCAAACTCGATGCCTGGCTCTTCCCATTCATGAACGTTTTTGCCATGCTTGGCAAGGTTGACGGCAATGCCCCAGTTGATATTGACTTGGACGGCAATGGCATGCTCGACCATCTCGGGATAACCTGTGGGGGCATACCTCCCAATCCCAATCCATTGTGTCCCTTGCTGCAGGATAAAACTTTCACCCTGCCAACCATTAATGCAAGTTTTTCCGGCAATATATACGGGATCGGCATGGTACTAGCCGGTGGCTGGAACAACTGGTTTGTTACCATACCCTTCAACTTCACCTATGCGGATATGGACGGTAATGACACCGAAGGACTGGCATATACAGTAACACCCAGGTTCGGACGGGTCCTCAACCTGGGCAGCCGGGGGAATTTGGCTTTGTTTGCAGGAGGCAACTGGCTGAAGACCGAACTGACTGTTGAAGGGCAGGTTTCAACCCCTGACGGTCTGATTGTCATTGACTACACTATAGACCAGAGTAACAAGGACCGCTGGAACTTGCTGCTCGGCTACAACTGGGATATCAACAAGCGCTGGTCCTGGTCCCTGGAGTACAATGGTTTCATCGGATCGCGCGAGGCCTTTATCACTTCGGTTACCTGGAGGTTCTAAAGTAACTGCAAGCAAAAGACATAATGAAATTTGAAATTTCAGGAACAATGAGAATACTTGCGGGCTGGATTATAGTTTTTCTGTTAATGGGAACCAGCTTCGGCTGCACCGGATTACCTGCACGCAATCCTGTTCCTGTTGCGCTGGTCAACGATGCTGCTGTTGCCGGCATCCCCAATGCTCGATTTTGGGCTGATGAATTGCCGGAAGAATTATATATGCAATTCAAGACGTCCTCTGAAGCGGATGTTAAGCAGAATTTTTTCGGCGTATACCAAAAAGCTCACAACTATCTGGCAATATCCGGAGGAGGCGCCAATGGAGCATTTGGTGCCGGGTTGCTGGCAGGCTGGACAGTTTCCGGCTCAAGACCTGAATTTACCATGGTTACAGGGATAAGCACCGGGGCCTTGACAGCTCCTTTCGCCTTTCTCGGGCCTGAATATGACGAAGTGTTGGAAGAAGTTTATACCGGCATTTCTACCAACAATATTGGGAGGCGTCGTAATTTTTTAACGCGTATTTTTAGTGTTTCTATTGTAGATACACAGCCATTACGGACTTTAATTGAACACTACATTGATACCGATATCATTGCCGCGATAGCCCGTGAAGATCGAAAGGGGCGGCGTCTCTTCATTGGAACCGTGAATCTGGACGCAGGCAGGCCGGTAATATGGAACATTGGCGCCATAGCTGCCAGCGAACATCCCGGTAAACTGGAACTGATTCACGACGTACTGCAGGCATCGTCCGCCCTACCAATTGTTTTCCCGCCACAAGTGATAACCGTCAATGCCAAAGCCAAGACCTACGATGAAATGCACGTGGACGGCGGTATAGGTGCACAGGTCTTTGTTTATCCTGCGACAATTAATTGGAAATTAATCACTGAAAAACTCAAGGTGCCGGGCACACCAAATGTTTTCGTTATCCGAAATGGTTCCATTTACCCTGATTTTGCAAGCATAGAGCAACGCAAGCTGCCTATGCTGCCTATAGGAATACGCTCCATAGATTCGCTGCTCAGAAGCCAGGGATTGGGTGATATATTCCGGATATATGCACTCTGCTTACGCGACGGCTATGACTTTAACCTGGCTTTTATCCCTGCTGATTTCAAAGAGGAATCCAATGAGAGATTTGATCCAGTATATATGGGAAAACTTTTTGACCTCGGTTATCAGATGGCCAAGTCAGGCTTTCCATGGATGAAGTCACCGCCAGGTGTAACCAGTTCATACAGCAATTGAATGGATTGCCGATTTATTGATTTCTTTATTAATGGGCAGAACTGAAATGCCAGACTATCTCGAACATTCGGAGAGTGGAAATGATTTAGAAGCCGATCAGGTAATTTCTTATATGCGTGAAAACGAGGGAGATCAATCCGTTACCAATCTCGTTATTCAGATTGACAATAAAACTCATTATACCAACCTGATAATGCAGATAACCCTTTTAGATTTTTTTTGGGGGGGCAAAGTCTCTGAAATACTGATCGGCTAAATACTTGATTATATCTTTGTATATTCATATGTTGTGTTAGTCAATGTTTTCCCACTAAAACTAAAAAAGGAGAAAGAGATGTTTATGTCGAGTGCGAGTAAGAAGAATTCTCGGGTGGCGATTCTAAATATCCTGCCATTATTTTTTATGGCTTCGCTGTTGATTCTCCCGGTTTCAGCCTTTGCTGAGGAAGAAGGCTACGGTCCTGGACAGGATAAGTGGAAGTTTGCCATAGGCGGTTATTTCCCGTCCATCGATACGACAATTAAGATTGATGGAACAGAGGTTGGTGATAATCTAGATCTGGAAGGCTTGGGCTTAAGCGATGATGACTCATTATGGCGGCTGGATGGATACTGGCGCTTTGCCAAAAAGCATCGCCTAGCATTCGGTTACTACGGATTTGAACGGGATGGCAGTATAGGGATTAGTGAGCAGATTAAAATTGGCGATATAGTAATTCCAGTTAATGCGTTTGTCTCCACAGAATTGAATCTTGATTATTACACAATACAATACACGTATTCCTATTTTCAGGGAGAAAAATGGGAACTGTCAGCTGGGCTGGGAGCCTACTGGATTGATCTTGAATTTTCTATTGGAGCATCTGCAGACATAAACGGTACTCCTATTGGCGGAGGACCGGTTTTTGAAAGCACTGACTTTAACGGTCCACTCCCTTTCCTGGCACTGGGTTTTGAGTACTATATTACTGAGAAATGGCTTGCTATTATTAACGGGGGGTATTTCCAGCTGGAAGTGGGTGATGTTGATGGTAAGATGGCAACCCTGGCTGCGAAGCTGGAATATCAATTTACCAAACGGTGGGGTATTGGTGCCGGCTACAGTGGCTTTCATATAGATGTCGATATTGAGGATGGTAATCTGCGGAGCAACATAGAATACACTTACCACGGAGTGCAGCTTTATGGAATTTTGAGGTTTTAGATTATATAAAGCAGCAATACCTCGTTTTAACTTAGACGAAAATAGATAATCTGGTAAGGATTATTAGTTGGGCAACATTAACATCAAAAACTATATGAAAGGAGTCAATTATGAAAAAGAGATTTTTTTTGTTAGCAGTTGTGGCAATTTTTTTTGTGTCTAATTCATCTGCTTGGGCAGCAGACAAAATAGTAGAGACTGTGGCTAAAGGGTGCGAGAAAGAACTTACCAGTTATTGCAAAGATGTTACCCCTGGAGAAGGCCGTATTCTGGCTTGCCTTTATGCCCACTCAGACAAATTGACGGGTCAGTGTGAGTATGCCCTTTATGATGCAGCTGTGCAGCTTGAGAGATTTGTTGCTGCACTCACTTACGTAGCAAATGAATGCGATGCTGACATGGAGAAATTCTGTGCAGACATTGCTGTTGGTGAAGGCCGTGTTCTGAAATGTCTGGATGATAATGCTGAAAAGATCAGTGCACGATGCACCCAGGCACTGAAAGATGTTGGTTCTAAATAATATTTTAATAAATGATTTTGAGGCAGGGTCAGAAATGGCTCTGCCTTTTTTTATCCCATAAGGTTTTATTTCTGCTGATATGTCTGACAGTATCAAGTAGAAAAGACATATCCATTGCCCCACTGTTTTATTGGGGATTTTCATTTCATATGCAGGGTATTACCCAATTGTAAGATCTGCTATAAATCGCAACTCGAGAATCATTCTTAAAGGGTCAAGGTGTACATGGGATATGTTGAGTTTTTAGCACTATTCCCAAAGCTCATATACCGATATTTAATAACCTTTTATCTTGCCAGGCCAGATGATAGTGTGCAGCTGGAGCCTGAGCCGCACCGGTAGACGGTCTTCAAGTATCCATGCAGCCAGCTTCTCAGGGGGCAAACTGCCAATCACCGGAGAAAATGTAACGGTTGTCTTCTTGTGCAGATCGTAGGAGCTGACAAGCTGTGTCGCCCAGTTGTAATCTTCCCTGGAGGAGATGACAAACTTGATCTCATCCTTCGGGGCCATGAATCTGAAGTTGTCAAAATTCATTTTTTCGTGCATGCCACTGTCAGGGCATTTCATGTCCATGATCTTGACCACACCTTCAGGGACACTTTCCAGGCTCAGACTGCCGTTTGTTTCAAGCAGAACGGATCTTTCCGTTGTCAGGAGTTGCTCAAAAAGAGGATAAACACTTTCCTGCAGCAGGGGTTCTCCTCCGGTGATCTCTACCAGAACCCCGGGATATTTTTGCAGCTCAGCAAGTATCTGGCTGATAGAGTAAGACTTCTGTTTTCCTTCGTATGCATAGTGGGTATCACAATAGGTACAGCGCAGGTTGCAGCCTGCTACACGAATAAAAAAACAGGGAAACCCGGCAAATGAGGATTCTCCCTGGATACTATAAAAAAGCTCGCAAATTTCTAGCAGCGCTTCACGGCCCAAAATATGTTACACCGGTGTTGTCTGTTTCGCATACTGTGACACTGTGGATACCGTAGCGGTCTGCAGAAAGAACATTTTGCAGGTTGTTGAAGATGTAGGCAGCAATATTTTCCGAGGATGGATTGATGGACTGGAAATCAGAGTGCTCGTTGAGATCGTGGTGGTCGAGGGTACCTAGGACCTTGTTGACAGACTCTTTTAGCGTCCTGAAATCAATTCCCATGCCGAGGCTGTCCAATTCAGTTGCCTTAACGGTAACCTCGACCTTCCAGTTGTGTCCGTGAGGCCTTTCGCAGTTCCCGGGATAATTGCGTAAATGGTGCCCGGCTGAAAAATGACTTTTGATAAAAATGTGAAACATGGTCAGTGTACCTCGCAGTTTTATAATTTGAAAATATAATTATACTTTAAAAGTATAGTTGAAAACAAATCGCTTTTTTAATAGGGTGCAGAACCAAGTTTTTAAAATATTTACCCAAAGTAATCAACCTTGCCCGGGAGAGCAAGAGAGAGTTTAGCAACAATATTTTTTTGCGAATCTTCCGGGGTTTGGATAATAGATCAAGGAGTGTTTCACTATGGCCATAGTGGCGCCATTTAGGGCTCTGCACTTCAATCCCCGGAAGCTTGAACGTCTGGAGGATGTTGTAACGCCGCCCTATGACATAATTGATGAAAAAAATCAGGCCGCTTTTCAGTCCAGAAACCAATATAACATGATATACCTGGACATCAGTAAGTCCCCTGGAAAGGGTGACAACTCTGAAGAACGGTACAATTCGGCCCGGAAATATTTCACGAAATGGCAGGAAGAAAAGGTGCTTATCCGCGACGAAACACCGGCCATTTATCTCTATTACATTGATTTTACTCTGCCCTCCGGCATCCGTTTGACCCGGAAAGGGTTGGTTGCCCTTGTAGGTCTTTCTGAGTACTCTGAAGGCACAGTCAAGCCCCACGAGGAGACCTTTGCCACTGTTACTGCTGACCGCTTGCGGCTCATGGATACATGCCAGGCGCAATTCAGCCAGATATTCTCCCTTTATGCGGAAGATGGGGCAAATATCATACCCACGCTTGAAAGGGGGCTCCCGGAAAAACCGCTTTATGAGGTCAGGGATACAGACGGCGGCAAACATTCCATATGGCCCATTGTGGATAAAGAAATTCTAGACAAAGTGCAGGAACTTTTTCGCGACAAGGCCGTCTATATCGCTGATGGTCATCACCGTTATTCCACTGCATTACAGTATAGAAAGCAGCTGCAAGAAAAGCTGGGGCAACTCTCAGCCCGGAGCCCCTATAATTTTTCTATGATGTACCTCTGCCCCATGGAAGACCCTGGGCTTACTGTGCTGCCTACCCACAGGCTTGTGACACTGCCGAATGATATAATTCCCGGCCTGCCCACCATGGATGAACTTGCCGGAATGATGGCAGGGGCCTTTGAACTGGAGGAAATACAAGGGGGCGCGCGGGAAATCCTGGTTGCTGAAGTCCTGGCAAGGATGAACGATAGACTGGCTGAGGGCAAAAAAGACCAAACCATGTTCGGGCTCTATCATGCAGCCGAAGACCGCTGCTTTTTGTTGACCTTGAATGAGGCAGCTTTGCAGAATGAGACCCTGGCTGCCAGACCTGCGGCGTTGCGTGAACTTGATGTGGTAATCCTGTCAGACCTGTTGGTGGGGGATATATTGGGCCTTCATTGTGATAGGTGTGAGCATGATAACCTTGTGCGTTATTTTGCCGACCCGGACGAGGCCCTGGATGTAGCAGTTAAAGAAAGCATAGAGAATGAAAATGCACTGCCCCTTCTTTTCCTTATGAATAATACCAAGGTGCTGCAGGTAAAAAGAGTAGCTGACGAACACCTGATCATGCCCCATAAATCCACGTATTTCTATCCCAAAATCCTTACCGGTTTGCTTTTAAACAAGCTGAATCCGGATGAAAAAATCGACCTTAAATAACCTGAATTTATTTTGCTGCTGAGAAAGCCCTTTCAGGGAATGGCACGGTATCAAGTGATGCCAAGACATGATGAGTATACAGATGACTCCATTTTTGACGGACGTATCCGCTGTCTGCAGCATAGCAGCGGCTATCGTTTTTCTCTGGACGCAGTTCTGCTGGCGAACTTTATTTCCATACGGCCGGCAGAAAAGATCCTTGATTTGGGATGCGGCAATGGGATTGTCGCGCTCATCCTGGCTTACAGGTGGCCTTCCTGTCAACTCACCGGCCTTGAGATCCAGCCGGAACTAGTAAAACTGGCCCGGGAAAATGTGGCGCAAAACAATTGGCAGGAAAGAATAAAAATACTGCAGGGAGATTTGCGTCAGATAGATAAGAGTATAACCGCCGGCCAATTTGACTGGGTTGTCAGTAACCCACCATATCGAAAAGCAGGTACGGGCCGCATGAATATTGCACCGGAACAGATGGTGGCCCGGCACGAGACCATGGCCGATGTTGCCAGCGTGGTCAGAGCTGCTGTGTGGGCCCTGAAAACCAGGGGGCGGGCAGCCTTTATTTATCCGGCAGTAAGGGGGGCGACGGTCCTGTATGAATTAAAGAAACAGGGACTGGAACCCAAAAAAATGCAGACGGTATACAGTTATCCCGGAAGTTCTGCGACGCTGCTGTTAATTGAAACAGTCAAGGGCGGCGGCGAGGAGTTGTCAATACTCCCGCCTTTTTATATTTATCGGACGCCGGGAGGAGAATATTCACCGGAAATGGCTGCCTATTACAGGCCGTAGGTCAAATTACTACTGTAGGAATTTTCGTTGCTTGCAAAAATCAAAAGCTCAGCAGTTGTTGGAGTCGATGCACTGCCGGTAACAGTAGAGGTGGACATTTCCTATGGTCTTCCGGCTTTCTCGACAGTGGGATTAGCCGAGGGTGCGGTACGCGAGAGCCGTGAACGGGTCAAGGCGGCCATTAAAAACTCCGGCTACGATTTTCCCAATCGCAGGATTACAGTCAATCTGGCCCCAGCTGATGTGAAAAAGGAGGGGGCAGGTTATGATCTTCCCATGGCCATTGGCATCCTGACCGCTTCTGAGATTCTCAGGAGTGAGAAACTTGAGAACTATGGAGTCATTGGCGAGCTTTCTCTGGACGGCTCAATCCGCCCGGCCAAGGGTATTTTACCCATGGCCCTAGCAGCTCAAAATGCCGGGTTGGAAGGGATACTGGTGCCAATTGCCAATGCGGAAGAAGCTGCAGTCGTTGCCGGCATAAAAATTATCGGTGTAAAAACATTGTATGAGGCGGTTGAATTTCTTGTCGGTATCAGGGAACTGTCCCCTACAACCATTGATCTGCGTACAATTTTTCAGAATAATGCTAATTACGCGGTCGATTTTGATGAAGTCAAAGGTCAGGAACATGTAAAAAGGGCAATGGAAATTGCCGCAGCTGGAGGTCATAATATTCTCATGAAAGGCCCGCCCGGCTCTGGAAAAACAATGATGGCCAGGAGACTTCCCACCATTTTACCTGACCTGACATTTGCGGAGGCGCTGGAAACCACAAAAATATACAGCGTCATGGGATTGCTCAAAAACAGCAATCCACTTCTGGCCGCCAGGCCGTTTAGGGCTCCACACCATACCATATCAGATGCAGGGCTTATCGGCGGCGGGCAGACACCCAAGCCCGGCGAGGTTTCCCTGGCCCATAATGGTGTGCTCTTCCTTGATGAATCTCCTGAATTTAAAAAGAATGTCCTTGAAGTCCTGCGCCAGCCCCTTGAGGATGGCACTGTCACAATTTCCAGGGCCACTGGGTCGCTCAGTTTTCCCTCCCGCTTTCTCCTGGTCATAGCATTTAACCCTTGTCCCTGCGGTTATCTTGGAGATATGAAACACAACTGCAGGTGCACTCCTGCCCAGGTTCAGCGTTATGAAGGCAGGCTTTCGGGACCTCTACTGGACAGGATAGATATGCACCTTGAGGTGCCAGCTGTCCCCTATAAAGAAATGGCATCTGGAAATACCGGAGAATCCTCTTCTGTCATTAAAGAAAGGGTTGAGCAGGCCAGAGCGGTTCAGAAAAAGAGATTTGCCAATCGTATAAATTTTTATTGTAATGGACAGATGACCCCAAAGGATCTCAAAAAGTTTTGCACCCTTGACAAAACTTCTGAAAAACTTATTGCAGATGCAGTGGAACGGTTGGGCCTTTCGGCACGTTCCTATCATCGGATTCTGAAAATAGGCAGAACCATTGCAGATCTTGATAGAAATGAACAACTTCAGGCAAAACATATTGCCGAAGCAATTCAATACCGCAGACTTGACCGCGGCAATAGGTATTAACCGGAAAGAGTAATGGATAACATAATCAAGGATTTGAAAAAACTTGTGCCCTTCAAGGATACACTTGAAGCTGGGGATATCGTATTGATAGCTGCCAAAAAGCCGCAGCTGCTCGTATACGGAGTAGTAAGTGACATTGTCCGCGACGATACCAAGCATGATGAATGGTGGTTTGTCAACATGCACATCCTGTCTTTACCGCCGCGAGAGGTTTCCTGGATCCTGAGAACATCTCAGATGACAGGCCGTGAGATATTTACCATGGATGGAGAAGAACGCTTTATGAAGGCTGTTGATTTCGGCCCAAAATTTTCTCGCACAGGAATGAAGAAACAGCAAAAAAACAAGGAAAAATCCTCTCTGCGCAGGGTAAAGTGATAAGAGTCGGCCCCTCGTGATGAAAAAGAAATCAACAAAAAAATCTGAGCTTGCTATTATAAAACATATTAGTAACATCTTTGGATTTCCTGCGGACAGCCCTGTTATTAAAGGAATCGGCGATGATTGTGCAGTGCTCCGTAAAGATGACAAAAGTTGTTTTCTGGTAACCACCGATACACTGGTAGAAGGTGTGCATTTTGACCTTGGCTGGCATCCCCCGTTTTTACTGGGCAGAAAAACTGGAGCAGTAAATATAAGTGATATAGCGGCAATGGGCGGACACCCACGTTTTGCCCTGTTAAGCATGGCATTTCCCGGGTCAGCCCCTGCGTGGCTGGATGATTTCCTGGCTGGATTCTATGCGATACTGCAGCAATATGGTACCCTTCTGGTGGGTGGGGACACGGTTAAAAGCTCCAATGATCTCAGCATAAGCGTAACCATCATAGGTGAGGCTGCCGAGAATAGTATCTGTTATCGTTCCGGTGCAGTAAAAGGTGATCTTGTATTTGTCAGCGGTTTCCTCGGAGATGCTGCAGCAGGACTGGCTTTATGCCAGTCTGGTTTATCGAATCAGGGTTTAGGGCAGTGGCAGCAATTGTTCAAGGCCCACCTCGATCCGGAGCCTCATGTGCAGCTTGGTAAAATGCTGGCAGAAAGTGGTCTGGTTCATGCGATGATAGATATTTCTGACGGCCTGGCAACCGACCTGGCCCATATTTGTGCAGAAAGCGGGACAGGTGCAGAGATTTTCAAAAAAGACCTCCCTGTTTCTGAACAATTGACTGCCGCAGCAGGGAAGTTAGAAAAACCGGTTCTCGATTGGGTTTTGAAAGGCGGGGAGGACTACCAACTGCTATTCACTGTTTCTCCTGATCATGAAGAAGATCTGTATAATCTGGTCATTGAAAAAAATAAACCGGGAATTTTTTGCATTGGAAAAATAATCGAAGACCCGGGAGTTTTTTTGTTAGATAGTTTGAACAGGGAAGAAGTCTCATTTCAGGGATACGACCATTTCACTGCCGCGAAAAGTTAAAATAGCTAAGGTGATCTTTAACCGTTCCCAATTTTTCACAAAAAGTTATTAATTGCTTTTTTGCAATAGTTTTAAATTATGTTGAAATGAAAAAGTATATGCTATTAAGTAAAACTTTTATATATTAATTATTTATTAACGTAATTCTTTTGGATACAGATATGGATGCAGAGGGCATTCAAGAAAAATGTGTAGTGGTATATATTATTCAAGCCCGGAAGAAAGCAACTCTCATAAAATAAAACGGATAAAGATTATGAACATTATAAAATATTTATTAATATTTTTTGTTCTTTTCATTTTTATCGCATCGTATGAGCAAAATTCCAAATTTATTGAAAGCAGAATATATAAGGGCACTTTAATTGAATTTAGTAAATGTCTTGAAAATAACAGAAAACAAGGACTAAACGACTCTGTACTACAAAAATTATGTCTAATAAAACATCAACAAGATATTGCCGGTGCAATTGATTTAGGCGTGAAAGTAGCCTATGAATATGATTCCTATACTGAAAAATATGCTTTTGCGGGTTATCTTGAAAATAAATCGCTGGATTATGTAGTAACGTATGTGCAATTATTTGTTGATCATAAGGAAAATCCTGGAATAGAAATAATAGAATTAGAATGGTTGTTGATTCAACCTGGCGGAAAGGAGGATTTTTCGTTTTCAGAACTGAAATATCCACCAAGTAGCTATGCGAAAGAGGATAAATTTTCTTGGTCTATTGCTGGGGTTAAGGGTTTAAAGATCACATTAAAATAAGGGGCTAACTGAGTGGAGCCCCTTATTTTGTTCTTACAGCAGCCGGTAAGGATAAGCTCTCTTTGTCCATTCACTGTTAGGAAACTGGGAGCTAAGCGTTTCGTAAGCCTCTTTTAAAGGTTTAGGGGCGCCACTGTTCTTATAAAGTGAGACACCCCGGAGAAAAAGTGCTTCTGCAACGCTATCACTTTGAGATTGCTCAGAAATTATTTTTTCAAAAAACGTGAGGGCCTCCACATATTGATCGTTATCAAAATGGTACTTGCCGATTCCGAGCAGTGAACTGGCAATAAAGGCATCGGGGTCCAGAAAGCCTACTGTTCGATGGTGTTCTCTCTTGTCACTCCCAAGAGTGATTAAAGTTGGAGTCCATTTGATATTAAAGTCCGAGGACAGGGGCTTTGCGTCAAATGGAATCTGCAGGGGAATATAAAAATCCTGCACAAAAGCTATAACCTTTTCATCTGGATACGTAACTGCATCCATCTGCTGGCAGCCTATTCAGCCGGGATTATGGAAAAAAAGCAGGACCGGCAGTTTTTGTGTACGAGCCCGTGCAATTGCACTATCCATATTTTTTTCCCAAACAATTTCATTTGTCATTGGATATCTCCGGCTATTTTTTGTTGATTGCCTTCAGCGTCAGCTTATAGCTGATGGTTTTGCCTGCCAGTGGATGGTTGAAATCAATGGTTACATCCTCGCCGTTAACAGCGGTCACCAGTGCAGGAATTTTCTCGTTTTTGCCTTCATTTTCAAGAGACATTCCAAGCACCATGCCGGGTTTGGGCTCGATGTTTTTTCCAAAAACATCTCTCCTGACCGTGTGGAGCAGTTTGTTATCCTTGTAACCGAAAGCTTCGGCAGGCGGCAGAATTACAGACTTTTCTTCACCCTCAACCATGCCGATGAGTGCCTTTTCAAAGCCTGGCGGCATGAAGCCCGCACCGACTTCAAATTCGCACGGACCGTTATCTGAAGAGCTTTCGACTATGACGTCATCCTCAAGCATACCCTCATACTCTATGATGACATGATCACCAGCCTGTACTTTTTTCATGGCATTATCCTTACTTGCATATCTGTTTTGTAATCCGACAAGATCCAATGATAAAAGTATCATTTACAGCATCTGGAGAAAGTAGTACCGACCAGGTCTAGGAAATTATGAAAAACGTTCTGTGTCAAGCAGTATTTTATGATCCATTTTATTTGTTGGTCTCAGACAATATTTTCATATTGGATACTGCCAAGGTAATGGTAGAGATTTCATGGGAAATATGCTACCGTGTCGCCCTCGGAAGAACGGGCAGGTTCTGGGTCGCAAACCCCAGGCTGAAATATGGGAATAATTTCAGTTAAATGGCGCTTTGCAAGGCAAGAATATCATAGTATAAAATAATGGAGCTTTTTTGCGAGAAATATAACGAAAAGGTGAGTGAGGAGAATGCTCAATGCAACCACCCGCAGGAGTACTGTAAATTCCGGACAGCATGTATTATTTATTTCATGGGTGGAGAAAAGGACAGCAGTGATTCAGAAGAAGTAAACAAAGAAGGGGGTACTATGCCGACTTTGCAATTTGAAAAGGGTAACGGGTTATTGCCGGCAATAGCACAGGACTTTGCGACGAAGGAGGTACTGATGCTGGCCTACATAAACAAGCTTGCCTGGGAACAGACCCTGAAATCAGGCAAGGCCCATTATTGGAGCCGCTCCAGAAACAAACTGTGGCTAAAGGGAGAAACCTCCGGACATCATCAGCTTGTAAAAAAAATACTTGTCGACTGTGATGCTGATACCGTCATATACCTGGTTGAACAACTTGGCGGGGCAGCCTGTCATACGGGGCACCGCAGTTGTTTTTTTAAGCAGGTGTCAGGGGCAGGATTTGAAACATTTGACAAACCCGTATTTGATCCTGAAGAGGTATATAAAAAATGAGCATATTGAAATTAGGAATTCCAAAAGGAAGCCTTGAAAAAGCCACGATTGAACTATTTGAGAAATCAGGCTGGCGTATAAAGCTTTCCAAGCGCAGCTATTTCCCGGAGATTGATGATGAAGAGCTGGCCTGTTCTATCTGCCGGGCCCAGGAAATGTCACGCTATGTTGAGCAGGGCGTAATTGATGCCGGTATTACCGGCAAGGACTGGATTCTTGAAAACGAATCCGATGTTATTGTCGTTGCCGATCTGGTCTATTCAAAAGTCAGCAAGAGACCGACCCGCTGGGTTGTTGCGGTTCCAGGTGATTCCCCGATTGAAAAACTTGAAGATCTTGAAGGGAAAAAGGTCGCCACAGAACTTGTGAATTATACACGTAAGTTCTTTAGGGGAAAAAACATAAACGTAGAGATTGAATTTTCATGGGGAGCCACAGAGGCAAAGGTTGTTTCAGGCTTGGCGGATGCCATTGTTGAGGTGACGGAAACGGAAAGTACTATCCGGGCGCATGGCTTACGCATCATCTATGAGATGATGACATCAAACACACAATTTATTGCCAACAAAAATGCCTGGGAAGACCCATGGAAAAGGGAAAAAATAGAGAATATAGTTCTTCTCCTGCAGGGCGCACTCAGGGCTGACAAGATAGTAGGTCTAAAGATGAATGTTCCGGCCGGCCTGCTTGATCAGATTATCTCAATTCTACCGAGCCTGAATGCGCCGACTATAGCCAATCTCTACAATAAGGACTGGTATTCGGTCGAGACGGTTATTTCCGAGCATCAGGTGCGTGAGTTGATACCAAAGCTCATTAAAGGCGGAGTCGAGGGTATTATAGAATATGGACTGAATAAGGTCATATAGAATATTTTGCGGCGACCATTTTAATCTTTCCTGCTCTCACAAGGAATTTATAACAGTGACGGTTATTTCCAGTCAGAGTTTTTCAGATATCAGGTTTCTCATAAGCGTTTTTGATCTCAAGCAGCTTCCAGCGCCGGAGATTCCGGAAATTGCCTTTGCCGGCCGTTCCAATGTCGGCAAATCAAGTCTGCTAAACCGGCTCATCAAGCGCAGGAATCTGGTCAAGATCAGCGCCAAACCTGGGAAGACCCAGAGTCTTAATTTTTTCCTGCTGGATAACTGTATCTATCTCGTGGATCTGCCAGGGTATGGCTATGCCAGGGTTTCCAAAAAAACGCAGGCGGCCTGGCAGGACCTGATAACCGCGTACCTTGAAACCAGGAAAAATTTGAAATGCGTGGTTGTCATTGTCGATCTGCGCCATGAACTCAAGATTGTCGACCTGCAGTTGGTAGATTGGCTGCGAAGCGTTGGAGTGCCCTTTTTGCTTGTCTATACCAAGGCGGATAAACTTTCAGCCAACCAACGCAGTAAAAACGCGGCAGTCCTTGATGCCGGTTTTGGGGTGACAAAGTCAGACAGACTGATGTTTTCAGCTAAAACGGGGATGGGTCGGGATAATCTTTTACAAGCACTTGACAGCTTTCTTGTTTAGTGGTTAATTATTTTTTCGCCGAAATTTCAGAAAAATTAGGTTAGACAATTTACAAGGTTAGGCTTCAATTTGGTTGTTACTTTAAGCAAGGGGGATTGTAAATGGTAACAAATAGCGACTTGCCCTGTTGGGAAATCATGAAATGTGAGGGCACGGATGATTGTCCAGCGAGAAAACATCCCGACTTAAACTGCTGGGAAATTGCCAGCGAAATGGACGACTACAGAAAGGCTTTCAATATCTGCCAGGACTGTATTGTGTACATGCTCAAAGCTGAAAACACTGTTCTCACCAAACAGGAAATGCAGACCATAATGAAGCAAAAAAGCGCGAGTCTTATTGCCTGATTGATGGTCCCCCGGTAATTTATTTAAGTCTCATTTGAGGGGCGGGCCATCTCACCCGGTGGTCCGCCCCCATCCACCACCGCCAGGAGTCTTGATGACCAAAAGGTCATTAGCTTCGGCTTCAAATACCAGCTTACCACCAAGTTTTTTTTTCTTTTTTGCTCGTATGAGTAGGTTTTTGCCTGTCAGTCCATTTTTTCCCCCGGCCAAACCATAGGGTGCCAATTTCCGTCTCTCCGTAAGAAGCGAGACGCGGGCTTTTTTAATAAACCGGTACGATCTTATTATTCCGTCACCGCCCCTGTGCAGTCCCTCTCCGCCGGAACCATAATGCAGGCCATACTGTTCAACCAGGAGCGGATAGGTATGTTCCAGGGCCTCAATCGGAGTGTTCATGGTATTGGTCATATGGGTGTGGATGCCACTGAGCCCATTTAATGTCGGGCGTCCCCCCATGCCGCCGCCGATTGTCTCATAATAGGAAAACTCCTCTCCCATTGGTTTTTTTTCCCCGCCGATTGCAATGTTGTTCATGGAGCCGCTGCTGGCTGCGGGGATCAATTCAGGAACGGCTTGTGCCAAGGCACCAAGAAGGACATCAACAATTCTCTGCGAAGTTTCAACATTACCGGCTGCAACAGGAGCCGGTTTATTAGGATCAACAACGGAACCAGGCCGGGTTTTGATCTGCAGAGGACGGTATGTACCCTGGTTAATCGGATGCCCTTCACCGACAAGACATTGGAATACGTAAACTGTAGCCGACATAACAACTGACTTGACCGTATTAATTGGAGTGTCTGTCTGATCAGCGCTGCGGCGGAAATCAGCGTCAATGGTGGAATTATTAATTGTAAGATCAACTGATATGGGTACAGGTGCTGGATTCCTGCCATCATCATCCAGAAAATCGGTATAAGAATACAGTCCGTTGGGTAGCTGTCTGATGACATTCTGCATCAACCGTTCCGCATACCTTTTGAGTTGGTTCAGTGTGGAAAAAACTTCTTGTGCAGGATATTTTTTCAGAATTTCATTGATACGCAATTTGCCGCGGCTCAGGGATGCTGTCTGAGCCCGCAGATCACCAAGGCGTTCTTCCGGATTTCTTACATTATGCAGGAAATCATGCAGAAAGGTTTTGTTACAGGAACCCTGTGTATATAGAAGGGTGGGCGGGATAACATAGCCTTCTTCCGCAAGGCAGTTGGTCATTCCCATGGAACCTGGATTTCTGCCACCTACATCAGCATGGTGCGCACGGTTAACAACATAAAAAAGGGGACCCGCGGCAGCATGTTCGCGGGAGGCGGAATATACTGGCTCAATCAGGGTGATATCTGGAAGATGGCTGCCGCCTTTGTATGGATCGTTGGTGATGACAATATCCCCTTCCTGCAGGGACATTTCGGCAAGAACCGATGAAAGGGTCATGGGCATGGCCCCAAGGTGCACTGGGATATGAGCAGCCTGGGCAACCAGGTCTCCACCTGCATCAAATATTGCACAGGAAAAATCCCTGCGTTCCTTGATATTTGAAGAAAAAGAGGAACGGCCAAGGATTATGCCCATCTCTTCGGCAATGGAGCTGAAAATTTTATTAAAAATTTCGACTTCTATTATGTCATGCATGATGCCATGATTGTTTGCCGGTCTGCCTGCTTAATTCTGCTCCGATTTGAGAACTGCCAGGAAGGCCTGTTGGGGAATATCAACGTTGCCGACAGTCTTCATGCGCTTTTTTCCTGCCTTCTGTTTCTCGAGCAGTTTTCTCTTTCTTGTGATATCACCACCATAACATTTGGCTGTTACATCTTTTCGCATTGCAGCGATATTTGTCCGTGCCACAATGGTTGATCCAATAGCGCCCTGAATGGCTATCTTGAACATATGACGCGGGATTTCCTCCTTCAGGCGCTCGCAGGCATGCAAAGCCCTTTCCCTCGCCTTTGAACGATGTGCCAGCTGTGACAGTGCATCAACTTTTTCACCGTTAACTAGGATATCTAGCTTGACCAGGTCGCTTTCCCGGTAATCCCCTAGATCATAATCAAAGGAACCGTATCCCTGGGTGATGGATTTGAGTTTGTCGTAAAAATCATAGATAACTTCGGCCAGGGGCATTTCACAGTTGAACTCTATTCTGCCGGGAGCAGGGTAGTGATAATGATTATTGATACCTCTGCGTTCCATGCACAGATTCATGATTGGTCCCATATAACGCTCCGGGAAGAGGATAACGGCTTTGATATAGGGTTCGTCAGTCCTGGCAATTGTTGATGGATCAGGAAAATATGCCGGGTTGTCAATTTCCAGCCTTGTGCTGTCCTGGAGATAAAAATGGTATAGAACGGTCGGTACTGTCATGATAAGTGAAATATCAAACTCTCTTTCCAGCCTTTCCTGAACAACCTCTAAGTGCAGCAGACCGAGAAACCCACAGCGGAAACCAAAACCAAGAGCTGTCGAAGAATCCTTCTGGAAGGTCAGGGAAGCGTCGTTGAGCTTGAGTTTTTCGAGCGCTACGGCCAGGTCCTCATAATCGTCGGTGGAGATAGGGTAAATCGAGGAAAAAACCACCGGCTTAACCTCTTTAAAACCTGGAAGAGGCCTGGAACAGGGATTGTCCTTATGGGTTATGGTATCACCGTTTCTGGTCTCGCCAACGTTTTTTACACCGGCTATAATATAGCCGACCTGGCCGGCACTCAGCATTTTCTGTGGTTCTTTTGTGAGCCGAAAGAGTCCAACCTCCTCAACCTTGTGAACAGTATTGTTGGACATGAAACGGATAATATCTCCGGGTTTGATGCTTCCCTGAAAGACTCTGGTGGAGATGATTGTGCCCCTGAACGCATCATAGCGGGCATCAAAGATGAGCGCTTCAAGCGGATTTTTCGGATCGCCCTTCGGCGGAGGAAGCAGGTTGACCACCGCCTCCAGAATTTCCGCAACCCCTTTGCCTGTTTTCGCGGAACAGAGGCGGATATGTTGAGGATCAAGACCAAGATCCCCCTCTATCTGCAGAGCAACTGCCTCAGGGTCAGCTGCCGGCAGATCAATTTTATTGATAACCGGAATGATGACAAGGTCGGTTTCCATGGCCAGGTATAGATTGGCAAGGGTCTGGGCTTCGACGCCCTGGGCAGCATCGATAAGCAGTAATGCACCTTCGCAGGATGCCAGGGCCCTTGATACTTCATAGCTGAAATCGACATGACCGGGAGTGTCGACAAGGTTAAGAATATATTCCTTGCCGTCTCTAGCCGTGTATGGCAGACAGATCGTTTGGCTTTTAATCGTAATGCCCCTTTCTCTTTCTATGTCCATATCATCGAGGAGCTGGTCACGGAATTCCCGGTCGCTCACCATTTTGCAGATCTGAATAAACCTGTCGGCAAGAGTGGATTTCCCATGATCAATATGGGCGATGATGCAAAAGTTTCTGATATTATCCATATGTTTAAATAATTATTCCTGTGTCATGTACAAAGAAATGAAAATAGGTTGCCATAAGTAGTACCGCGGATGAGGAAATGCTCCGGGAAGACAATCAAGTGATTAATAATCGTACTTTCTACATGCCTATGAATAGTTTTCAAAGGGTTCCTGTATTCATCCCGTAAACAGGGGAACACTTTTAGCACAAAAGGTACAAGAAGAAAACAGGAAAGATAAAGACGGGATGAGAGAACGGATATTACCAGCATCGTAAAAAAAAATTCACTGGCAGGTATAGTGTCACTAATCGCTTTATTTAATTAAGCCCATTGTTAATCCCAGAACTTTTTATCAAGTCATCAGAATAACATACTTTTGCCGCAGGTTCATAATAGAACCAGCAAGGAAAGAGATTGACCTTTCAGGTGCTTATATTAGAATGTGCCAGCATGAAAAAAGAGTCAAAGAAGAAGAAGCAACCCCAAAAACCACAAAAACTGGTAAGTATACCGGAAGATAAAAATCTTCCCGTTGTCAGTCATACAGGGTTGCAGCGTTATCTTCATGAGATCAGCCAGTTTCCACTGTTGTCCAGGGAAGAAACCGAGGAGTTGGCAATTCGTTATCACGAAACGGACGATCCAGAGGCTGCCTACAAACTTGTTTCCTCAAAC
>PKTW01000080.1 GCA_002868955.1 Desulfobulbaceae bacterium
GAAGCCGTCAGAGAATCAAGATCAAAGTGACGTGAAAAAGTGCGGCAAATAAAAAAAAGCACGGCATAGATTTTATAGAAGCCAAAGCACTATGGGGTGATCCTGACTTGCTTGAGATTCCAGCAAAAACAACGGATGAGCCAGGATATCTTGTTGTCGGCATTATTTCTGATAAACTAAATATTGACCGTCGAACGGTAGTCTCTATGTCAACCAATTACCTTGGTCCGACCCCGCAGCCTTTGACCCTCTTATATAATTGACAAACTTCGATTATTTTCTTACACTTTTATTATCGATACAAAATAAGGAGAAAAAAATATGCAGACCACAATTTCAAGCAAATTCCAGGTTGTCATACCGAAGCAGGCACGAGAGCACCTGAAACTCCAGCCGAAACAAAAACTTACTGTCATTGAAAAGGACGGCATGCTCATCATGCTGCCCCAACGTCCTTTAAATGCATTACGTGGGATCGCCGCAGGTGCCAATGTTAGTGATTACCGGGATAAAAAGGATAGATTCTAATGATTATTGTTGATTCCTGCGGATGGCTGGAGTGGTTTTCAGATGGTGTGCTGGCCCGGAAATACCAGAAATATCTTGAGAATAAGAATGAATTACTTGTTCCAACTATTGTCCTTTACGAAGTCTATAAAATACTGAAGCGGGAGGTGGGGGAAGAGAAAGCACTTCTCGCCTTTGGTCATATGAAGATTTCCGAGGTAATTCATTTTGATGAAAACCTTGCCTTGCGGGCTGCTGACATCTCCTTGCTGCACAACTTGGCCATGACAGATGCCATTGTCTATGCAGCTTCACTCGAAAACAATTGTAGACTCATCACCTCTGATGGAGACTTAAAGAGCTTACCGCAAGTTACCTTCATCTCCAAAACCTAAAACTTTTCTCCTTTTCCTTGTCATTATAACCGCGATACGGCTTCCTGATACACTTCCTTGTCCCTGCGCGGCCCAACAGCAAGAACATAGACAATGACCCGGTTTTCTACGACCTGGTAAACCACCCTATAATCTCCCACACGAAGTTTCCTGAACATTCCGAGATTACCTGACAGGGGATTTCCGAACTTCAAAGGCTCAGTAGTGAGTTTCTGGTCGATTGCTTTGACAATTCGGCGTGCTGCCCCGTGAGCAATACTGGTAAGGTCCCCTTCCACTTCCGGGTGATAAAGTACTTTCCACTTCATTTTGAGAATTTACCAGACACCTGTTCATGGGAAAGTGCCTTTTCCTCGGAGAATGTTTTGGCCCTTGCTAGAGCAAGAGCACCGAGGCGCAGGTCTTCAATTTCTTCCATAAGTTCTTCATAGGCATCCATGGACAACAGCACCGCCTTAGGTGCATTGTTACGCAGAATGATCAACTTGTCTGCCAGGCCTTTTTCCAAGGCATCAATGGTTGCCGCAGTCTTTTTGGAAAGATCGGTGGCTGATAAATATTCTTTTGAATGCATACTGTTACCTCATTTATCAGATTATTATTCTAATAATAATCTGATTGACTGGAAAGGTCAAGGGACTTTTAGGTGCATAGCATTTTACAAATCAGCCTGATTCTATACCTGCCATCGATCTCGACGCATGTATTGACAAACGCTATACATGGTGTATATTTAATGTGTACACAAAAAAGGAGGTTCAAAATGGCACAAATTGTAACACGCAAGGCTCCGATTAATATCAGAGCGCTGAACACACAGCGAAGCTTGATCGACAGAGCAGCCGCTTTACAGAACAAATCCCGATCAGAATTTATGTTGGAAGCAGCGTGCCGTGAGGCCGAGAATACCTTGCTTGATCAACGGCTTTACTTCTTGACACAAAAAAAATTCAAAGCATTTGAAACCGCTTTGAGTAACCCTGTCACCGAAAATGAGAGGATAGCCGATTTGTTAGCGAGTATATCCCCATGGGAAAAATAACTGCGCCGGAACCAATTACCGCAGCGCATATTCTTGCTGATTTTGATTGTGGTACAGCCTCGCTTAACGACTGGCTGAAACGCCAGGCATTGAAAAATGAAATATCCGGGGCTTCAAGAACTTTTGTAACCTGTAAAGATCTCCAGGTTGTCGGTTTTTACGCATTAGCCGTCGGGAGTGTCAACCGGAAAGAATCTCCAGGAAAGATTAAACGAAAAATGCCGGAACCAATTCCTGTAATGGTTCTGGGGCGACTGGCGGTAGATACTCACTGGCAAAAAAGTGGTATTGGTCGGGGACTACTAAAAGATGCTGTTATTCGGACCATTAAGGCAGCAAACCATGCAGGGATCCGTGCACTGGTTGTTCATGCGCTGTCAGAAGAGGCCAAAAAATTTTATCTCCGGCACGGTTTCCTGGAATCACCATTACATCACTACACACTGATGTTACCGTTAACCGGTAAGCATTGATGACAGCAGCATCCTGCCCGTCGCCAGCAGCAGTAAAAGTCATGTTCTTATAATCCAGTTTGATACAAAAAAGAATGTATTAAGACAAAAACATTCTGCATTTTTAATTCTTCATTCTTCATTTAAATATGGTCCGACCCTGCCTTTTTTCAATATCTTGACATTCATACCTTAGAGGTATAAATTATATACCATGGAATTTGAATTCGATCCCAGAAAAAGTGCGGCAAATAAAAAAAAGCACGGCATAGATTTTATAGAAGCCAAAGAACTATGGGGTGATCCTGACTTGCTTGAGATACCAGCAAAAACAACGGATGAGCCAAGATATCTTGTTATCGGCATCATTTCTGATAAACATTGGTCAGGCATAATAACGTACCGCAAGGACAAGATCAGGATCATATCTGTCCGTCGATCCCGCCCAGAGGAGGTTGAATTATATGAAAGCTAAAGAATTTGAAAAAAAATTTGATAACAAAGAAGACATCACAAAATATCTTGATGTTTCAAAAGCACGAAGGCCGGTGCAGGAACAAAAAAGGGTTAACGTTGATTTTCCTACCTGGATGATCCACTCACTTGACAAGGAAGCCAAACGGCTTGGCGTTCCTCGTCAATCAATCATTAAAGTCTGGATTGCCGAACGCTTGGAAAAACTGCGTATTTGAATTGGGGCTGTCTCTTAATCTGATAAACTAAATATTGACCGTTGAACGGTAGTCTCGATGTGCAAGTCCGCTTACTAATATTTCCCATATGACAGGGATGCATATCCTTGTTTCATTTTTCATCCCCAAAAGAACGATACAGCCCCTTCAAACAGCCTTTTTTGAGGAATATTTTCTTTCATGTCATACAATTAGCTTGGTCCGACCCTGTCCTACAAACTGACTGCTGAAAACTGTCTGCTTCTACCTCTTTTACCAGCATCTTCGGATAATAGAAATAATCCGCTGCAAGTCTTCTGAACCCATGGCAGTGCCCGATGGCAGACATAGGCCATTCTTAAAAAGCTGTTCAGAGACTTTACCACCAATTATCTCGTATCCCTTGTAAAGAGGTTGCAGGTGCATTGGTTTCCAGGTTGGACGTGATTCAATATTTTCGGCTTCTAATGCTGTAATAATATCATCTCTGTCAATCTGCGCCTTTTCCGGATCAATTGTCAGGCAGGTCAACCACC
>PKTW01000158.1 GCA_002868955.1 Desulfobulbaceae bacterium
AAAAATACGAATATATAGCACCATAGCTGATCTTGTCAAGCCAATGTTTGAGTGGAATCGACCAGATCTGGCTTTTTCCAGGCAATTGCCAGGCAATAATTCACAATGGGGCGATCAAAGACTGCTCGTTATATTCTGGAAATAAGCCGGTCAGACATCCTTTTTGCATAAAAAACTCAACAGCTGCCAACCCATCTTCTCCCAAATTTTCAGAATAGGAATTTACATAAAGCCCGATATGCTCGTTGATTATTGAATCATCAAGTTCCTGGGCATATTTTTTAACATATGTCCGACATAAACCTCTGTTCTGTTGCGCCCAGAGAATGCTTGATCGTAGAGCCCGGTCAATTTTCACAATGAGATCCGGGCCTAGAGAGCGCCTGGCAACTATGCCCCCCAGTGGAATGGGATGTCCGGATATCTTCTCCCACCAGGCGCCAAGATCGACAATCAGCTCAAGCCCCCTGCCTTTGTAGGTAAATCGGCTTTCATGAATAATAACTCCGCAATCAACCCTGCCGGATTCAATGGCTGGCATAATATCATCAAAACGCATCATTACAACATCCTTCCATGCCGGGCCATATAATCTCAGCAACATTGCGGCTGTTGTAAATCTGCCAGGCACAGCCACGGTCATTTCGGCAAAATCACCCCGGTCAACTTTTTGACCGGCAACCAGCAAGGGCCCGCACCCACGACCGAGTGCTGCTCCTGAATGAAGCAGGACATAATCGTCCAGGACATGGCCCAAGGCATGAAAAGAGAGCTTGGTGATATCAAGGCGGCCCTGCATGGCCCACTCGTTTAAAGTTTCAACATCTTCGAGTACGGCTGGCTGCAGGCTCCAGCCGGCAAGGGGTATTTTGCCGTTGACCAACCCGCAAAATATATATGTGTCATTGGGACAGGGAGAAAATCCAATGGAAAGTTGCTTCATAAATAATCCTGTTACAATTCAGTCAGGCTCTTTTGTGCACTTATTATTCATGGAAAGGAACACCATGGACATACTCATGCATTACAACCTCTGCTGCCATGCAAATTTTCTCAATGGCTTCGGCAAGCTGCCAGCTTTCAGCATCCCGGTCTTTCACCATGTTGCTGATACAACGCAGCTCAACGCAGGGAAGGTTAAAGTTTTTACAGACCATTGCCACAGCAGCCCCTTCCATGTTCTCACATCCGGCAGAGAACTTTTCCCGTAAATATTCGCCGCGCACTGTTGTGCCGGAGCAGCAATTGACAGTCACAAAATTTACGATCTTAAATTCGATATTCTGATCCTTTAAAATATTCTCAAAGCGTTGAACCAGATCATTATCAAATAACAAGGGTTTGCCGGCCTTGAGAAGACCATGGTCAAAATCCTGAATGCCATCCTGCATGCAGATGCCAAAATCACCCAAGAACTCCTCTCGTGCCATACAAATATCAAGCTTTTCCAAGCCCGATCTAATATATGCACCAGCCACGCCGATATTCAACACGCCATCGATCCTGGAACCATGCAGGGTCAAATAATTGCTGAGACTGGCTGCAGTTGTAACTGGTCCAATACCGGTAACAAGGACTTCCACCTGATGAACTGCTGCAAGAAATTGTTCCAGGGGTTTTATTTCATTTTCAGTGGCAACTGCAATAAGGAACATGTGTACACCTCGTAATCGAATACTTGATTATATGGCACGATATGGAAAGTTAGGGTATTTTCCTCATCACAGCAACCAATTTTAGTAACCTCCCGACAGAAATGGGAAAAACATGAATTCTGATTTCAATATTGAAGCATATCAATATGAGCTGCCGCCACATCAGATTGCCCAGTTCCCGACTGAAAAACGTGAACAATCCCGGCTTTTAGTTCTGGACTGCCCCCACGAGCTCTTACAGGATATGAAATTTCCCGACATCCTTGATTTCTTCAGTCCCGGTGATCTGCTTGTTGTCAATGACACAAAGGTTTTCCCGGCAAGATTAGAAGGGAGAAAGGATACTGGCGGGAAGGCCGAACTCTTCTTGCTGGAATATCCTGATTTTAATAAGAGTGATACCGTGCATAAACCAGCCGGCCCATCACATGCAGGGAAAGTTCAATGTATAACTGTAACCGGCCTTATCAAAAGCTCCAAAAAATTAAAACCCGGATCACGCCTTTTTTTCAACCACGACCTAGAAGCGGAACTGCTGCAGTTTCTTGTTGATGGCAAGGTGCAGGTTCGACTTTATTTTCACCTCGGCAGCGGGCAAAATCCGGAAGATATTCTTCTGTCCTGCGGCAGGATTCCACTTCCGCCATATATTAGAAGGAATGACAAGGACCACCCTGGAGACCGCAAACGCTATCAAACTCTTTTTGCCCAGAAACCCGGGGCAGTCGCTGCACCGACTGCCGGTTTGCATTTCTCAAAATCATTACTTCGCAAACTGCAAGAAAATAATATACGGATTGCCCCGATCACGCTTCATGTCGGGTATGGTACGTTTTCACCTGTGCGGGTCAAAGACATACGGCAGCACAAAATTCATGAAGAGTATGTTGAAATACGTTCAGAAACTGCTGAGTTAATCAACCAAACCCGGGAATCCGGCAAAAGGGTCTGGGCAGTTGGCACAACGACGGCACGGACATTAGAATTTGCTGCTGCGGAGACTGGAGAAATTGAAGCGACGCAGGGCTGGTGTGGATTATATATTTATCCCGGTTACAGGTTCAAAATAGTCAATGGATTAATCACAAACTTCCACTTGCCAGGTTCTTCGCTTCTTTTTCTGGTTGCGGCGCTGACCGGGAGGTCACGCATTCTTCGCGCTTACAACAAGGCAATACGGCTTGGTTATCGTTTTTACAGTTATGGTGATGCCATGCTGATCATATGCTGAAAGCAGGAGGTGCTACAGAGTGTAAAAACCTGGCGTGGTGTTTGAAGAAAAAAGGATCAGGGTGTTGCAGTGCAACTCTCTTTGCTTTTAGAGACTGCTGAGGAATCCGTGGTATTAACTGTAGCTTTTTCAGCTTTTTCCGCGGATTTTTTTGTTGGAGTATCGGTAGGCGTGGAACCCGAACCATTACATGATTTGCTTGTATAGCCATCACTGTACCAGCCTCCGCCTTTTAGCTGGAAAGAACTCATGGACATAAGTTTTTTCACAGACCCTGAACAAGCAGGACAGGTTGTCAATGGATCTTCGGTCATACGTTGAAAAATTTCAAAAACATTACAGCATGATGCGCATTCATATTCGTAGATTGGCATTTTTTCTAGTGCTCCGATCAATATAATATAGCCCCGGCATCCGGGGAAAAAACAATACGGATGGCTTTAATTTATCAATATTACCATACAACTCCTGGTTGGGAGCAAACAATAATTTCAAAGTCCACCCTTGTCAATGCAACATTTTTTTTTAAAATATTATTGTAAACAATACTGGGCTTGTTTCAAATTAGACTGATTTCTCTTTTCTTTTTATTAAA
>PKTW01000038.1 GCA_002868955.1 Desulfobulbaceae bacterium
CCGCAATATAATGGACTTTCCGCAAATCTTCCCGAATACCAGGATCATCAAGCTGGAGGAGAATTATCGCTCGACCCAGCCCATTCTCTCCATGACCAATGCCATCATTGAACAGGCCGATGAAAAATATACCAAAACCCTCTTTACCAAGGTGGAAGGGGGCAGCAAGCCGGAACTCTACAATGCTGCTGACGCGGGTGAGGAAGCAGGATTTGTGGCCAAGAAAATTGCGGAACTCCAGCAGGAAGGGCTTTCTTTAAAGGAGATGGCAGTTCTTTTCCGTTCCGGGTTTCATTCCTACAAGCTGGAAATTGAACTGGCAAGCAGGGGCATCCCGTTTGAGAAACGCGGCGGGCTCAAGCTGACCGAATCAGCCCATATCAAGGATATGCTCTCCTATTTCAGGATCCTGGTAAACGACCAGGACAACCTTTCCTGGAATCGCATTTTGCTGCTCCTGGATAAGGTTGGCCCCAAAACAGCTGAGAAGGTGTTGGCAGCGCTTAAGTCAGCAGAAGACCCGTTTGCAGCCCTGGCAGAATATCCTGCTGCGCCCGGGTGGCGCAAAGGTCTGGCTGAGCTTGCTGCGGTATTGCAAATAGTCAAGGATCCTGGACTGGCACCTGTTGAACAGTTTGAGATTCTCAGCCAATACTACAAGCCCACCTTTGAAAGGATATATTACGACGATTACCCGAAAAGAAGCCGTGATATTGAACAGCTTAAAATAATTGTTGCCGGCTACGACACCCTGGCAGCATTTGTTGATGATACCGCCCTGGAACCGCCGGAGTCTGTTGTTATTGCAGATACTTCTGACCGCCTGGTACTTTCCACTGTCCATTCTGCCAAGGGACTGGAATGGGACACAGTATTTATTATCAGCCTGGCAGAGGGTAAATTCCCGGTTTCCCAGGCGTTGCCCGGTGAGCAATGGGAAGAGGAACGGCGTCTGCTCTATGTCGCTGCAACAAGGGCCAAGAGGCGGCTTTTCATGACGTATCCCCGGGAGGTAATGTCTGTTGACCGCCAGTTTTCCAGGGCTCCCCTTTCCCCATTTCTGGCCGCGATATCCCCTGGCCTCTACATCTCTTCCGGGCGGGCGCATAGCCATGTAGGGGGTTTGGGCAACAGTTCAAGCGGGAATTCATTTGCCATGGGACGGAGAGGTGGCAGGAGCATGTCGGCCGCTTCGGTCTCGCAGAAGAGCAACAAGCTCCGGAATGCTGCAAGCCTAATGCAGGGACAGGCGGTACAGCATCCTTTTTTCGGCCGGGGCACTGTTGACAAGGTAACCGGAACGCGCACGGTGGAAATTGTTTTTGACAGGCACGGCAGGAAGACACTGCATCTTGATTATGCGAAACTGGAGAAAATTTAGAATTTAAAATGCAGAATGAAGAATGAAAAATTTAAAACTAAGAACTAAGTACTGAAAGCTCAATGCTGCCAACTGCCAACTGCCAACTGCCAACTGACAAGTAATAAATGAACTACAAGGAAACATGGACATTTCTGGATAACCTCCAGTTCTTCAAGATCAAGCTGGGACTCGAGAGCATGCGGATGTTTCTGGAGGAGCTCGACAGTCCCGAAGAAGACTTGAAGTTTGTTCATGTTGCAGGAACAAACGGCAAGGGTTCGGTCGCTGTAACCCTGCTTACACTGCTGTCCAAAGCAGGATACAAGGTCGGGCTTTATACCTCGCCGCATCTTTCTTCAGTGCGTGAGCGGTTCCGCATTAACGACGAGTATATCTCAGAACAGGAATTTGCCGAGGAAGGCAGCCGTATTCATGACATATTGGCAGGCCGGCAGATTACCTACTTTGAGTTTACCACTGCACTGGCCCTGCTGTGGTTTGCCAGGAGAAAGGTGGATCTGGCCATCCTTGAAGTGGGGCTTGGCGGACGCCTTGATGCCACCAATGTAATAACACCTCTGGTGAGCGTCATTACAAATGTGTCCATGGATCATGAGATGTATCTTGGCAACACTCTTGCAGAAATTGCCGGGGAGAAAGCCGGAATCATCAAGGAGAACGTGCCGGTGATCTCAGGTGTCGGCACCGGTGAGACAGAGGATGAAAGAATTGTCCTGTCCGTTGTCGAACGCTTCTGCAAAGAACTAAGGGCACCTCTGTTCCTGCATGGCAGGGATTTTTTCGTAGAGCCGACCGAGGATGGCAGATGGGACTATTGGGCCATGAAACGCAAAGGCTGCTGCCAGCTCCGGGAAAAGATAAAGGGGCTTTCCTCAAACCTGAAAGGAAAGTACCAGGTGTTGAATAGCGGTTTGGCCCTGGCAACACTGGAAATACTTGAACAGTTCGGGTTTTCAGTCGATGAGGGGACTATCCGTTCCGGTCTGCTGGAAGTATCCTGGCCCGGGCGCCTGGAGTCTTTTTGCCTATCTCGAAATGATGGAACCCTGGTGGATTGCACAAGTGAAGATTGCCTGCACTACCTCCTTGACGGCGCCCATAATCCTTTAGGGGTTGCTTCCCTTTGCGAAGCCCTGGAAAATGACTATGAATACGACAGGCTGATCCTGGTATGGGCGGCAATGTCGGACAAGGACTTTCACGCTTCACTGCCGCAGTTAGGCAGACTTGCCGGGGTCATAATTTTCACCAGGCTGGAGTATGAAAGATCAGCCCAGCCAGAGCAGATGCTGCAGTTACTGCCGGAAGATATTCAAAGGCGTGTACTCTGTGAAAATTCGTTTAAGGCTGCGCTCGCTAAAGCAGCTGAACTGGCAGGCAATAACGATCTCATCTGTATTGCAGGTTCCTTGTACCTTGTAGGAGAAGCCAGAAAGGAGTTGCGGGGTGAGATCATATGAGTGATTTTTTTCATTTTGACGGCATTGATGAAGCAGAAATCCGGCGAGAGAAGGATAAGGCCAGAAAATTGCGCAAGAGCCGCTGGTGGCAGCAAAAACTTGCAATCGGTGTCTGTTATTATTGCGGCAGGCTTTTGGGACCCAAGGATTTGACCATGGACCATATCGTTCCCCTGGCCCGGGGTGGCAGGAGCACTAAAGAGAACCTTGTGGCCTGCTGCAAGGATTGTAATAACAAGAAGAAAACGCTTCTGCCTATCGAATGGGAGGAGTATATGGGAAGTCTGAACAAATAGTCGGCAGCAGTCAGTTTGCAGATACCAGTTTTAAATTTTTTCTGTCAACTGCCAACTGTCTTCAACCCATTGAAGTCCTTTCCTCTTTACTGACAAATTTATCCGTGCTATATAACAACCCTTCATCAAACGTGGGCGGGTAGCTCAGCTGGATAGAGCGTTGGCCTCCGGAGCCAAAGGCCGCGAGTTCGAATCTCGCTCCGCTCACCATAATAATTCAATAAAAACAAATTGTTATGTTTCTCTCTTGTTTGTTTATTTTTCTTTACAAATAAAATTCCACCCCTATTTCCACCCTTTTGGTGTTTTTTAAC
>PKTW01000014.1 GCA_002868955.1 Desulfobulbaceae bacterium
ACCGGTACAACAGCTGCTTCGGCAACCTCGGGGACATTGAGAGCCGAGGACTCAATCTCCTTGGTTCCCAGACGATGACCGGAGACATTGATAACGTCGTCGATACGGCCGAGGATACGGAAATAACCGTCAGCCGCTACCACTGCTGCATCACCTGCCAGATACGGCCAATCGCGCCAGTCCTTGCTGTTGCGGTCCTTGCAGTACTGGCCGTAGTAGGCATCAATATACCTCTCCCGATTGCCCCAGACGGTCTGGAAGCCGCCCGGCCAGGGATTCTTGATACAGATGTTTCCGGCCTTGCCTTCGCCCGGCATTATTTCTTTACCGTCCTCATCCAGGACAAGGGGGTGAATTCCGGGTGCGCCCGGTCCGGCACTGCCCGGTTTCATCGGGGAGATGCCAGGCAGGGTGCAGCAGAGAAAACCGCCTGTTTCAGTCTGCCACCAGGTGTCAACAACAACCGCTTTACCCTTGCCGATGGTCTCATGATACCATTTCCAGACTGCGGGCTCGATGGGTTCGCCCACCGTGGTCATGTGCTTGAAGTTATAGTTGTACTTGGCCGGCTCATCCGGACCGATCTTGCGCAGGGCCCTGATGACTGTCGGAGCGGTGTGGAAGATATTGATATCCAGTTCTTCGGCAATACGCCAGCAGCGGCCGGCATCCGGATAATTGGGGACACCTTCGTAGACCACCGATGACGCGCAGATTGAGAGCGGACCGTAGACGATATAGGAATGGCCCGTGATCCAGCCGATATCAGCCATACACCAATACACATCTTCCGGATGGATATCCTGGATATACTTTGAGGTTCCTGCCGCATAGGCAAGGTAACCGCCGGTGGAATGCTGGCAGCCCTTGGGCTTTCCTGTGGTGCCGCTGGTATACATGAGGAACAGCGGCGCCTCGGCCGGCATGGAGACAGGGGCTACCTTGACGCGGCGGTATTTCTTCAATACCTCGTTCATGGAAAAGTCACGGTTTTCCTTCAAAGGGGCCTTGCTGCCGTATTTGCCTGGATGACGTTCCCAGACAAGGACTTTTTCAATTTCATGGCCTTCTTTCATGGAAATGTCATAGGCTTCGTCAGCATTGGCCTTGTGGTCAATCCATTTGCCACCGCGATAGTAGCCGTCAATGGTGATCAGCACACGACTCTGGGAATCAACGGCACGGTCGGCACAGGCAGACGGGCTGAAGCCTCCGAAAACCACGGAATGGATAACACCCAGCCTGGCCAGCGCCAACATGGTGATCGGCAGTTCTTCGGTCATGGGCAGATGCAGGGTGACCCGATCGCCGGCTTTCAGGCCGCAGAAGTCCTGCAGTAATGCCGCAACCTCGTTCACTCTGGTGTAGAGTTCCTGGTAGGTGATGTGCTCGATCCGCTCATCTTCTGAGTCAGGCACAAAATGGATTGCTGTCTTGTTTTTGTTTTTGGCAAGGTGCCTGTCAATACAGTTATAGCTCACATTGAGCTTGCCGCCGACAAACCATTTCCAGAGGGGGGCATCACTGGTATCAAGGGTGGTATGCCAGGTCTCGTCCCAGTGCAGCAGATCGGCATATTCCTTGAAGCATTCGGGAAAATTGTCCAGGCTGAACCGGTCATAGATCGACTTATCGTTCACATTTGCCTGGGCCTTAAATTCCTCTGAGGGATAATAATAATCCTCTTCCTGCCAGTGTACCGCAATTTGGGATTCGGATACTTCCATTTCGTCTTTTTCGCTCATGAGTCCAACTCCTTCACAAAATAATGATTAACACTTTAGGGCTACGCCACCGTCCTCAACCTTGAAATTTTTCTTATAAACAGCTCGGGGGTCTTTCCACTTAGGTATAAACACCTACGCCACATTACTAGGTAAAAACACCCACGTCAATCATCAATTTTATACATTCGTTGCTTTTCGTCAATTTCGGGGACTTTAAGCAGCCGTTCTCCTTCCGGCTTGGCAAGTTCGGCCTCAAGATAGTCCGCCCTGTCCTTGATGGTCGGCGGCTTTTCATCGATATTGCGCATAAAACGCCAAAGGAAACCCGGTCCTTCAAGAATTTCCGGATCCAGTTCCAGTGCTTTGCGGTAATCAGCAAGGGCCTTTGCATGCTCCCCCTGGCGGTCGTAAAGAATGCCACGGTTTGCATAAGCAGCAGCCAGCTCAGGATTTTTTTCAACCACAAGGTTGAACTCCTGCAGGGCCTCCCTGTCTTTTCCCGTCTGCATAAAGGTCACGCCAAGTCCAAGACGGGCCATGGCATGGTCAGGATTTTTCCTTAACGCTTCTGAAAACTCTTGCACCGCCTCTTCGTATTGGCCGTCCTCGAGACGATAGTTTCCAGTCCTTACATTATAGTCACCCGGATTTTTTTCAACCCCGACCCGCCAGTAGAAAATAAGACCGATGATGACCAGCAGCCCAATAATATAAGGGGCGGCCCTTTTATCAAATTTTATTTTTTTGTTCATATGGTTGACACTATGGCTTGAAAAATTTCACCATCATGTATTTGTTGTAGAAAAAGGCAAAGGTCACGGCAATGATGGCGGCAATTACATTTACCTTCTTTCTCAATATCTTCAGTTCTTCCTCGGTCACCGCCCGCTTGCTTTTTGCCTGGATGCGGTTGATGTTGATTGCCAGCAGCAGTTTACGCACCGGAAAAAACAACACGGCGGCAAAGAGAAAGGATGTCACTCCATACCAGAATGTCAGCATATGCAACTCAAAAAAAGGGACCCCGGACTCCGGGCAAAAGCCCGTTGTCACGGAGTCCCTAAGAATTTATGGGTTAACGGTTACGGCTTGTCAACATCAAGCCTTGCTTTTCTGACATCACCGATATCCTCAACAAGAGCGACGATGTCTTTTTCCGGCATGGTGGACATTCCCATATGGTAGGCGAGCAGCCACATCATGCCAACGCCAAGAAACCACCAGATGATCTGCCAGGCCCAGATGGAAGGAATGCCGAAGATCCAGGTGGCGGCATCGTTGGGATTGCCGAAGATGGTGTTGCCGATAACAGCACCCGGTCCGATGGCAAAAATGAACCAGACGATGGTAACAATCCAGGCCAGGGGCTTCAATCCCTGCTTTGCAGGAAGAACAGAAGCTGTTTCAGCCAGGAAGTCATGGAACTTCATCTTGTGTTCCTTGTTATCGCCGCCCTGCGTCATTGCAGAGACTATGATGCAAGCGCCCAGGTTAAAAAGAATACCCCAGCCGGCTGAATGGATGGTCCATGGCCAGCGGCCCCAGGCCGTGATACCGAACCAGGTCTGGCCGATGGACTCGGTCAGGGTTACTGCAACAAGACCGAGGATCATGCCGATGGTGACACCCTGGCGGGTAAAAAATGGGACGTAGCAGATACCTATAAGTGCAGGCCACATCTGGAAGCCGTAAGCCACAGCCAGGCCGCCCAGGAGAACCAGGGCATCCTTGGAAGTGGTGGCAACGAGAAGGGCCAGACCACAGATAATAACAACGCCGAGACGGCCGAACAGTTTCTGGGTCGTATGGGAGGCTTCAGGATTAATGAAGCGTTTGTACAGGTCGCGTGTCAGCATACCGCCGGCAGTTGACATGTAGGCAGCGCCGGTTGACTGCATGGCTGCCAGGGCGCACACCGCCAGCAGGCCAACGAGCCAGGGGGCAGTATCAGCCATGAGATGGATCAGGGCGGGAACGATCATGCCCTGCTTACCCGGCATTTCCATGATGTTTCCACCGATCTGCAGAACATCCTTGGCAATACCCGCTGTCAGTGCATTAGCGTCGGCACCGATAAGGTGGCCGCCCAGGCCCTGAATAGCCGTGAAGAAAATAAGGATGAAGCCGATACCGGCAGAGGATGCCCAAACCTGCTGCGGAGCAAAAGGTCTGGGGTTTTTGTTGGCGAATGACCACATGGAGAAAGCCGGGGCTGACTGAATGCCCATGAGGGCAAACATGTAGGTCAGGCACATGATGCCGGTCCAGGCGCCACCAGCTGCGGATGGCCCTGACTTAACAAACTGGATCACACCCGGAATAGCGATGTAATGACTGAAGCCGTCCGGTGTCCTCTTGGGATCAACTGCAGTACCCAGTGCCGCATTAATGTCCGGTGATGTCAGTTTGCCGATGCCCTCATTCAGAACTGCCCAGCCGCCAACGGCGTTTAAGGTAATTATACCGATAACGGCGATACCAAAGGCCAGCAGAAGGCACTGTAGGGTATCAACATAGGCAACAGCCCGAAGGCCGCCGGATGCCACGTAGATGATAACGACGATGGACAGCATCCACATGCCTGCCTCAACGCCCAGCAAACCATCAGTCAATACATTGAAAAGAAAGCCCGAGGCCCGGAGCTGTACACCGAGATAGGGTACTGAAAAGATCATGGCCACGATAACGGTAAGGATCCGGATGGCTTCTGAACCGTAGTAGTCAGAAAACATCTCTCCGGGGGTTACAAAACCGAAACGTTTGCCGATGATCCACTGGCGTTTCAGGAACAGAACGCCGGTAAAGGGAATCGTGATGGTATAAAACGATGCATAGGCATACTGGAAACCGTCACGGTAAACAAGACCCGGATGCCCCATGAAGGTCCAACCGGAAAAACTTGTTGCGGTAGCGGCCAACACGAACACCCAGATCGGGATCGTACGGCCGGCAATAAAATAGTCTGATGCGGTCTTGGCCGATCTGGCGCCCTTAATCCCCCAAAAAATGCAGTAGGCCCAGTATGCGGCAACAAAAATAAATAACCAAACAGTTGCTGTACTCAAAGCTCCCCTCCTTATTCTTGCAAGTTAAGTGTAGATTTCATTTACTGCTGCAGCAGGGCGTCTTTCTTTATCACCTCCTTTTCGTTTGCTGGCCCGCCACTCGCAATACCTTAATTACTTGTTGCAATTACAAGTTTGTCTCCCTTGAGAGACAGTTGAATGAATTGTGCCATATCTACCACATCGTAACACCTTGGGCAAATTTTGCAGTTGCCGGCCGATGCACCTTAATACAGCAAACCATCCATACCATTTTTGCATATCATATCAGTGTGTTAATTTGAAACACATTTAACAGGATAGTGCATGAAAGAGCCATAAGGGATTCTCTGATTTTGCACTTCGCAAAACCTTATATTATTTGTATTGGGTTTTTGAGATGGATGCAGCTCCATAACTTTGTTACGCAGCAAATCCTTACTCTACAGAGGTGAGCCCTTCCCGGATGGCATACTTTGTCAGGTCTGCAATGCTATGCAGGTCAAGTTTTTTCATGATCTGCCTGCGGTGGGTTTCAATGGTTTTTATGCTGACGTAGAGGTGGGAGGCAATCTGTTTTGTAGACCAGCCTTCGGCAATAAGCTGCAGCACCTCGCGCTCCCTGGCGCTCAAAGGAGAAGTGGCAGTCGCAACCTCCTCTGACAAGGCCCCAAGCAGAACATCGTCTATAACCACCCCGGTAATTTCAGGGCTTAAATACTTTTTGCCGCCTGCCACCTGGTGAATGGCAGTGGCAAGTTCCTGTGAAGCGCAATCTTTCAGGAGGTACCCGGAGGCGCCTGCGCGCAGCATCCCCATGACAAAGCGCTTGTCCGAGTGCATTGACAGGGCAATAACCCTGGTTTCCGGAAGGCTTTCGATGATCTGGGTCGTGGCTTCGATGCCATTCAGGTCCGGCATGGAAACATCCATAACAACCACGTCCGGCTTTTGTTCCTGGGCTATTTGCACTGCCTTTCTGCCATTTTCCGCCTCGGCCACGATTTCAAACTCAGCCTGCTTTTCAAGCAGGGAGCGGAGACCGGCCCGCATGATTTTATGATCGTCTGCAATGAGAACACGAATACCCATTTGATACCTCAGCCCTTGTTCGTTGATTTCAGAGGTGCCACCAGGGTTACCATGGTGCCTTTTCCCTTTTGGGAATCCATCTCCAGGCTGCCGCCAAGGTGACGTATTCTTTCGGTAATGTTAAAGAGCCCGAACTGCTGGTCTTTATAGTCCCTGGTCACTTTCGTTTGCGGGCTGAACCCGATGCCGTCATCTGTAACCCTGACGCGAAGATTTTTCTTGTTGACCCGGATGGTTATTTTTACCCTTTTCGCACCGGCATGTTTAACGATATTTATGAGCAGTTCACGCACTGAACGGAAAAGAACAATTTCTATATCCTGGCTCAATGGTTTCGGCTTTTTGTCACTTTCAACAGTACACTTCAGGTTATGCTTGAGTTGAAACTCCTCTGCCAGCCAGTCTATGGCCGCTACCAGGCCTAATTCATAGAGTACCGGCGGGCTTAATTCAAAGGTAAGGGTGCGGGTGTCCTGGATAGTCTGTTTAACCAGCTCCCTGATATCATCAATCTGCCGGAGTGAATTGGGCTCTTTCAGGTTATTGCGCAGTTCAAAGCAGCGCATTTTAATGACAGAGAGCGTCTGCCCGATCTGATCATGCAGGTCTGTGGCGATGGAACGCCGCTCGCGCTCCTCCACCAGCGACAACTCAGAGGCAAGAGATTGCAGTTTTTCCTGATACATTAAGAGTTGCGCTTCAGCATGCTTGCGCTCGGTAATGTCATCATAGACATCAACTATTTCTCCGGATGGCAACCTGTATACATAGTTCTCTTTCCAGATTTGCAGTACACCGTCTTTGTAAATAGCCACGGGGTGGTATTCCGGCTTTCCTGTTTTCAGGACCCTTCTAAAAACATCCGGTAATCCATATTTTCCTGCCGAAGGAATAACCTCAACGAAATTTCTGCCGAGAATATCTTCTTTCTTCAGCTTTTCAATACGCTCGGCAGTGCGGTTGAAGTCTATGAAAACAAACTCCCTGCCAGCATTTATTGCTTCAAAAACAGCAACCCCGCTGCTCATATTGTTAAAAAGCTCACGATACCGGGCCTCGCTTTTTTCAAGGGCTTCCTCAACTTTGCGCAGAGCGTCAATATTCCGTATGGCAAGGACAAAATGAAGCTCCTGGTTCAGGGGCATGGTCATGATGGAGAGCAAACCTGTTTTGACCACTCCATCAGAGTCAATAAAACGGGTTTCCTGGTTGATAACCGGCCCCCTTTTCTCAATGGAGCTCAGCAGTTCTTTCTGTTCTTTAGGGTTTTGCCAGGCAGCGACCTGCGTAAAAGTCTTACCGATAATCTCTTCTTTTGCATACCCGAGAAAAAGGATGAACATCTCATTGACATCTGTATAAGTCCGGTCCCTTGCCCTGATAATGGCGACAGAGTCAGGGCTTGTCAGGAATGCATAGCGAAACCGCTTCTGGCTTCTGGCGACTGTTTCTTCGGTATGTATGTCTCCTGAGTTAAATCCAGGATGCACAGCATGTGCATGCCCTGAAAGTTCAGGATGGATGTCGCTGGTTTTAGATGAAGCGGTATTTTTCATGACTGATGTTGGCACAATCTGATAAAGTCTGGCCCCCAGGCAGCCGGGCCCTATACATCAACTGGTCACGTGCGCAAGACTTGCCGGCGGAAGAGCTTTCCGGGGGCTGACAATGTATACTGTAGTGTAATTGCCCCATGCCTGTTGCACTAGACTTGGCAGGATCTACACCATTCACAGGTCCCCTCAGGGTTGGCGCACCAGTTCGTGCTCAAATTTTCTTGCCCGGCGGCAAGATTTAATACTCTGTTGCGCAATCTCCCGCTTTCAGCTAACATTCTTTACCATCGAACTCGGGAAAGTTACAATATTTTTTAAAAACCGTAGCTATAGTCAGCTCAACAGATCCAGTGGAAAATTACTGATTGGCTTTCCCTGCAACCTCATAACTCTTTGATTTGTTTGTTTTTATGATATTTTTTAACCTTATGTGCCGGGTGAGACCCTGTAAAATTAAAGGTAGGCTGCCATGTCAAAATATATCCTGATAGTTGATGACGCACCCAATATCGTTTTATCCCTTGAATTTCTCTTGAAAAAAGAAGGATATGATGTGCACTCGGTAAGCAACGGCGAAGAGGCCATGACAGCCATTGCTGAAAAAGTTCCTGACATGCTTCTCCTGGATGTAATGATGCCCAGAAAGGATGGCTATGAGGTGTGCCAGGAGCTGCGCGCACACCCGGACTGGAAAAACATTAAAATTATTATGCTGACCGCCAAAGGACGGGATGTGGAAAGGGAAAAAGGCCTGGCTCTCGGGGCGGATGATTATGTAATAAAACCCTTTGCCACCCAGGAGCTCGTTAACAAGGTAAAAACTTTACTTACCTGACTTCCCTGAAATTCTTTCTCTTTATTCTCTCGTTATGAGGCCTTATCTTGACTGCTGTAGATAATAACTTTCCAAAAATCTGATGCGCGCTGACCCTATGGATCATGAAGCACTTTTAAACACACTGCTGCATGAACTGAAAGACGGTGTACTCGTCTGTGACCCTGATGCGAAGATAACCCTCTTTAATCAGGCAGCAGAAGATTTATTTGGCCAAAGTCAATCGTTCGGCAAGGGCAAGTCTTTGTACAGTTTATGTTTTCAGCCCCCTGTTGAGCATGCCTTAAACCTTCTAAACTACCAGTATGAATCCAATAACCAATCCTTGCCGTTTCCCTATGTGCAGTTCATGAATGCATCACGTAATCAGGAACAATTTTTCCGCTGTCGGGTCAGCTTCCTGCCGCCTCTGACTGCTCAAAAAAAATCTTTTGTCATCATTTTTGAGGATATTTCGGCCTGGCATATCCCTGACAATCCACTCTATATGAAGATTGAAGAATTTCGGGCCCCAATGACAAATTTGCGGGCAGCGGTTGAAAATCTGACAGAATACCCGGAGATGTCACCGGTCATGCACAGTGCCTTTGAAAATGTCCTGGTGCAGGAATCGATCAATCTGACAGAGGCGTTCAATGCCCTTGCCGGCTCCTGTCGTGTTATAATGCAGACGCAAAACCTTTTAACAGAATTGAACTCAGTTGTGCTCTTCGGATATGTGGCCCGTCACCTGCAGAACAAAAAAATACCTGTTGTCGTATCACCCAAACAATCCATCGGGACAAAAGTCGACATATACGGTCTCCTGTTAGTGCTCGATTACCTGGCCAGTTCAATTAAACATAAACAAAAGGGAATCGGGCTTTCCTGTGAGATCCATATCGATAAGCAGTTTATTTATTTTGATTTTGTCTGGTCCGGCCCCTTTATACCGCCTGCTGCCGTGAAAAAAATGCTGGCAAAAAAACTGCAACACAGCATTGGCGCAATAACCGTTGCCGCTATCCTCAATTCCATGGGCGGTGACATCTGGAGCCAGCAACAGAAAAATGCGCAAAGCACCTTACGCCTTGCCCTGCCAATTACAATAAAGGCCGGCAATAAACCTTGAGAGGGTATGCCCATGTCCCCGATAAGAAGAAAGATTCAACGGCTGCTGGTGCTCTTCGCTTTTGGCTGCCTTGCTCTCAATTACCCGCTGCTGGCTCTTTTCAATAAAATTATACTGTGGCACGGCATCCCTGTGCTCTATCTGTACCTCTTTGTATTCTGGGTTCTTTTCATCCTGTTTATTGCCATTGTAACAGAAAGCAAAAAGCTGCCCAGGTCATCGTTTCCGCCACTTTTCAGCAGGAAGTCAGAGTAACATGCTGCAGGAATGGGTCATACTGCTGGTTTCCCTCTGTTACCTGGGGACTCTCTTTGCAATAGCATATTACGCAGACTGGCGCTCAGACCGGGGCAAGTCCATAATTTCCAATCCATATATCTATACCCTGTCTATTGCCGTATACTGCACGGCCTGGACATTCTACGGCTCGGTGGGACGGGCCGCAGAAACCGGTATCGGTTTTATGCCTATATACCTGGGGCCGACCCTCATGGCCGCTTTGTGGTGGTTTCTGCTGCGCAAAATTATCCGCATCGCCAAGGTATACCGCATTACCTCCATTGCCGACTTTCTCGCCTCACGATATGGCAAAAGTTCTCTGATCGGAGGTCTTGTAACGATCATTGCGGTTGTCGGCATCATGCCGTACATCTCTTTGCAGCTTAAGGCAGTATCTACCAGCTATACCGTCATGCTGCATTATCCTGACCTTGCAATGATCGAGGAACATAAGACTTCCCTGTGGAATGACAATGCCTTTTCCGTGGCCATGATAATGGCCGCCTTTTCCATTCTTTTCGGGACCCGCCATATTGATGCTACGGAACGCCATGAGGGCATGGTTGCCGCCATTGCCTTTGAATCTATGGTCAAGTTGCTGGCCTTCAGCGCTGCCGGAATTTTTATCACCTTTATCATGTTTGACGGGCCGGTTGATCTTTTTGACTGGGCCATTCGCTATCCTGAAACTTCAAGGCTTATGCAGCTGGAAGTTTTACCTGGGGGCTACACCAACTGGTTTACCCTGATCTTTCTTTCCATGATGGCCATCATGTTTCTTCCCCGGCAATTCCAGGTGCTGGTAGTGGAGAATGTCAATGAGGAACATATCAGAAAGGCTGCCTGGCTTTTCCCCATTTATCTTCTGGCTATCAACATTTTTGTCCTGCCCATTGCCTTTGCCGGGATGCTTATGTTTCCGGAGGGGCATGTTGCTCCGGACATTTTTGTCTTGGCCCTGCCCCTTACAGAAGGCCAGGACATTCTTGCTCTTTTTATTTATCTGGGCGGGCTTTCAGCAGCCACAGGGATGGTTATTGTCGCAACCATTGCGCTCTCCACCATGGTGTGCAATGACCTGGTCATGCCTGTTTTACTGCGGATGCTTGACATCCAGCAGGTGGACCTGGGCCGTGTCCTGCTTTTCATCCGGCGCTTCAGCATTGTAGCTGTTCTCCTGCTCGGGTATCTTTATTATCGATTTATTGGCGAATCCTACACCCTTGTTACCATGGGGCTTGTTTCCTTTGCCGCTGCGGCCCAATTCAGCCCGGCTATCCTGTTCGGGATTTTCTGGAAAGATGCCAGCCGCCGGGCAGCAGTAAGCGGCCTTCTGGCAGGTTTTCTTGTCTGGTTTTATACCCTGCTGCTTCCTTCTTTTGCCAAATCAGGCTGGCTTCCTCTTTCATTTCTCGAGTATGGCCCCTTCGGCATTGAACAGCTCCGGCCATATCAGCTCTTCGGCCTGAATATGTTTGATCCCATAACCCATGCGGTCTTCTGGAGCATGCTGGTCAATGCCGGGCTTCTTGTCATCATTTCTCTTCTTGACAGACAAAATACCATGGACCGGATACAGGCCTCCCTCTTTGTAGATGTTTACCGGCACAGTGGCGGTACACAACTGTGGAAAGGCAAGGCCATGATCACTGAATTAAAAGGCCTTTTGGCCCGTTTTATTGGACCGGGCCAATCTGAAAGGGCTTTTGCCAATTATTCCCGGAGCCACAAGATCGATTTCACAAAAGATATGCAGGCTGATGCCGAACTCGTAGAGTTTGCCGAGAGGTTGCTGTCCGGTGCCATTGGTGCAGCCTCTGCCCGTGTCATGGTTTCTTCCGTGGTGGAAGGCGAGGAGATCAGCACCGAGGGCGTTATGAAAATAATTGACGAAACCTCCCAGGTGCTTGAATACAGCCATCAGCTCGAGGAAAAATCCATTGAACTTGAAGCGGCCACCAAAGAACTGCAGGAAGCCAACAAACGCCTCAAGGAACTCGACCGCCTCAAGGACGAGTTCGTCTCAACGGTAAGCCATGAGCTGCGCACCCCGCTTACCTCTGTGCGGGCCTTTTCAGAGATACTGCATGACAACGCGGATATGGGGCAGGAGGAACGCAAGAAATTCCTGGACATCATGGTAAAAGAAACCGAGCGGCTTACCAGGCTCATCAACGAGGTTCTTGATTTGGCCAAGATTGAATCCGGCCGGGCTGACTGGCATATGGAGATCATTGACCTGACAGAAATACTCAAGGAAGCTGTTGCCGCAACCAGCCAACTGTTCCACGAAAAGTCAGTTGCCATTGTCGAGCTGCTCCCAAGCTTTCCCATCAGGGTCTTTGCTGACAGGGACAGGATTATCCAGGTCGTAATCAACCTGTTGTCCAATGCGGCAAAATTCAGCCCGCAGGATGAAGGCAGAGTGACTGTCCGCCTTTACTTTAAGGAAAGAGAAATCCGGGTTGAGGTGGCTGACAACGGCCCCGGCATCCATCCCGATGAACAGCAGAAAATATTTGAAAAATTCAAACAGATCACAGACCTCAGGAACGGCAAACCCAAGGGTACGGGCCTGGGCCTGGCCATCTGCCGCAGGATCATAGAATATCACAACGGTTATATCTGGGTTGAAAGCATCCCGGGCGAAGGCGCAAAATTTGTCTTTTCCCTTCCGGACTAAAATGTATTCAAGGTCTTGCTATCTTGAGCAGTTCTTTGAGGGTTTTGATCCCGCATCCAGGCAGAAAGGGGGCGAAACGCTGAAAAAGCTGAGCCGTAATGTAGGCATCGCTGAAGGCATTGTGTGCCTTGCCCCCATCCACCCCATATTTTTTTGCCATGGAAAACAGGTCGCTTTTCATGGTCATGCCTTTGTAATGCCTGGCAAATCGCGAGTCATTATCATAGAGCCAGTCATGCAGTGTTGACGTATCCAGGGCCGGATTTTTCAGGGAGACCCCAAATGCCTTCTGCAGGGGTTTATTGACAAAATTCAGGTCTATATGGACAAAATGTCCAATGAGAACCGCACCACCGATAAATTTCACAAAATCGGCTATAACATCAAGAAGGTCCTCGGCACATTCCAGGTCCGTGTGGGTGAGTTCATGCACCACCACACTCTTGTGCTTCAGTTCACACTCGGGTTTGACTAAGCGGTAAAAGGTTTTGGCCGGGAGAATTGTTTGGCCTCGAAGCTTTACAGCACCTATGGAAATAATAGAGTCCTGCTTAAAGTCAAGCCCTGTCAGTTCCGTATCAAAGGCAACAAAATCAGTTTCGCTGATTCCGCTTTTCGGATCAAACCGTTTCTTGAGATCCTGCTGACTCTTCAGCCAGCCCGGGAGCTCTGCGCTTGGCTGCCCCAGTATTTTTTTAAAAAAAGAGGTCACGGCAGCACCTTGCCACTCCAGTAATTGCCTTCAATTTCTGCATACAACCTTGCGGTCAGCTGGAAGGATTCCTTGAGGGTCTTTCTTTCAAAATTGGTAAGGACATCGAGATTGATGAAATTATCAGGCAAGCCTCCCTCTTCAGCCTGGCGCAGCTGGCTGTGTATCAGCAGGGCGCTGAGGTACCCGAATGCCTGGGCCATATCTTCTGCAACCTTGAATCCATGCCTGGAATTAAGCTCGTGCAGGCGCCCCAGGGTTGAACGGCGCATGACTCCTTTCTCAAGTCCATATACCCTGGCGCAGCCAGCAAGGGGTTCTATCCCTTTTTCATAGAGATTCAGCTTGTTTTTGTGCTCTCCTCCCTTTTCCACTACAATATCCTTAAAAAATCCCAGGGGTGGTTTTATCTGCAGTGTATCTGCGGCAAGAGCTTCCATGAGCCCCCTGGACTGAGCCGTACGGTTTATGAGATACTGGCGCAGGGAATTTACCCTGATATGCTCGCCTCTTATGGCACGCATATCAAAGAAGCCCCTGTCCCGAGCGGTCCCGGCCCCGGTTCCCCATTTTTTAAACTGTTCCTGCCAGGTAGCGGCGGGCTGGATATTCTCCATTTTCATGCACCGCTCTTTGCCGGTGAGATCACATGCCAGCATGGAACTGTTCAATGTTTCGGCCAGGAGCTTGAAGTAGGTGTCAACTTTTTGCTGATGCTCGGGTGAGGAAACATCCTGGTAGACAACACCCATTTTGACATTGAAGCTCAAGGTCAATTCATGTCTGCCGCCGCCCCCGAAGAAAAAAAGGGAATATGGCACCGGGGATCCTCCGTTTTTTTCTTCAAAAATGTCAACAACCGTATTGGTAATTTTTTCCAGCAATTCGGTGATCATGCCGGTAATATTGTGGGGCCTGGCCCCATGACGCAGCAGGGAGGAAACAGCTTTATAGAATTTCGGGGCAGTATCC
Organism: Desulfobulbaceae bacterium; assembly: GCA_002868955.1. GTDB lineage: Bacteria > Desulfobacterota > Desulfobulbia > Desulfobulbales > BM004 > BM004. Next base: position 14,012 of record PKTW01000014.1, read on the forward strand.
CGTAACTCCTCAATTGTTCTAATCTGGCCGATCTCCTTAACCAGTATGGTGGGTGAGGATCCCTGGAGAAGCATGAAATCGTGATTGGTTAACATACCCCTTAACTTTTCATCCTCCAAAACAATGATATGGTGGATCCTGTGCCGGATCATTCTCAGCAGTGCCTCGAAACAGTTATCCTCTGAATCTATGGTAATAAGAGGGGTGTTCATAATGGTTTTAACAGGATTGGCCACATCCCTGGCCTCGGCAACAACCTTCTCCCTGAAGTCACGGTCTGTCACCATGCCAAGGGGCAGCCCTGCCGAATCAACGACCACCAGTGAACTGATTTTGTTTGCCGCCATTTCAACCGCAGCCTGCTGAATGGAAATATCCGGTGCAATGGTTTTCGGCGCTGCACGGACTATATCCTTAACTTTTGTACTGAACAGCAACTCCTCACCCGTTGTTCCGCCTGTGTAAGCCTTGCGCGTTTCTTCGTAAGTCTTGTCAAGCAGGTTGACAAAAAACGACTTGAGAAAATATTCATTTACCTCTGGATTGTTCTGCAGGATGGCCAGGACGGTTTTTTTAGGCACCTGGTAGCAGATGGTGTCCTCAATGCTGATGACATTATTCCGGGCGCGGTCGCCGCTGAGCAGGGACAATATGCCAAAGTGCTCCGCCTCACCTCTGAGGTCAATAACAACTTCCTCACCATTTTCTATGGTCTGATAAACCTTTACACCCCCCTTTTTGATGACCCCGAGAAATTCGCTGGGCGGGCCGTCCTGCTGCAGAATCTGCTCTCCCTTGGGATAGTATTCCATGGAAATGTCATCGGTCATTTTCTCCAGGGTTTCTCGTGAGAGCCGGTTAAACGGCATGACTTTCTCAAAAAAATCAATGATCTCGTCTTTTAGCATGAGTTTGCAATTCCTTCTGGATAGTGAATATCATGGTAAAACATCTTGAAATCCCATATTCTTAATGATGACAATAAACTGTTTTTTGGGCAAGGCCTAAGTCCCAAAACTATTATAATTGAAGCTCTTGCACCTGTCAGCTTTTCCTTGGCGATTTATTTTCCCCCGGCACTTAAAAATACTCTTGATAAAGTAAAAGTTGGGGCTATACTGAATTGTTATGCAATATTTGAAGCTCCTCTTGCCCCCTTGCGCACACGAAGAGAACACGAGGGAATTCTTCTTCGGTTTCGAATATTATTATTGTTTATCTCTTTGAACCGCGCCGCATGACAAGGGATGTGCCCACTGTTGCTGTGCGGCAGTTTACCAGGGGTTGCTACGGTTGATTACACCATTGCAGGAACAGAATGAAACAATTTTTTTATGTTAGGAGTGTGCCATGCATGAATACTACGATTTGTTGACTCCGCAACGGTGCTGCCTCATGATCGTTGATCCGCAGGAACGCCTCATGGCAGCAATTTACAAGGCTGAAAGGGTGGTACGCAATACAAGCCTGCTTATTCACTGCGCCAAAACCCTTGCGATCCCGATCCTGGCAACGACACAATACAAGAAGGGACTAGGTCCTTTTGTGCCTGATTTAGAGGAACTGTTATCCGGTGTTCCATGTATTGACAAAATCGAGTTCAATGGCTTTGCCAATCCCGCAGTCAGTGAAATGATGAACTCCCTGCCTAAAAGCGTTGATACAATTCTGCTCGCCGGAGCTGAAGCGCATATCTGCATCTTCCAGACCTCCATGGGAGCTCTCCGAGCCGGTTATCATCCCTGGATAGCAGCAGATGCCATCTCCTCAAGAGAGAAAAGAAACGCCAAACTGGCTATAAAAAGAATGCAGGCCCTGGGCATGACTGTCGGGTCAACGGAAATGGCAGTCTATGAACTGCTGCACAAGGCAGGAAGCCCTGCCTTCAAGGCAATGCTGCCCCACTTGAAATAATTTATTTCTTCCTATATTTCTGCTCTGCAGAACAACCATTGGGAACACCTTATGACTGGCAACGATATCCGTTCACGATTTCTCAATTTTTTTGCAGCCAAAAATCATGCAATAATCGACAGCTCCTCCCTGATACCTCAGGATGACCCCACCCTGCTTTTTACCAACTCCGGCATGGTGCAGTTCAAGCGGGTTTTCATGGGAGAAGAAAACAGAACTTACACCCGGGCTTCCACCTGTCAGCGTTGTGTGCGCGCCGGCGGCAAGCATAATGACCTGGAAAACGTGGGTCATACTGCCCGGCACCATACCTTTTTTGAAATGCTCGGCAACTTTTCCTTTGGGGATTATTTTAAAGAAGATGCCATTCATATGGCCTGGGAGTTTCTGACGGTGAACCTCGGGCTGGATAAGGATAAACTCTGGGTTTCAGTATTTGAAGATGACGACGAGGCCTATACGCTTTGGGAAAAAGTTGAGGACCTGCCCAAAGGCCGCATAGTGCGCCTGGGAGAGGCAGACAATTTCTGGGCCATGGGTGACACCGGACCCTGTGGGCCCTGTTCTGAAATTCACATCGACCAGGGCCCTGAGGTTGGCTGCGGCAGGCCGGACTGTGCAATCGGTTGCGAGTGTGACCGCTACCTTGAGCTCTGGAACCTGGTGTTTATGCAATTTTACCGGGATGAAACGGGCAGGATGACACCCCTGCCCAGACCCAGCATTGATACCGGTATGGGGCTTGAACGGGTTGCTGCCGTATTGCAAGGCAAGCATAACAATTATGATTCTGACCTTTTCTCCGGTCTCATTAACAAAATAGCAGGCTTAAGCGGCAAAAGCTACGGCCTGGACGACCCTGTAGATACTGCCTTGCGTGTTATTGCCGATCACAGCCGTGCTACGGCCTTTCTGGTGGCTGATGGCATGCTGCCTGCTAACGAGGGCCGCGGTTATGTTCTGCGCCGTATCATGAGAAGGGCTGTGCGCTTTGGACGGGCCCTTGGTCTGAAGCGGCCCTTTCTGGCTGAGATTACCGCAGAAGTTGTCAAAACCATGGAAAACGCCTATCCACACCTTGCAGAGGCGGCGAATCTTTTAGCCAAGGTTGTCAATAACGAAGAGGAGCGATTCCGCGAAACACTTGACAATGGTCTTACCATGCTCAACACCGAGATAAGCAGTCTGCAAAAAAAAGGCAGCAGCAGTGTTCCCGGAGATTTCATCTTCAAGCTCTATGATACATATGGCTTTCCCGTGGATATCGTCCGGGATGTTGCGCTTGAACAGGGTTGCACCATTGATGAACCAGGTTTTGCCCGGGCCATGGAAGACCAGCGCGCCCTTTCCAAAAAATCCTGGAAGGGCGGCTCTTTGGCAGCCATGCCCGCAGGGGTGAAAAAACTTGTCGCCAAAGGCCACAAAACAGGGTTTGTAGGGTATAAAACGCATCGCGCACACTCCGTCATAAAAGGAGTAATTGATCATGAAGGAGAAGCTGCAAGCAAGGCAACTCAAGGTGAGCGCGTCTCTGTCTTCTGCCCCGAAACCCCTTTTTATGCTGAAGCTGGTGGCCAGATAGGCGACCAGGGTGAAATAGTCGGCCCAAACGGTAGAGCCAAAGTCATGGATACCATTATTGTAGCTGATGGCGTCATATTGCATGATGCAGAAGTGACCGAGGGCTCCCTGTTACTTGGTGAACAGGTTGAGCTCAAAGTAACGGAGGGCAGACGCCAACGCATCGCCTGCAATCATTCAGCCACCCACATCCTGCATGCAGCCATGCGGTCTGTGCTTGGTGATCATGTCAAGCAATCTGGTTCGCTGGTGACTCCCGAGAGACTGCGATTTGACTTTACCCATTTCACACCCATTACCCAGGAAGAGCTTGAGACGATCGAGACAATTGCCAATGAAGAAATTAGGGCAAATACCCCGCTTGATACAGCAATGCTTGACAGGGAAGAGGCCGTCAAGACGGGGGCGGTTGCACTTTTCGGTGAAAAATACGGCGATAAGGTCCGGGTGGTTTCCATTGGCAATTTCAGCAGGGAGCTTTGCGGCGGTACCCATGTCAGGGCTACCGGGGAAATAGGCCTTGTGAAAATTACTGCTGAAACAGGCATTGCCGCAGGGGTCCGGCGTATCGAGGCTGTCACCGGCCCGGAGGCATTCAATATTTTTCAGGGCCGGGAAAAACAGCTGGCCAAACTTGCCAACCTTTTAAAAGTGCCGGCAGAAAACCTTGATACAAAGATTGAGAAACTTTTACGCTTGAACAAAGATCTGGAAAAAGAAGTAAGCCGCTTGACAGCCAAACTGACTCTCAACGATATCGATGGCATAATTAATAGGGCCAAAATGGTTGGTGACACAAAGGTGGTCGTATCCCGTGTTGTTCTGGATTCACCTAAAACACTTCGGGAGATGGGGGACAAGATCCGCGACAAGCTGGGACGCGGCATAGTGGTCTTAGGCGGAGAGTATCAGGGCAAGGCAGCCCTGTTAACCATGGTCTCCAAGAACCTGACCGATAGGTATAAGGCCGGAAATATCATCAGTGAAATTGCCGGACTGGTGGGAGGCAAAGGGGGCGGCCGCCCTGATATGGCCCAGGCCGGCGGGCCGAATCCGGATAAGCTCAATGAAGCCCTGGAAGCCGTTTACAAAATAATAGCAGCCCAGCAGCCCTTACCATAAAGCGAATATTTATTTTTTTCTGCGGCTCACATTTGAACAATCACTCGCCTGAAATATTGATAAAAAAAGTTGACAGTCCCTTCAGTATACATTAGATAAGCACCATTAATTTTATGAACGAGCATTCATTCACAAGGCTTTAATGCACCAAAGAGCAGGCACTTGTTAAGAAGGAGCACCATGAAATGATTACCATTGATATTACAGTTGTTATTCAGATCATCAATATTCTGATCCTCATTGTCGTCATGAATGCGGTGCTCTACAAGCCTGTACGGACAGTCTTGGCGAAAAGGAAGGAACAGCTGACGGAACTGACCAATTCCATTGAAACGTTCAAGAAAAATGCTGAGCTCAGGAAGGAAGAGATAAGCAGAAAGCTCAATGATGCCAGGAGCAAGGCTAAGGAAGAAATAGAAAAGGCCAAGAGTACCGCCCAGGCTGCAACCGCTGAATCCCTGGTAAAAGTGCGCCAGGAGGCCACGGCCAACAAAACAGTTCAACTCTCTGAAATTCACAAACAATTTACCGATGCCCAACAGCAGCTTTCAGGACAGATAGATAGCTTTGCCTCTGACATGGCTGCTAAAATATTGGGGAGGTCTATCTGAAAATGAAATGCAATGGTAAATGGTTGAAGATATTTACAATAGCGCTTACCGCCCTAGCCCTAATTGCCATAGCCGGCCTTGCCTATGCTTCCAGTGGTGCCGAAGGTGGGCATGGGACACCTGCCGGCCCGACCTTTTGGGGAATCCCGACCACAAAATGGTGGGATCTTCTCTGGCGTGTGCTTAACTTTGCTGTTTTATTGATAGTCCTGATAAAGGTTTTAGCAAAGCCCCTCGCCAATGGCCTTCGCGGCCGCCAGCAGTCAATCAAAGAACAATTTGCGGACCTGGAAGAACGCAAGGCTGAAGCGGACAGGGCCTATCAGACCTATGAGGAAAAACTGGCGACCATCGACCAGGAAATAAGTGAGATAATCCAGTCCGCAATTACCCAGGGCGAAACCGAAAAAGAACGCATTATAGAAGATGCCAACAGGGCAGCAGAAGACATCAAAAGACAGGCAGAAATGGCGATCCAGCATGAACTGGCTGCTGCAAAGATGCGATTGCGTGAAGATGTTGCCAGCCAGGCTGTAATCATGGCAGAGGAACTGATCAGAAAAAACCTGCAGGAGGCTGATCAGGTAACATTAATTGAAAATTATCTCGCAAAAGTAGGGACGGTCCAGTGAGACAGACGATACTAGCAAAACGATATGCTAAGGCCCTCTTTGCTGTCGGCCGGGAAGAAGAAAAAAGCAAGGCTTACAGTGAGACGCTTAATGTCCTTGGTGATTTCCTGGAAAAATATCCCGAGGCCATGGATGGGCTGACAAATCTTTTATATCCCATGGAATTGCGGGAAACGGTTATGGCGCAGTTGATCGGTGAGCTGCAGGCCGATCAGTACATGGCTAATTTTCTCAACCTGGTAGTGCAGAAAAGGCGTGCTGAGATTCTGCCTGAAATTGGCTCTGAATTTCAGGCCCTTGTTGATGCCGACCAGAACATAAGCCGCGGCACGGTAATAGCTGCATCGGAAATATCAGGTGAACTGCAGGCAAAGGTGCAGGCCACCCTGGAAAAGATAACAGGTAAAAAGGTGCTTCTCACGACCGAGATCGATCCTTCGATCATTGGCGGCATTGTTGCCAAAGTCGGGGATCTGGTGATGGACGGGAGCATCAAAACACAACTTGCGGGTTTGAATGAAACCATAAAGGGGAGTGAATAGGCAAAATGCAGATCAAAGCCGAAGAAATCAGTCAAATTATCAAGGGACAGATCAAGGAATACGAAAGCAAGGTTGATCTGAGTGAAACGGGAACGGTTATCTCGGTAGGCGACGGTATTGCCCGTGTTTATGGTGTTGAAAATTGCATGGCTATGGAGCTCCTGGAGTTCCCCGGCGGTATTCTTGGCCTGGCGCTCAACCTGGAAGAAGACAACGTCGGTTGCGCGGTTCTGGGTGATGTTGAACACATCAAAGAAGGCGACATCGTCAAGCGCACCGGCAGGATTGCCGAGGTCCCGGTGGGGCCGGCAATGGAAGGCCGCGTTGTAGACGGTGTGGGGCTGCCGATCGATGGCCTGGGGCCGGTTGAAACAATGGAAACCCGGAAGATCGAACTCATTGCTCCCGGGGTTATTGCCAGAAAATCGGTGCATGAACCCTGTTATACCGGCAGCAAGGCTGTTGATGCCATGACACCTGTTGGCCGCGGTCAGCGCGAGCTTATCATCGGCGACCGCCAGATAGGCAAGACAGCACTGTGCGTCGATGCCATCATTGCGCAGAAAGAAACGGACATGCATTGCATCTACGTTGCCATCGGCCAGAAAAAATCAACCGTCGCCCTCGTGGTCGAAGCGCTGCGTAAACACGGGGCCATGGAATACACCACGGTTGTTGCTGCCTGTGCTTCCGATCCTGCCCCGCTGCAGTATATTGCCCCCTTTGCCGGATGCGCCATGGGTGAATATTTCAGGGATAACGGCCAACATGCCCTGATCATTTATGATGACCTCTCGAAGCAGGCTGTTGCCTACCGCCAGCTTTCCCTGCTGCTGCGCCGTCCGCCGGGACGTGAGGCATATCCCGGTGACATCTTCTTTAACCATTCACGCCTGCTGGAACGAGCCTCCAAGCTAAATGACGAACTGGGCGCAGGATCACTCACCGCGCTGCCGATCATTGAAACCCAGGCCGGTGACGTTTCTGCCTATATTCCAACAAATGTTATTTCCATTACAGACGGCCAGGTGTACGTGGAGCCGAACCTGTTCTTCGCGGGTGTCCGCCCAGCCATCAACGTCGGCCTATCCGTTTCCCGTGTTGGTGGTGCCGCCCAGGTAAAGGCCATGAAACAGGTTGCCGGCTCCCTGCGCCTTGATCTGGCCCAGTATCGCGAGCTGGCCGCCTTTGCTTCGTTTGGTTCTGATCTTGACAAGGCGACCCAGCAGCAGCTGAATCGTGGTGAAAGGCTTGTTGAGGTCCTCAAGCAGCCGCAGTACCAGCCACTGCCCATGGAAAAACAGGTCGCCATCCTGTACGCAGGCGCCAGAGGCTTCCTCGATCCCATCCCGGTAAACATGCTGGCTGACTATGAGAAAGAACTGTATGCCTATATCGA